>CAZVTK010000137.1:0-12019 GCA_964629765.1 uncultured Mesorhizobium sp.
GACGAGCGCGAGCAGACGCTGAACCAGCTGCTGGTCGAGATGGACGGCTTCGAGGCGAACGAGGGCATCATCCTCATCGCAGCGACCAACCGGCCCGACGTGCTCGATCCGGCGCTGCTGCGTCCGGGCCGCTTCGACCGGCAGGTCGTGGTGCCGAACCCGGACATCATCGGCCGCGAGAAGATCCTGAAGGTGCATGTGCGCAACGTGCCGCTGGCGCCCAATGTCGACCTCAAGGTGCTGGCGCGCGGCACGCCGGGCTTTTCCGGCGCCGACCTTGCCAACCTCGTCAACGAGGCCGCGCTGATGGCCGCCCGCCGCAACAAGCGGCTGGTCACCATGGCCGAGTTCGAGGACGCCAAGGACAAGATCATGATGGGCGCCGAGCGCCGCTCGTCCGCCATGACGCAGGCCGAGAAGGAGCTGACCGCCTATCACGAGGCCGGCCACGCCATCCTCGCCATCAACGTGCCGTCGGCCGACCCGCTGCACAAGGCGACCATCATCCCTCGCGGGCGGGCGCTCGGCATGGTCATGCAGCTTCCCGAGGGCGACCGCTACTCGATGAGCTACAAGTACATGGTGTCGCGGCTGGCCATCATGATGGGCGGGCGCGTCGCCGAGGAGATCAAGTTCGGCAAGGAGAACATCACCTCCGGCGCGTCGTCCGACATCGACCAGGCGACCAAGCTGGCGCGGGCCATGGTCACGCGCTGGGGCTTCTCCGACAAGCTCGGCCACGTCGCCTACGGCGACAACCAGGAGGAGGTGTTCCTCGGCCATTCCGTGGCGCGCACGCAGAACGTGTCGGAAGAGACCGCGCAGATCATCGACGCCGAGGTGCGCCGGCTGATCGACGAGGCGTACAAGTTCGCGACCGACGTGATCAAGAAGAAGAAAAAGGAATGGATCGCCATCGCCGAGGGGCTGCTCGAATACGAGACGCTGTCGGGCGACGAGATCCGGCAGCTCATCGCCGGCCAGAAGCCGTCGCGCGACCTCGGCGACGACACGCCGCCGAGCCGCGGCACGGCGGTGCCGACCGCCGGCGCGGCGCGCGGCAAGAAGAAGGGGCCTGAGCCGGACGGCGGCATGGAGCCGCAGCCGGGCTGAAGCGACGCTACGGGATGATCGGAAATGCTGGACGCCGCGGGAAACCGCGGCGTCTTTGCGTTGCTACCGCCTTCCACGTCGCGGAGGGTCCGATCGCAGGACGAACAGTTCGCGCGGAAAGTCCCAAAGCGTATCAGCGTCCTGGACGTAGTTCACGCTGTCAAACCCGATCACAACTTGCCCTGGCGAGATCGGCGCGCTTCGCCAGATGCGGATGCGGAACATTTCAGTTTCCAAATGAGCCGTCAGGAAGCCGTTGCCGACGCCGTCCTCTATAGCGATTTTCCGCGAAGGGCATATCAGCCAGTCGTCGAAATCGGCCTGCCGCTTGAGACCTACTTCGTCAGCACGGCCGAAGATGAGGCGGGTCTTGCCTTCCGCTCGTGGGCGAATAGCAATTCGTACACATGTCGGCGTCGAGAGTATCTGCGCGCCGCGAACTGGTTTCGGCAAATCGCCGCCGCCAATATCAGAGATGAAGATCGACGAACTGCGCGGCTGGATGTACTGGACGAATTTCATCTGTCATCAGCCGATTCCGATCCTGACTTCTTCCGGCCATTGTGGATGGCTGCGCCAGATTGAAACGCGTGTCTTCAAGCTCGAAACCGAGGTATCGAGCACGATCTTCTGACCGACCGACTCCACTATCAGGCGACCATTGGGGGTATCTATAGGCGTGTCCATATCGGGTGGTCGTCCCGGATCAACCTCTCGTATCCCTCCGAGAATCACACGTGTCTCTCCGTCGATTTCGGGGAAAGTAGCAAATGCGACACATGTATCAGTCGCCCATATCATCGCGTCTCGCGTTATTTCCGATATCTCGCTGTTCTGAGACCCGGAAATAAAAAGAATCGAGTTCATTGGTGCGATAAGAATCTCTTTCATCTACCGCTTCCTCTCGATTTGCGTAACTGCACCACCTTGCCTTAGACTGCACAACAAGCAGTGTGGTAGCAAGGACTGTCGGGCGGGTGACCGCAGAAGCGCGGTTGGAAGCTGATGGTCGGGTATGAGGTTTCCGCGCGATCTCGGCGACGACACGCCGCCGAGACGCGGCACGGCGGTGCCGACCGCCGGTGCGCGCTGCAAGAAGAAGGGACCCGAGCCGGACGGCGGCATGGAGCCGCGACCGGGCTGAAAGCCGGCCGTCTTTCAAGGACATCAAGGACGTCGTGGGAAACCGCGGCGTTTTATTTATCGAGAGCGATGACGATGCGACTCGGAAGTAGGGAACCATCAGTCCAGATGGTGACGTGAGTTGTTTCAGATTCGACCGGTACGGTTAGAAGTCGCGTGAGCCCACTGTCAGAGAACACGACCTTTCGGCTCGGGGTAGGAATAGTGCCCTCAAAACGAGGACGCGACTCTTCTGTGATGTCCTGCGCGCCGCCGATAACCAGTTCGGTCTTTCCTTCTTCCCAATAGCGGCATGGAACTGAAAGGCATTTGCCGTTTGAAATGATTTTGACATGTTCCCCTTGGATAGGCGCATCAGGCAGGTTTTCATCCGAGATGAAAAATTGCAGGTGCGGAGGGGCAATAAAGTGCCTTCTAATCACGGTTCAACCTCCGGAGAAATCCGCGCACGAAACCGCCATGCTGAGACTGTGATGGACTAACAGGAATGCAGAGCACCGCGGGAAACCACGGCGTTTTTGCCGCCGCTCGGTGCTTGCGAGGCCAAATGTGCGCGACGAGGCTCACGGCTATCAGCCTATTCCGATCCTCACCTCTTCCGGCCAGCGCGGATGGCTAAGCCAGATTGCGACCCGCGTTTTCGCCTTTGGCACCGGAATATCGAAGACGATCTCCCGAACAGACGTTTCAACAATTAAGCGGCGGTTCGGTGTCTGAATAACTGTATCCATATCAGCAGCGCGACCCGGATGAACCTCATCGATTGCTCCTGTAATTAGATGGGTTTCTCCATCCGGCTCCGGATATGTCAAGAATGCCACACATGATGAGGTTTTCCAGATCGACGGCCCACGTGTTATCTCAGGAGTTTCGCCCCCATCAGCATCTGAGACGAACAATATCGAATTTATGGGCGTGATAAAGACATCGTCCACCATCTATCTTCTCCGTTGAATCTGACGGACTACACCGCCCTGTCTAGCACTACAAAACATACAATGCGGCAGCAGGCTTTGTCTCGCGGGCGATAACAGAAGGCCAGTCGGGATTTGGTGATCGATGTAGAAGTTCCCCGATATTGTGCCGGGATTGAACGTGCCGCAAGTGTGGCAGCCGAACTCCCTGCCGATGCGATTTACTTCGTCGCGCTCTTCGCGGGTGAAGCGCCGGCCGGAGTTGCGGGCTTCGCGCGAATCGGCGCTGAAGCGGCCGTAGCCGATCCCCTGATTGCGCCATTGCTCGCGAAGGGTGCGCGCCTCCCGGGCCTGCGCCATGTTCGCTCCAATCAGGCCCTCGACGGTCCAGTACGCCTGCGGGTGCGGCTTCCAGTTCGGCAGTATCTCGTGCATTGCGCGCAGGGCTGCCTCCATCTCCATCTGGCTGACCGCAAGCCGGGTCTGCTGGGCAGGCGTGAGCGGCTGCCAGCGGCCGGCGATGTAGGTGCCGGCGCCACCGCCGCGAGGGCGTCCGCCGACAAGGTGCAGATTGTCCCGCGCCGTCCCTTCGCGTCCTCGCGCCCAGCCGGGCATCCTGGTCCACTGGCCGCCGTCGCTGCTGCCCGCGGGCACGCGCGGCTGGTCCGGCCGGTAGCCGGCGTGCAGCGCCAGGGCCAGCCGCGAGATCGCCATCTCGAAGCGGAAGAGCGCCGTCTGATAGCGCCCGGCCGTGGAAGCGGCCACGGAATCTCGAAATGCACGCGCCATGTCCCGCGTCTCCTTTCGCGGAAAGGATGCGGCTATGGCTGCGCAGGGGGATAAGCGGGCGAGTTCGAGGGGACAGGCTGCGGGACAAAGAGCGGGTGCGTCGGGAGCCGGCCGCCTGATTTCGCGGCGGAATTTTCGCGACCGCGGGAAAATCTATCCCGCCGCCCGGTTTCGTTCCTCAGCCTGGCGCCTTCCGGCACGACGGTCCGGTCGTGGTGTACGGATCAGCAGCGTCGCTGCGTGAGATGCGCGCCCCGCCGGTGAAGCGAGTCTCCGCCCCTCGCATGATCGCTGCGTTCCACTACAGAATGCATGGAGATGCTGGCGATGTAGCGGAGCGCGATGGCCCAGGCCCCGCGCAAATGGTTCATGAAGACGTAGTGGTTGTGCGCACCATGCCTCGGGTGCGGAGCGGCAGTCGCTCAGCCGCTGCTGGCGCCCTGCCAGGCGCGGATGGCGTCCTCGAACACTTTTGCGCCGGGCAGGCCCTTTTCCATCGTCACCAGCGCGCGGCGGCCGGAGCGGTAGACGATCGGGATGTCGATCCACGGCTCGCGCAGCATCAACTGCGTGTTCTGGTTGCGCTCGGCGTCGTTGTCGCTGAGCGCGACGAGGAAATAGCCGTCGGCGATCTTGGCCGGGATGCCGATCAGCGGCGCGCCGGGCGCGGCCTCGGAGTTCTTGAAGGCGATGCGCAGCACGTTCTGCACGCCGCCGCCCTCGAACGTGCCCGAGGTGATGAAGATCATCTCCACGATGTGGCTCGCCGGCAGCGACGGGTCGGCGTTGCGGCGGATGGTCATGCGGATCGACAGGTCGCGCGAGGGAACGGACACCTCGGCGCGCACGGCGGGCTCGGGCGGCAGGTCGCCGCCCGGCGATTCCTGCACCAGCGACCAGACCGTGGCGCCGTTGTCGGCGCTGCCCTCGGCGAGCGAGGTGCGCTCCTCGTAGAAGATGGCGCGCTGGCCGACCGGCAGCGCGGCCTCGACCGGCTGGGCGTCGGTGGCGGTCGTGGAGGGGGCCGTTTCGGTCGCGGCGGCGAGCGAGGTGCCCTCGCCGATGCGCGGCTCGCCGCCGGCGCGGCCGGGGTCGGTCTCCGTGCCGTCGGCATTGAGGCGCTGGGTGAATTTCTGCACTGCGGGATCGGTGCGCGCCGCGGCGGCCGGCGCCGCGGGCGGCTCCGGCTGGGCGGCGGCCACCTCGACGGGCTGTTCTTCCCGTTGGGCAGGCGCTGGCGCCGGCTCGGCCGCCGTCTCGGCGGCCGGCTGTTCGGTCGCGGCCGGATCGCCGGCGACGACATTGCCGCCGAGCCCCAGCATGTCGGAGAAGGCGTCGCGGTTGAGCCAGACACCGTAGCCGGCGCCGGCAACGACCAGAAGCGCCACCGCGGCGGCGATCAGGCCCGCCGGGACGCGGCGGCGCGGCGCCGCCGCGCGCTCGTCCTCATCCCCGGCCGCCGGATCGAAGGTGGCGCGCGGAAGGGCGGGCACGGGGCGCGGCGACGGCGCCACGGCGACCAGCGGGGCGCTCTGCTCCGCCTGATCGCCTTCGTCGCGGTCCGGTTCGGAGCCCGACTCAAGTGCCGGCGGGGATTGCAGGCGCTCGGTGCGGGGCGCGTCCGTCCCGGCGCTTTCGACAGGCGGGCTTGCCGGCGGGAGCCGGGGCGCAGCGGGTTGGACCGAAGGCCGCGCGGCAGGCTGCGGCGCAGCGGTCGCATGGACTTGGGTGGGGACGGGGGCGTGGGCGGGGATCGGGGCCGCCGGCGGTGAAAGCGGCGGCAGGGAAAGCGGCGCGGGAGCCGCGACTCTGGCGCCGGTTTCGAGCTCGGCCAGCACGGAATCGAAATCGTCGACGCGGTCGGGATCGGATGCGTAATTCGCCTCGACGACGCCGATCGCCTCCTCCAGCGCCTTCCACTGGCGGTCGATGGCCACCTGCGGCGGCGCAGGCGTGATGGCCGCCAGCTTGGCCGCGACGGTGTCGCGGGCCTTGGCGTAGACGCGCTGGCGTATCTCGGGCGTATTGTCGGCGAGGCCGTCGATGGTTTTCTTCAGTACGGCGACGAAATCGGCCATTCCGGTTTCACCTGTTGTCTCGCCCGGCCCCCGCGACACCGATCCGCAGGGGCGAAAGGCTAGTCTTGAAAGGGATCGGTCACAAGTATCGTGTCGTCCCGCTCCGGGCTGGTGGAGAGCAGGGCGACGGGTGCGCCGATGAGTTCCTCGATGTGACGGACATATTTCACCGCCTGCGCCGGCAGGTCGTTCCAGCGCCGCGCGCCGGCGGTGGTGCCCTTCCAGCCTTCCAGCGTCTCGTAGACGGGCTCGACGCGCGCCTGCGCACCCTGGCTGGCGGGCAGGTAGTCGATCCTCTCGCCGTCCAGCATGTAGCCGGTGCAGACCTTGATCTCGTCCAGCCCGTCGAGCACGTCGAGCTTCGTCAGCGCGATGCCGTGAATGCCGTTCACCGCCACCGCCTGGCGCACCAGCACGGCGTCGAACCAGCCGCAGCGGCGCTTGCGGCCCGTCACCGTGCCGAATTCGTGGCCGCGCGTGCCGAGGAACTCGCCGACCGCGTTGGCCTGCTCGGTCGGGAAGGGGCCTTCGCCGACGCGGGTCGTGTATGCCTTGGTGATGCCGAGCACGTAGCCGATGGCGCCGGGGCCGACACCGGACCCTGCCGCCGCCTGTCCGGCCACCGTGTTGGACGAGGTGACGAACGGATAGGTGCCGTGGTCGATGTCGAGCAGGGTGCCCTGCGCGCCCTCGAAGAGGATGCGCTCGCCGGCGCGGCGCGCCTCGTCGAGAATCTTCCAGACGCGGTCCATGTAGGGCAGGACCGCGTCGGCCACGGCCGTCAGCTCGTCCATGGTCGCGCCGGGCGCGACCTCGGCATGGCCCAGCCCGCGCCGGAGCGCGTTGTGGTGCGTCAGCAGCCGGTCGACCTTCGCCGGCAACGTGTCCATATCCGCCAGGTCCATCACCCGAATTGCCCTGCGGCCGACCTTGTCTTCATAGGCCGGTCCTATACCCCGTCGGGTCGTTCCGATCTTCGTGCCCGAATTCGACGCCGCGTCCTCGCGGAAACCGTCGAGCTCGCGATGCACGGACAGGATAAGGGAGGTGTTTTCGGCTATTTTCAGGCGGTCGGGCCCGATCTCGACGCCCAACTCGCGGATGCGGGCCAGCTCGGCCACGAAAGCGTGCGGGTCGAACACCACGCCGTTGCCGACGATGGACAGCTTTCCCGGCCGCACGACGCCCGAGGGCAGCAGCGACAGCTTGTAGGTCTTGCCGTCCACCACCAGCGTATGGCCGGCATTGTGGCCGCCCTGGAAGCGCACGACGACGCCCGCACGCTCCGACAGCCAGTCGACGATCTTGCCCTTGCCCTCGTCGCCCCATTGCGAGCCGACGACCACAACATTCGCCATGCGATCTCCCCTTCGGCGCCGTGCGCCAACCGTTACGGCGGCTCTATAGCCTCAGGAGCGCGGCGATGCGACCTTTGTTTGAGGCCAAGGGGGCGGGAAGGGGGTTCGGGCGGCCCCCGTCACCGCCCGAGCAGCCGCTTCAGCCGCTCGCGCCAGATGCGGGCGAGATTGCGCGTCTCCCTGTAGAGGTGGAGCTGCGAGGCGGCCTGGCGCGCTGCCCGGTCCGCGTCCGGCGTCAGGCCGACGACCAGCGTGCCGACGGGCCGGCGCTCGGACCAGATGCGGCTCATCACCGGATGGTCCGGCACCGCGCAGGAATCGGTGCCGAGTATGTTGGGGTCGTCGAGGTGGCTGCGCGTCACGTCCAGCATCAGCAGCGTGCCGGGCGACCATTTCTCGTAGGTCTCGTCATAGGCGGTCTTCCACGTATAGGCGACGCCGTTCTCGACGAAGACGATGACGCAGGCGATGGGCCGGCCGTCGAGGTTGAGCAGGTGCACGCGGCACAGGTCGCGCCCGGCGAGATTGTCGACCGCCTCGCGCGCGAAGGCGGCGCGGTAGCGGTCGATCGCCATGGCGGTGCCCTCGCGGCCCTTCCAGCCGGCGGCCTCCATCGACAGGAACGCCTCCACGCCGAGCCGGATCGCGGCCGGGCTGCGGGCGACGACGTGCTCCAGCGTGCCCAGTTCCTCCAGCCGGCGGCGCATGCGGCCGAAGCCGCGGAAATGATGCGCGCTCAGCGCGCGGCGCAGGTAGTCGTCGCCGTCGAGGCTGCTTTGCAGGTACGGCCGGTCGGCCTGGCCGAGCGTGACGACGGTCAGGTTGCGGCTCGCGGCGAACTGGCCGAGGATCGCCGCGAACGGCCCGTCGAGGCGCGTCTCGGGAAAGACGAAGACGCGCGGCAGGCGCAGCGTCGGGCGCGCCAGCAGCGAGAAGAAGTCGGCGATCACGCCTTCCGGGTCGTCATGGTCGACCAGCGGCGTGCCGAGCGGGCCGAACGGGTTCGACCATGTTCGCATGATCGGCACGCCGAAGGGCACCGGCGGACGCTCCACCGAGAAGGGTACGAGCAGGCGCAGGCGGCTGCGGTGGGCCTCGACGTCGCGGATGACGGCGAGGCGGATCTCCTTGTCCTCCAGCCGCGGCATGGCGGGCGCGAGGAAGCGCGGGTTGAAGAAGACGTTGGGCTCGACCGAGCGCGAGCACAGATGCTCCAGCTCCTCGACGAGGTCGAAGCCGGCCGAGGCCGGATAGATGGCCAGCGAGCGCGTGGCGCCCTTGACACCCATGGCCTCGCTGTCGGTCGGGTCGACGGACGGGCCGCCGACGCTGGCGAGGCTGGAGAGCAGCGAGCCCGCGGGGCCGCCCGAGACTTCCTCGAGAATGGGGATCGCGGCCATCAGCGCACCACAGCGGAAGAGGGAAAGAAGACGCCCATGAAGATGCCAAGACGGCTGCGCACCACGGCGATCAGCAGCGCGGCCTCGACCGCCACCGCCCCCAGCATGCTGAGCGCGGCGCCCCACAGCCCGTAGAGCGGGATGAGCCAGACGGTCAGGCCGATATTGGCTGCGAGGGCGGCGGCGTAGATGGCCGCGCACGCCTTCTGGTTGCCGGTCATGGTCAGCAGGCTTTCCGCCGGTCCGACCGCCGCGCGCAGCACGACGCCCGGCACGAGCAGGAACAGCAGCGAATAGCCCTCGTCGAAGCCGGGGCCGAACAGCAGCAGCATGGGCTTGCCCAGCGCCAGAACGACGAGGCCCATGGCGAGCGAGGGCCAGAAGGTCCAGGCGGTGGTGGTGCGTGCGAACTCCGACAGCCGGGCGGGATCGGAATCCTGCGCCAGCGCGGCGAAGCGCTGGGCGACGCCGGCCTTCACCGAGAAATAGACGAAGTGGACGAGCGCCAGCGCCTTGGTCGTCGCGTAATAGACCGCGACGTCGTGCGGATCGAGGAAGGCGCCGACCAGAAGCACGTCGGCGCTGGTGAGCACGAAGAAGAAGGCTTCGACGAGGAAGATCGGCAGCGACACGGCGACCCAGAAACCGGTGTCGTAGGCGCGTGGGCCGGCCGGAATGCGTGCGTCGATGCGCTGGGTGACGGAGACGAGCTGCCACAGCGTGGTGAGGTAGGTCGCAGCGACGGCGCACCAGACCGCGGTGATGGCGTTCGGCTCGAAGCCGAACAGCAGGGCGATGCCCATGCAGACCAGGATGAGGATGGGGCGGACCAGATAGGCCGAGGCGAGCGCCGAGACGGCCCAGGCATTGGCGCGCGCGATGCCTTGCAGCATGTCCGACAGCGCGATCATCGGCAGGCAGATCAGCCCCAGCCAGAAGGGCACGAGATAGTAGCTCTCGATCGACGGCGACAGCAGCCAGATGCCCGCAGCGCCCAGCCCGGCAAGCAGGGTGGAGCCGACGAGGACGCCGATGCGGCTGCCGAACAGCACGCCGCGCAGCAGCGCGAGCTGGCCGGATTCGCGGTATTGCGGGATGAAGCGGATGACCGAGGTGTGCAGGCCGAAGCAGGCGATGTTGCCGACGATGATCATCGTCGTCCACACCAGCACGAAGATGCCGTAGTCGAAGGAGCCCATCCAGCGGGCGAGCAGCACCTGGCTGACGAAGGCGATGGCGGCGTTGGCGACGCGGATGACGAAGGCGATCAGCGACATGCGGCCGGCCTCGCCATGGCCGGCGCCGACCCCGAGCAGCGAGTCGAGACGCTCGAGCCGCGGCCGGGCGCGCTCGGCCATGCGCTGCGGAAGCAGGCGCTCTGCCGTCATTGCCGCCGAAAACCGCACTCGATACGCTCCTTGCCGTGTGGGGCGGGGTTCATGGCAGGCATAGCGGCCACACATTAAGAATCGGTTGGGTGGGAAGGCGTTGCACCGGCCTTCACAAGCGCGCCGCCGCTGCTATCGTCGCGCCATGAATCGGCGCAAGCTGCTGAAATGGCTGGGGCTCGGCAGTCTTGCCGCAGCCGCCGGCTTCACGGGAACGAGGGCTTTGGCAGGAAACCGCTACTACCAGGGGCCGGTCAGCGACCATTTCGACGGGACCAGCTTCTTCAATCCCGGCGGGGTGGAGCCGCTCGGCTTCCGCGACCTCATGCGCTGGCAGTTCTGGGAAGGGCGGGCGAGCTGGCCGGCACTCTTCGCCAGCCCGTTCGGCGCGACAAGGCCCGAGGCCCGCGTCGACGGGCAGGGCCTGCGCGTGACCATGGTCGGGCATGCGACGCTGCTGGTGCAGGTGGCCGGCGTCAACATCCTCACCGACCCGTTGTGGTCCGAGCGCGCCTCGCCCTTCTCTTTCGCCGGGCCGAAGCGGGTGAACGCGCCCGGCATCGCCTTCGAGGACCTGCCGAAGATCGACCTCGTGCTCCTGTCGCACAATCATTACGACCATCTCGACCTCGTCACGCTGAAGCGGCTGAAGGACGTACACGATCCGCTGGTGATCACGCCGCTCGGCAACGACACCATCGTCAAGGCGGGCGTGCCGCAGATGCGCATCGCCGCGCATGACTGGGGCGAGAGCGTCGCGGCCGGGCCGCTCGGCGTGCATCTCGAACCGGCGCATCACTGGTCGGCGCGCGGCACCGGCGACCGGCGGCATGCGCTGTGGGCCGCCTTCGTGGTGGAGACGCCGGCCGGGCGCATCTACCATGTCGGCGACACGGGCTTTCACTCGGGGATCAACTACCGCGCGGCGGCGGACAAGTTCGGCGGCTTCCGGCTGGCGATCCTGCCCTTCGGCGCCTACGAGCCGCGCTGGTTCATGCAGGGCCAGCACCAGAACCCCGACGAGGCGGTGCAGGGCATGAAGCTCGCCAATGCGCGGCATGTGGCGGGCCATCACTGGGCGACGTTCCGGCTGACCAACGAGGCCATCGAGGAGCCGCGCCACAAGCTCGCGGAGGCGCTGGCGGCGCACGACGTGGAGCCGGAGCGGTTCCGGCCCATGCTCGCCGGCGAGGTCTGGGACGTGCCGGAGACGTGAGGGCCCGGCGGAACGCCCGGAACAAGGCCCGGAACAAAGGCCCGGAACACTGGCATTCGCGGCCGTCCTGCGCCATATAGCGCCTCATGAGCGCGCGCATTCCCTTCGCCAAGATGAACGGCGCCGGCAACGAGATCGTCGTCGCCGACATGCGCGGCCGCAAGGACCGCGTGGCGCCGGCCGCGGCGGCGGCGCTGGCCGGCGACGCGGCGACGAAGTTCGACCAGATGATGGTGATCTGCGACCCGCGCACCGACGGCACCGACCACTATATCGATATCCTGAACTCGGACGGCTCGTTCGCGCAGGCCTGCGGCAACGGCACGCGCTGCGTGGTGCAGGCGCTGGCCGCCGAGACGGGCCGCAAGAGCTTCACCTTCGAGACGCGCGCGGGCATCCTCAACGCGGTCGAGCACGAGGACGGGCTGATCTCCGTCGACATGGGCAGGCCGCGCTTCGGCTGGCAGGAAATTCCGCTGGCGGAGGAATTCCGCGACACGCGCATGATCGAGCTTCAGATCGGCCCGATCGACGCGCCGGTGCTGCATTCGCCCTCGGTCGCCTCGATGGGCAACCCGCATGCGATCTTCTGGGTCGACCGCGACGTGTGGAGCTACGAG
>CAZVTK010000138.1:0-11961 GCA_964629765.1 uncultured Mesorhizobium sp.
CCGTGCGCAATGCCAGGGGGCTTGCCCGGGTCGCGGCCGATGCCTTCCCGGAGGCTCGCGACCAGATCGAGAAGGCGATGGTGGGCATCGGCATGCTCGGCGACAACACAGCGTTGCCGCTCAAGATCGCAAAGGGCAGGGCCTCGCTCGGCTTCATCAAGCTCGGCGATATCCCGCCGCTGGAATAGCGCCGGCTACGGCTTCTGCGGATGCTCCACGGCCTGACGGCCGAAGTCGGGCGCGTCGATGTCCTGGCCGGCGTCGATGATCGAGCGGCGGACGGCGCGGGTGCGGGTGAACAGGTCGAACAGCTTGTCGCCGTCGCCCCAGCGGATGGCCCGCTGCAGGAAGGCCAGATCCTCCGAGAAGCGCGCCAGCATTTCGAGAATGGCATCCTTGTTGTGCAGGCAGACGTCCCGCCACATGGTCGGGTCGGACGCGGCGAGACGGGTGAAGTCGCGAAAGCCCGAGGCGGAATATTTGATGACCTCGGATTTGGTCACCATCTGGAGATCGTCCGCCGTGCCGACGATGTTGTAGGCGATGATGTGCGGCAGGTGCGAGACGATCGCCAGCACCTTGTCGTGGTGCTGCGGATCCATCGTGTCGATGTTGGAGCCGCAGCGGCGCCAGAATTCGGCGAGGCGCTCCACGGCCTGCGGGTCGGCACCGGGCGGCGGCGTCAGGATGCACCAGCGGTTCTGGAACAGGTCGGCGAAGCCGGCGTCGGGGCCGGAATGCTCGGTTCCGGCGATCGGATGGCCGGGGACGAAATGCACGCCCTCGGGCACATGCGGCGCCATCTGCGCGATCACCGACGCCTTGGTCGAGCCGACATCGGTGAGGATGGCGCCCGGCTTCAGCGCCGGGGCGATGTCCTTGGCAACCTGGCCGGAAGCGCCGACCGGCACCGAGACGATGACGAGGCCGGCGTCGCGCACAGCCTCCTTGGCGTCGGCGTGGTAGCTGTCGCCCAGCCCGAGTTCCTGCGCCCGCGCCCGCGTCTTTTCGCTGCGGGTGGCGATGGCGATATGGCCGGCAAGCCCTTCGCGGCGTGCGGCGCGCGCCAGCGACGAGCCGATGAGGCCGATGCCGACCAGCGCGACCTTGTCGAACAGGGGATCGGCCATCACTTGCCCAGCAGTTCCTTGAGAGCGGCGACCACGCCGCGATTGGCCTCTTCGGTGCCGATGGTCATGCGCAGCGCGTTGGGGAAGCCGTAGCCGGTCACGCGGCGCAGGATCAGGCCCCGCGCCGTCAGGAAAGCGTCGGCCTTTTCCGCCGTGGCCGCCGAGCCGTCGAAATGGACGAGGATGAAATTGCCGACCGAAGGCGTCACCCGAAGCCCGAGCTTCTCCATTTCGGCGGTCGTCCAGGCGAGCCAGCGCGCATTGTGCGCGACGCTTTCCTCGACATGGGCGCGGTCGCCCATTGCGGCGACGCCGGCCTCGATGGCCGCCGCGTTGACGTTGAACGGCCCGCGCATGCGGTTCAGCGCGTCGACGATGTGGGCCGGCGCATAGAGCCAGCCGATGCGCGTGCCGCCCAGCCCGTGCACCTTGGAGAAGGTGCGGCTCATCGCGACGTTCTCGTTGCCGGCGACCAGCTCGACCCCCGCCTCGTAGTCGTTGCGGCGGACATATTCGGCATAGGCCGCGTCGAGCACCAGCAGCACGTTCTTCGGCAGGCCGGCATGGAGGCGGCGCACCTCCTCGAACGGCACATAGGTGCCGGTCGGGTTGTTGGGATTGGCGAGGAAGACGATGCGCGTCCTCGGCGTCACCAGCTTCAGGATGGCGTCGATGTCGGCGCGCTCGGCGATCTCGTCGGCGACGACCGGAACCGCGCTCGCGGCCTGGATGTAGTTGCGGTACACGAGGAAGCCGTGGCGGGTGTAGATCGCCTCGTCGCCGGGCCGCAGATAGGTCTGCGCCAGAAGGCCGATGAGCTCGTCGGAGCCGTTGCCGCAGACGATGTTGGCCGCGTTCAGCCCGTGCGCGGCGGCGATCGCCTCGCGCAGGCGCGTCGAGGCGCCGTCGGGATAGTACTCCATCCTGCCGGCCAGCGCCTTCACCGCGGCTATCGCCGCGGGCGAGGCGCCCAGCGGGTTCTCGTTGGAAGAGAGCTTGTGCAGCTTCACACCGGCGGGCGCGGCGCTCTTGCCGGGCACATAGGCGTCGATGTCCATCACGCCGGGTTTCGGCTCGGGGCGCTGGGAAACGGTCATGGAAGGACGATCCTCGCAGAAAGGGCGCTTGGCTCTAGCAAGTCTTTCCCGTTGACGCAAAGCCGCGCGGAACCTAAATTCGGCATCGATCCGTGGTGATTTGGCCGGTCGGCTTGCAGCCACGTAAAACAAGTTGCTAAAGGGCCGTCAGTCCAGACCGTTTCGGGACCGGCCGCCTGTGCAGCCGGTCTTTTCGTTTCTGGAGCGCGTGCCATGCCGATCAAGATCCCCGACCAGCTTCCCGCCCGGGAGGTGCTCGTGCGCGAGGGCGTGGCGGTGATGGACGAGCGCGCCGCGATGCGCCAGGACATCCGCCCCCTGCAGATCGGCCTGCTCAACCTGATGCCGAACAAGATCCGCACCGAGACGCAGTTCGCGCGGCTCCTGGGCGCCACGCCGTTGCAGGTCGAGCTCAGCCTCATCCGCATCGGCAACCACAAGGCCCGGAACACGCCCGAGGAGCACCTGATCTCGTTCTACCGGACATGGGAGGACGTGGCGGACCGCAAGTTCGACGGGTTCATCGTCACCGGCGCGCCCATCGAGCTCCTGCCCTTCGAGGAGGTGTCCTACTGGGACGAGCTGACGCGCATCTTCGACTGGACCACGACCAACGTGCATTCGTCGCTGTTCGTCTGCTGGGGGGCGATGGCGGCGGCGTGGCATTTCCACGGCATTCCCAAGCACGCGCTGGCGAAGAAGGCGTTCGGCGTGTTCCGCCACCGCAACAATGCGCCGGCCTCGCCCTACCTTGCCGGATTCTCCGACGATTTCGCCATTCCGGTGTCGCGCTGGACCGAGGTGCGGGCGGCCGATTTCAGCGGCGGCGCGCGGCCCGAGCTGCTGGTGGAATCGGACGCCACCGGGCCGTGCCTCGCGGCGGAGGCCTTCGCCAACCGCCTCTATATGTTCAACCACATCGAATACGACTCGACCTCGCTGAAGGAGGAGTACGACCGCGACGTGGCCGCGGGCGTGCCGATCGAGGTGCCGCACGGCTATTACCCCGACGACGACCCGTCGCGGCAGCCGCTCAACCGCTGGCGCTCGCACGCGCATCTGCTGCTCGGCAACTGGATCAACCGGGTCTACCAGACCACGCAATACGATCTCGCCAAGGTCGGCGTGCCGGCGGGGCGCGTGCTGGCGCGTACGGGGACGTGAAGGCTTTGAGGATCGGCGCCTTGCCATCGGCCGGTTGAGCGGCCAAACCCGTTCATCGAAAAAGCGGGGGTGGCATGGCCTTCATCGAATACGCCGTCAGGGCCGTCGGCCTGTTCTATGCGCTCGGCGCCGTCTTCCTGATCCGCCAGATGGCGATGTCGGACGTGCTCGATCGCGCGCTTCTGGCGCTGGAGGCGAAGCCGCGGCAGGACAAGCATGCCGTCAAGCGCTGGCTGCTCGGCGCCGGCGCGGCGCTGACCGGCGGCTCTGGCGTCGCCGCGCTGCTGATGTCGTCATGGGCGCTGCCGCTTTTCGGGGTCAACCTCGTGCTCCAGGCCGGGTGGCTGGTCTGGGCCTCGCGAGCCTTCCCGCCGGAGGATGCGGAGGACGCGGTCGGCCGGCGGCGCACGTTCAATGCCGCCTTCTTCTACGCGACGGTGACCGCCACCGTGTTCGCGCTCGGCTGGGAAGGCGCGCTGCGGCCGTGGGACGAACTGCGCAGCGCGGGGCCGGTGGCCGTCGCGACGCTCGGCTACGGCGTCTATCTGCTGCGCAGCCTCGGCATCATCGCCGGCCGGCGGGATGCGCGCCGGGAGCGTGACGACGAGGGGTCAGATGAGCCGCCCGCGCCGGTTTCCTGAGCGGATGGCCCGCGTCGCCCCCTGCGGGCTGAGCACCGGCACGAAGACGCGCCGCGAGGCGCGCACGGCGACCGGTATGCCCTGGTAGAGCCGCTTTTCCGCCTCGACGATCACCACGCCGGAGAAGATCGGCCAGAATCGGCGCCCGGCGCGCTCGAACAGCTCGTGCAGCCGCAGCCACCAGCGGCGGCGCGAGGGCATGAAATGGAGGGCGTCGGCCCAGCCGACCGGCGAGAAATTGGTCTCGCGCAGGAGCTGGGAGAGCTGGCCCGCCGAAAAGGGCCGGCCGGTGCCGAAGGGCGTGTGCTCGAAGCGCGCCCACACGCCGCGCCGGTTGGGCGCCACGATGACGATACGCCCGCCAGGCGCGAGGACGCGCCAGATCTCCTTCAGCGTCTCGTTGGGGTTCTCGGCATGCTCCAGCGCATGCACCAGCAGCACGCGGTCGACCGAGCTATCGAACAGCGGCAGCTCCTCGTCGAACACCAGGGCCGTCGCCGAGGGGCCGCCCGCGGGCCAGCGCACGGCGCCCTGCTGCGCCGGCATGAAGGCCAAGACGCGCTCGGCATCGGCGCCGAAGCGGTCGAGCCAGGGCAGGGCGTAGCCGATGCCCAGCAACCGCTCGTTGGGCAGCTTGGTCCACACCGTCGCCAGCGCCATGGCGATCGACCGCTCGGCGATGCGCCCGAGCAGCGAGCCGTAGAAATTGCGCAGGTCGACGATGTCGGTGTTCATGGGAGGAGGGTAGCGGCGCGGGGCGGAGGGTTCAACGGAGGGGCGGTAAGGGAGTAGGGGAGATAAGGGAATAGGGAGTGACATCGGCAATGGTCGTTCCATAAACTCCCCTACTCCCCTACTCCCCTACTCCCCTACTCCCCTACTCCCCTACTCCCCTTCTTCGGGTGACAGCCCGTCCCGGCATCCCTATGTTCCGCCCCGACAGACGGAGACGCAGATGACCCTCGATATCGAACAGTTCATGTGCCGCAGCGACAATTTCGGCGTGCTGGCGCGCAACCCCGCGACGGGTCAGGCTTTCCTCGTCGACGCGCCGGAGGAGCGGCCGATCGTCGAGGCGATCGAGCGCACCGGCTGGACGCCCTCCGTGCTGCTGATCACCCACCATCATGCCGACCATGTCGAGGCCAATCTCGCGCTGAAGCAGCGCTACGGGCTGACCATCGTCGGGCCCGACTACGAGAAGGACAAGATCCCCGGCATCGACCGCGCCGTGCGCGACGGCGACGTCATCGAGGTCGCGGGCCGCAAGGCGCGGGTGATCTGGACGCCGGGCCACACCGCAGGCCATGTCTGCTACGCGTTCGAGGACGACGGCGTCGCCTTCCTCGCCGATACGCTGTTCGCGCTCGGCTGCGGGCGGCTGATCGAGGGCACGCCGGCCGACATGCTGGGCTCGATGAAGAAGCTGCTGACGCTCGACGCGGATACGGCCATCTATTGCGGCCACGAATACACGCAGTCCAATGCGCGCTTCGCGCTGACGGTGGATCCGACGAATTCGGCGCTGAAGGAGCGGGCGGCGGAGATCGACGCGCTGCGCGCCGAGGGCCGCGCCACGCTGCCGACGACGCTGGCGAAGGAGCTCGCCACCAACCCCTTCCTGCGCTGGAACGACCCGGCGATCCGCAAGAACCTCGGCATGGAAGGCGCCTCCGAGGACGCGGTCTTCGCCGAGATCCGCAAGCGCAAGGACGTGTTCTGACGTCATGACGCCCGACGGCATCATCGCCGCGCTCGGCATGCGCCCGCACCCCGAGGGCGGGCACTATGTCGAGACGTTCCGCGACCAGGCCGGGGGCCTGCGCGGGCATTCCACGGCGATCTACTTCCTGCTGCGGCGCGGCGAGCGCTCGGCCTGGCACCGCGTGAAGGACGCCGCCGAGGCATGGCATTTCCATGCCGGCGACGCGCTGGCGCTGGAGTTGGCGCGGCCGGACGGCGCCGGCCATGCGCGGCAGGTACTGGGCGTGGACCTTGCGGCCGGACAGAGGCCGCAAGCGATCGTGCCTGCCGGCTGGTGGCAGGCGGCCGAGACGCTGGGCGACTGGACGCTGGTCGGCTGCACCGTCGCGCCGGGCTTCGACTTCGCCGCCTTCGAGATGGCGCCGGACGGCTGGGAGCCGGCGGCCTAACTCAACACGGCGAGGCCGAGCGCGATGGCGCCGGCGTGGCGCAACGCCACGGCGGCTTGACCCGAAGGCCCGCCGTGGAGCAGGCGCAGCGTCTCGAAAAAAGCAGGGAGCATTCCCGCCAGCATCAGCAGCCATGCGCCGGCCGCCAGGGTCAGCCGCATCGCCGGCACGAAGCCGCCGGCCGCCGCCTGCCCGACCAGCACCGCCGCAAAGACCGCGGAGAAGCCGAAGGCGGCGCGCGCGGTGGCGCGCATCTTCGGCCGGTCCTGCGCAAGCAGCGCCTCGCCGGCCGCGGCCGCCGCCAGCGACAGGGCAAGAAGGATCGGGCCGCCGACGATCAGCGACAGGATCGCCATCAGGCCGGCGGGCGCGGCGGCTGCGGCCGTCCGGCGCAGCGGCGAGGCGTGCCCACCACCCATGACGTGGATCAGCGCCGCCGCGACCGCGAGCAGCAGCGTGCCGTTCGCGGTGGAGGAGATGCCGCCCTCGAACGGCATCATGGATGCGTCTTTCGTTTCGGCATCAGCAGGTCCTTTGCGGCGAGTACCGCGCCGAAGGTGATCAACAGGCAGGCGATGAGGATGCGCGGCGTGCCTTGCGCGGCGCCGGCGGCCACCAGCACCAGCGTCGACAGCAGCGGCGCGGCATAGCTCGACGCGCCCAGCACCTGGATGTTGCCGTGCTTCACGCCGTAGTCCCATGTGTAGAAAGCGGCGCCCACCGGCAGCAGGCCGAGCGCGGCGACGGCGGCCCATTGTCCCGCCGTCTGCGGCCACGCCGTCCGTTCCAGCAGCAGATGGCAGGCGAGCGACAGCACGGCGGTCGCGGCGCAGAACCACGTCACCACCGAGGTCGGCACCGAGGCGTGGCGGCGTGACAGCAGCGAATAGGCTGCCCACACGAACGCGCAGGCGAAGGCGGCGGCGTAGCCGAGCGCGTAGCGCGGCTCGAAGGCGAAGCCCGTGCCGCCCGCGACGATGAGCGCCGTGCCGCCGAGGCCGAGCAGCGCGCCGGCGACATGGTGCCAGCGCAGCCGCTCGCCCGGCATCAGAGCCGAGCCGAGCACGATGAAGAGCGGCCATAGATAGGCGATCAGGCTCGCCTCGACGGCCGGCGCGTTGCGCAGCGCGGTGAAGTAGAGGAAATGATAGCCGAACAGGCCGCCGATGCCGATGGCCCAGACCACCGGCGGCACTTTGCCGGAGACGGTGGGGCCGGAGACGGTGGGGCCGGAGGCGGCGGGCGTGGCTCCGGCCCCACGCGCCGCGAGGCCGACCAGCGTGCCGATGGCGAAGGTGATCGCGGAGAGCTGGAACGGCGGCATGCTGCCGCTCGCGGCGGTGAACAGCGCCAGAAGCGCCCACATGGCAATCGCCGTGAAACCGATCAGTGTCGCGCGTGTCATGGATCCCATAGGGCCCGCCCCGTCGCCGCGACGGTTAGCGGCGGACGCGTCCCCGCGCAAGCCGCAGCGCATCGGCCGGGGACCGTGACGGAGGCGACCCCGAACTGTCATGCGGCTGTCATGCAGGGGTTCTAGAGGCATCCGCGACGCCACAGACGCGTCCCAAAGGAATTCGCCAACAGGAGTGGCCTCCATGAAGAAGCTCATGCTGTCGACCGCCGCATTCGCGGTCGTTCTCGCTGGCAGCGCCCTTGCGCAGTCGCGCGACACCATCCAGATCGCCGGCTCTTCGACCGTCCTGCCGTTCGCCTCGATCGTCGCCGAGGAATTCGGCAACGCCTTCCCCGAGTTCAAGACCCCGGTCGTCGGCTCGGGCGGCTCGTCGGGCGGCCTCAAGCAGTTCTGCGCCGGCGTCGGCGCCAACACGATCGACATCGCCAATTCCTCGCGTCCGATCCGCAAGTCGGAGGTGGAAGCCTGCAACGCCGCCGGCGTCACCAGGATCCAGGAAGTCCAGATCGGCTATGACGGCATCGTGTTCGCGTCGAGCGCCACCAAGGGCGACTTCGCGCTCGAGCCGGTGCATGTCTTCAAGGCCATCGCCGCGCAGGTCGCGGTCGACGGCAAGCTCGTCGCCAACCCCTACAGGAGCTGGAACGAGATCGACGCCGCGCTGCCGAACCAGCCGATCAACGTCGCTATCCCGGCTTCCAACCACGGCACCCGCGAAGTCTTCCAGGAGCGCGTGATCGCCGTGGGTGCCAAGGCCGCCGGCCTGCCGGAGCTCTCCAAGGAGGAGCTGGAGAAGGTGTCGACCACCTTCCGCCAGGACGTGGTGATCGAGATCGCCGGCGACTACACCGAGACGCTCGCCCGCCTTCAGTCGAACCCCGACACGGTCGGCGTGTTCGGCCTCTCCTTCTACGAACAGAACAGGGACAGGCTGAAGGTCGCCACCGTGTCGGGCGTCGCCCCGTCGCTGGAAACCGTGGCCAAGGGCGAGTATCCGGTGTCGCGTCCGCTCTACTTCTACGTGAAGGGCGAGCATGTCGGCGTCGTCCCCGGCATTGCCGAATATGTCGAGTTCTTCCTGTCGGACGGCATGGCGGGCCTCGGCGGCACGCTGGAAGCAGCCGGCCTGATCCCGGCCCCGGCCGAGGAGACCGCCGAGGTGCTGGCCGAATTCAAGGCCGGCAAGGTGCTCACCGCCGCCGACGTGAAGTAAGCCGCGAACGTCGCGACGGGGTAGGGGCCGCCCGGACCCTTTCCCCCTCGGCGGCGGCCCCGGCAAGGGCCGCCGCGGACCGTTTCGAGAGAGGCCATCCGTTGAATACCGCCATCGTCGCCGCCGTCCTCCTCGCCTTGACCGCGATCGCCTATCAGGCCGGGTGGTCGCGCAGCCGCGGCCTCGAAACCGCCAGCGGGCGGCTGCATTCGCGGCCGAGCTATCACGGCACCCTCGCCGCCGTGTGGGCGCTGCTGCCGGCGGTCGCGATCCTGGTCTTCTGGCTGTTGTTCTCCGGTGCCATCACGCGCAGCTACATCCTCTCGCTGCTGCCGCCCGACATCGCCTCGCTGGCAGGCGCCGAGCTGGAGACCGCCATCCGCCGCGTGCGCGACATCGCGTCCGGCTTCGGCGTGGCGGGAGAAACCGCGCCGTGGGAGAACGCCGCGGGCCAGCGGCTGCGCGAGTTCCAGACGCTGACATTCGCCCTCGTGGTCGCGGCCGCTGCCGGCGCCGGCGCCCTGGCGATCTTCCTCACCTGGCGCCGCATCGCCGCGCGTTTTCGCGCCCGCAACGAGTTCGAGGGTTTTGTGCGCATCGCGCTCATCGCCTGCTCGACAATCGCCATCCTGACCACGGCCGGCATCGTCGCCTCGCTGCTCGCCGAGGCCATCCGCTTCTTCACCTTCGTCAGCCCGATCGACTTCTTCTTCGGCACGGTCTGGAATCCCGGCTTCTCCTCCACCGGCCATGGCGGCGGCGACTACGGCCTGCTGCCGCTGCTGTGGGGCACGCTGATGATCTCGATCATCGCCATCCTCGTCTCGCTGCCCATCGGCCTGATGACCGCGATCTACCTGACGCAGTACGCAAGGCCGCGCACCCGCGACATGATCAAGCCGGTCATCGAGCTGCTGGCCGGCATCCCGACCATCGTCTACGGCTTCTTCGCGCTGGTCACGGTGGGGCCGTTCCTCGCCGGCGCCGGGGCCGCCGTCGGCCTCGACATCCGCGCCACCAGCGCGCTGACGGCGGGCATCGTCATGGGCATCATGATCATCCCGTTCATCTCGTCGCTGTCGGACGACATCTTGCGCCAGGTGCCGCGCGCCATGCGCGACGGCTCCCTCGGCCTCGGCGCCACCAAGTCCGAGACGATCGTGCGCGTGGTGCTGCCGGCGGCGCTGCCGGGCATCGTCGGCGCCTTCCTGCTCGCCGTCAGCCGCGCCATCGGCGAGACGATGATCGTGGTGCTGGCGGCCGGCAACAGCCCCTATCTGCGCTTCAACCCGTTCGAGCCGGTCAGCACCGTGACGGTGACCATCGTCAACCAGCTCACCGGCGACACCGACTTCGCCTCGCCGCAGTCGCTGGTGGCCTTCGCGCTGGGCCTCACCCTCTTCACCATGACGCTCATCCTCAACGTCGCCGCGCTCTACATCGTGCGCCGATACCGGGAGCAGTACGAATAGAAATGGCCGATCCTTTCGCAGTCATCGTCAACCCGCCCTCCGACGGCTCGGCCGAGCGTCTCCGGCGCATCCGCGCAGGGCTGTCGGGGCGCCACGCCCGCGAGAAGCGGTTCCAGCTCTACGGGATCGCGGCGATCGTCGCGGCGCTGGGCTTCGTCGCGATCCTGTTCGGGATGATCGCGGTCAAGGGCCTGCCGGCCTTCATGCAGGCGAGCTTCGCGCTCGACGTCACCTTCGATCCGGCGGTCGTCAAGGTCGATCCCAAGCCCGAGCAGAGGCCGGGCCAGTCGCCCGCCGACTACCGCGCCGAGGTGCTCGCCTGGGAACGCGCGGTGACGATGGTGAACTGGAACCGCATCATCGAGGCGGCGGTGCGCGCCAAGGCGCCGGACGTTCAGATCGACGCGCGCCAGATCCTGTCGCTGGTGGAGAACAACGAGCGCTTCCGGCTGCGCGACATGTTCGTCGACGACCCGTCGCTGCTCGGCCGGACGGTGTCCGTCTCCATGCTCGCCTCGGCCAATGCCGACAACTGGCTGAAGGGCACCATCGATCGCAGCCTGCCCGACGCCCAGCAGCAGCTTCGCGAGCCGGCGCGCCTGCTGGCCGACAGGCTCAAGGCCGAAGGCATCATCTCGAACCGTTTCGCCTGGCACATCTTCACCAATGTGGATTCGCGCTCGGCGCCGGCCTCGGCCGGCCTTGCCGGCGCCTTCATGGGCTCGCTCTACATGATGCTGGTGGTGGTCATGTTCGCGGTGCCGATCGGCGTCGCCAGCGCCGTCTATCTGGAAGAATACGCGCCGAAGAACCGCTTCACCGACCTGATCGAGGTCAACATCAACAACCTCGCCGCCGTGCCGTCCATCGTGTTCGGCCTGCTCGGCGCGGCCGTCTTCATCAACTGGTTCCATTTGCCGCTGTCGGCCCCGCTGGTCGGCGGCCTGGTGCTGACCCTGATGACGCTGCCGACGATCATCATCGCCACGCGCTCGTCGCTGCGCGCCGTGCCACCGTCGCTCAGGCAGGCGGCGCTCGGCCTCGGCGCGTCGCGCACCCAGATGGTGTTCCACCATGTGCTGCCGGTCACCTATCCCGGCATCCTGACGGCCACCATCATCGGCGTGGCGCAGGCGCTGGGCGAGACCGCGCCGCTGCTGCTCATCGGCATGAGCGCCTTCGTCGCCTCGGTGCCGTCGACGCCGCTCGACCAGTCCACCGCGCTGCCCGTGCAGATCTATCTGTGGCAGGGCAACGAGAACCGCAACTTCTTCGAGGCCCGCACCTCGGCGGCGATCATCGTCCTGCTCGGGCTGATGCTGGGCCTCAACGCCATCGCGATCTATCTTCGGCGCAGGCTGGAGCGACGCGGATGAGCGACACGACCGTGAAAGACACAAAAGCGGAGACCGCCGCCATGCACATGACCGCCGGGAGCGCCATCATCGAAAGTTCCGAGCTTGGTAAGGGACGCACCGTGCGCACCCCCGACAGGGAGCCGCGCCAGATCCGCGTGAAGGCCGAGGACGTCAGCGTCTTCTACGGGCCCAAGCAGGCGCTGTTCGACGTGTCCATCGACATTCCCGGCAAGGCGGTCACCGCCTTCATCGGCCCGTCGGGCTGCGGCAAGTCGACCTTCCTGCGCTGCCTCAACCGCATGAACGACACGATCGA
>CAZVTK010000139.1:0-11758 GCA_964629765.1 uncultured Mesorhizobium sp.
TGCAATCCAATCTCCCCCCTTGAGGGGGAGATGGCCGGCAGGCCAGAGGGGGGTGCTTCGCGCACAATCGCCCCATGACCGCCCTGCCCGCCTTCGCGCCCGACATCCTCGCTTTGCTCGCCGAGCGCGGCGCGGCGGCGGTGGAGGTGCCGATCCTCCAGCCGGCCGACCCGTTCCTCGACATGGCGGGCGAGGACCTGCGCCGCCGCATCTTCCTGACCGAGAGCGAAACCGGCGCGGCGCTGTGCCTGCGGCCGGAATTCACCATTCCCGTCTGCCTCGACCACATCGCCGCCAACGCCGCGACGCCGAAGCGCTACGGCTATCTCGGCACGGTGTTCCGCCAGCAGCGGGTGGGCTCGAGCGAGTTCGTGCAGGCCGGCATCGAGGATCTCGGCGAGGCCGACATCCCGGCCGCCGACGCCCGCTCCGTGGCGGACGCTGCGGCGATCATCGCCCGCACCCTGCCGGGGACGGCGATCGAGGTGACGGTCGGCGACCAGGCGGTGTTCGAGGCGGTGCTGGCCGCGCTCGGCCTGCCGCGCGGCTGGCAGAAGCGGCTGGCGCGCGCCTTCGGCTCGGGACACGCGCTGGAGGCGGCGCTGGCCGACTTGAAGACCCCGGCTCGCAACGGCGCGCTGGACGAGGAGGCGATGGCGCTGGTGACGGCCGGCGAGCCGGAGCCGCTGGCAGAGCTGGTCGCCCGGCGCATGGAGGAAGCGGGCCTTTCGCCGCATGCCGGCCGCGCGCCGGCCGAGATCGCGCGCCGGCTGATCGAGAAAGCCGATTTGAGGAGCGTGCGCCTCTCCGACGAGGCGTTTGCGGCGCTGAAGACCTTCCTCGCCATCAAGGTGCCGCTGGCGCAGGCCGCCGACCGGCTCGACGGGTTCGCGCGCGATGCGGGCATATCGCTGGGCGCCGCGCTCGGCCGCTTCACGCAGCGCGCCGGGCGCATCGCCGCGCACGGCCTGTCGCTGGACGCCGTCGCCTACGACGCCGGCTTCGGCCGACCGCTCGACTATTATACCGGCCTCGTCTTCGAGATGCGCCTGCCCGGCACGGCGCGCCCGCTTGCCGGCGGCGGCCGCTACGACCGGCTGCTGACCCTGCTCGGTGCGAAGCAGCCGATCCCCGGCGTCGGCTTCTCGGTCTGGCTCGACAGGATCGAGGAGGCCCGAAAAGGGGAGGCAGGCCGATGACCGTTACCCTTGCTCTGCCGTCCAAGGGCCGGCTCAAGGAACAGGCGGCCGAAAAGCTCGCCGCGTCGGGCCTTACCATCGTCGAGCCGGACGACCCGCGCCGCTACCGCGCCTCGATCGCCGGCCGCGACGACGTCGAGATCGTGCTTCTGTCGGCTTCCGAGATCGCGCGCGAGCTCGCGGCGCAAGCGGTCGACCTCGGCGTCACCGGGGAGGACCTGATCCGCGAGGGCATCGCCGACGCGGACGAGCGCGTGGAGATCGCCGCGCGCCTCGGCTTCGGCCGCGCCGACGTGGTGGTGGCCGTGCCCGACGTGTGGCTCGACGTGGATACGATGGCCGACCTCGACGACGTCGCCGCCGATTTCCGCCAGCGCCACGGCAGGCGGCTGCGCATCGCCACCAAATACTGGCGGCTGACGCAGCGCTTCTTCACCGCGCAACACGGCATCCAGGTCTACCGCATCGTCGAAAGCCTCGGGGCGACGGAAGGCGCGCCGGCCGCCGGCTCGGCCGACGTGATCGTCGACATCACCACCACGGGCTCGACGTTGCGCGCCAACCATCTGAAGGTGCTGTCCGACGGGGTGATCCTGCGCTCGCAGGCGTGCCTCGTGGCGTCCAGAAAGAAGCGGACCGCCGCCGACGAGGCGACGATCCGCGAGATCGCAGAGGCGATGAAGGGTTAGCGGCGGCGGCCGTCGACCGACCAGGCGCCCGCGCCGGCCACCGACAGGGCGAGGAAGCCGCCGGCGATCGTCAGGTTCTTGGTGAAGAGCAGCGTCTGCATCATGTCGGCCGGCGCGTAGTGGAAGAACAGCGAGGTCACCACGCAGAAGGCGGCGAGCAGCCACGCGGCGATGCGCGTCTGGAAACCGACCAGCACGGCGATGCCGGCGACGACCTCGAAGAGGCCCGACAGCGGGGCGAGCAGCGAGCCGGCGGGCAGGCCGACCGACGAGATGTAGCCGGCGGTGCCGGCAAGGTCGCCGAACTTCTGCAAGCCCGCCATGATGAACATGAAGGACAGGAGGACGCGGGCGGCGAGGAGGAGTGCGTTGTTCATGAAAGGCTCCGATATGCGGAAGGAAGTCTCGGGAAGCGCCGTGTAGCCGATCGTAGGGGAAACGTGGAGCCACCCCGGCGGCGACACATCGTTCACCGGATGCGACCGGCCAGGGGCCGGCCGTTCACAATTGCGTTAGAATCTCGCTTCAGCCGGGGCGCGTCATCTCTTCCGGCCGCACCAGCCGGTCGTAGTCGGCCCCGCTGACCAGCCCGGTCGCCAGCGCCTCCTCGCGCAGGGTCGTGCCGTTCCTGTGCGCTGTCTTGGCGATCTTGGCGGCCGCGTCGTAGCCGATGGTCGGCGCCAGCGCCGTCACCAGCATCAGCGAGCGGTTCAGCGCCGCCTCGATATTGTCCTCGCGCGCGACGATGCCGACGACGCAGTTGTCGGTGAAGGACATCGAGGCGTCGGCCAGCAGCCGCACCGACTGGAGGAAATTGTAGGCCATGACCGGGTTGAACACGTTCAGCTCGAAATGGCCCTGGCTGCCGGCGAAGGTGATCGCGGCGTGGTTGCCGAACACCTGCACGCAGACCTGCGTCATCGCCTCGCACTGGGTCGGGTTGACCTTGCCCGGCATGATGGACGAGCCCGGCTCGTTCTCCGGCAGGGCCAGCTCGCCCAGCCCAGAGCGCGGGCCCGAGCCGAGGAAGCGGATGTCGTTGGCGATCTTGAACAGGGAGGCGGCGACGGTGTTGAGGGCGCCGTGGCTGAACACCATGGCGTCGTGGGCGGCCAGCGCCTCGAACTTGTTGGGCGCCGAGGTGAAGGGCAGGCCGGTGATGGCGGCGATCTTCTCCGCCACCTTCTCGGCGAAGCCGATCGGCGCGTTGAGCCCGGTGCCGACCGCCGTGCCGCCCTGCGCGAGCTGCGTCAGGCCGGGCAAGGTCTGCTCGATGCGGACGATGCCGTTCTCCACCTGCGCGGCATAGCCGGAGAATTCCTGCCCCAGCGTCAGCGGCGTCGCGTCCTGCGTGTGGGTGCGGCCGATCTTGACGATGTGGTCCCACGCCTTGGCCTTGGCGGCGAGCGCGGCGTGCAGGTGCCTCAGCGCCGGCAGCAGGCGCTCGACGATCTCCACGGCCGCAGCGACGTGCATGGCCGTCGGATAGGTGTCGTTGGACGACTGGCTCATATTGACGTGATCGTTCGGGTGCACCGGCTTCTTGGAGCCCATGACCCCGCCCAGCATCTCGATGGCGCGGTTGGAGATCACCTCGTTGGCGTTCATGTTGGACTGGGTGCCCGAGCCGGTCTGCCAGACCACCAGCGGGAAATGCCCGTCCAGCCGGCCGTCGATCACCTCCTGGCTCGCCGCGACGATGGCCCTGCCCAGCGCGGGGTCGAGCCGGCCGAGCTCCACGTTGGTCTCGGCGGCGGCGCGCTTGACCACGCCCAGCGCCTTGACGATGGGCAGCGGCTGCTTCTCCCAGCCGATCCTGAAATTGCCCAGCGAGCGCTCGGCCTGCGCGCCCCAGTAGCGGTCGGCGGCGACCTCGATGGGGCCGAATGTGTCGGTTTCGGTGCGGGTATTCGTCATGGCAGCCTCGATGGTGGTCGCAAGAGGGGCGGGCTGGCGAGGAGCGCTGGGCGTCCGGCTTGCTCTTGAAACGCGCGGGGGCGCGGCGAAAACGGCATCGTGCCGACCACGACAGCCCGCCCCGAGGCGTTTCGCGCGACTTCTTGCGCTTTACAAACGCAATGGGCAAGGGAAGTATCGCAGCTTCGCACCGGTGGGCGCCAGGGAGGCGCATTTGACGGGTAGCCGGGCAAAAAAGACAATCAAGGGAGTTTCATCATGCGTTCCACCTTCCACAAGCACCTCGTCGCCACGGCGGCAGGCGTTGCCCTGATCGCCGGCGCCGCTGCCGCCAGCGCGCAGGAGGCCAAGATCGGCATCCTGCTCGGCTTCACCGGCCCGCTCGAGTCGATCACGCCCGGCATGGGCGGCAGCGCCGAGCTGGCACTGAAGGAGGTCAGCGACAGCGGCCTGCTGCTCAACGGCACCAAGCTGACCCCGGTTCGCGCCGACTCGACCTGCATCGACGCCGCCGGCGCGCAGGCGGCGGCCGAGCGCCTCGTCACCGCCGAGAACGTCGCCGCCATCATGGGCGCCGACTGCTCGGGCGTCACCATCGCCGTGCTCAACAACGTGGCCGCGCCGAACGGCGTCACGATGATCTCCCCGTCCGCCACCTCGCCGGCGCTGACCGACATCGACGACAAGGGCTTCTTCTTCCGCACCTCGCCGTCCGACGCGCGCCAGGGCCAGGTGCTGACCGACGTCATCATCGCCAAGGGCATCAAGTCCGTCGCGGTGACCTACACCAACAACGACTACGGCAAGGGTTTTTCCGACTCCTTCAGCGCCGCCTTCAAGGCGGCCGGCGGCACCGTGACCATCAACGCGCCGCATGAGGACGGCAAAGGCGACTACTCGGCCGAGGTGGGCGCGCTGGCGGCGGCCGGCGGCGACGTTCTCGTCGTGCTCGGCTATGTCGACCAGGGCGGCGTTGGCATCATCCGCGCCTCGGTGGATTCGGGCGCGTTCGAGCGCTTCGCGCTGGGCGACGGCATGTACGGCCAGAGCCTGATCAACGCCATCGGCGCCGACCTCAACGGCACGTTCGGCCTCATCCCCGGCGCCGAGGGCGAAGGCTCGGCGAAGTTCGCCGAGGTCGCCAAGGCCGCCGGCCTCGACCCGTCCTCGTCCTACACCGGCGAGAGCTACGACGCGGCCGCGCTGATCGCGCTCGCCATGCAGAAGGCCGGCTCGACCGAGCGCGCGGCAATAGCCGCCGCCGTCACCGAGGTCGCCAACGCGCCGGGCGAGAAGATCCTGGCGGGCGACCTTGCCCGCGGCCTGCAGATTCTCAAGGACGGCGGCGACATCGACTATGTCGGCGCCACCAATGTCGAGCTGATCGGCCCCGGCGAGTCCGCCGGCACCTATCGCGAATACGAGGTCAAGGACGGCAAGTTCGAGACCATCAAGTTCCACTGAGGGACATCTGAAATCGGACGGCCCGGCACGCAGAAGGCCGGGCCGTCCCCATGGCGGGGAACACCATGATTCGCGTCGACGACCTCCATATGCATTTCGGGGGCATACGGGCCGTCGACGGTGCTTCCATCGCCATCGCCAAGGGTTCGATCACCGGGCTGATCGGGCCGAACGGCGCCGGCAAGACGACGCTGTTCAACGTGATCGCCGGCCACTACCGGCCGACATCCGGCAAGGTGTGGCTCGGCGACGACGACATCACCGGCCTGCCGCCGCACGAGCTGTTTTCCAAGGGACTGCTGCGCACCTTCCAGATCGCCCATGAATTCTCGACGCTCACCGTGCGCGAGAACCTGATGATGGTGCCCGGCGGCCAGCCGGGCGAGCGGCTGCTCGACGTGTGGCTGCGCGGCAGGACGGTGCGCGCCCGCGAGGAGGAGGTGCGCGCCCGGGCCGACGACGTGATCGACTTCCTCCAGCTCGGTCATGTCGCCGACGAGCTGGCCGGCAACCTCTCGGGCGGCCAGAAGAAGCTGCTGGAGCTCGGCCGCACCATGATGGTGGACGCGCGCATCGTCTTCCTCGACGAGGTGGGCGCCGGCGTCAACCGCACGCTGCTCCAGACCATCGCCGACGCGATCCTGCGGCTCAACCGCGAGCGCGGCTACACGTTCTGCGTGATCGAGCACGACATGGACTTCATCGCCCGGCTCTGCGACCCCGTCATCGTCATGGCCGAAGGCAAGGTTCTGTTCCAGGGCACCGTCGACGAGGTGAAGGCCAACGAGCAGGTGATCGAAGCCTATCTCGGGCGCGGCCTCAAGCAGCGGCCGAGATCGCGCCGCGGGGAAGCCGCGGCGGGTGCCGGCGCGGAGGCATCGGCATGACGCTCCTTGCCGGCGAGGCGATGACCGGCGGCTATGGCGGCGCCGACATCCTGAAGGGCTGCGGCATCGCCGTCGACCGCGGCGAGATCGCTGTCATCGTCGGCCCCAACGGCGCCGGCAAGTCGACCGCCATGAAGGCCATGTTCGGCATGCTGAAGCTGCGCGAGGGCCGCGTGACGCTGGACGGCAAGGACATCACCGCGCTGTCGCCGCAGGACCGCGTCAAGGCCGGCATGGGGTTCGTGCCGCAGACCCACAACGTGTTCACCTCCATGAGCGTGGAGGAGAACCTCGAAATGGGCGCCTTCATCCGCGACGACGATTTTTCCGGCACGATGGAGCAGATCTACCATTTGTTCCCGATCCTGAAGCAGAAGCGCCGCCAGCCGGCGGGCGAGCTCTCCGGCGGCCAGCGCCAGCAGGTCGCGGTGGGCCGCGCGCTGATGACGAAACCTTCGGTGCTGATGCTGGACGAGCCGACCGCGGGCGTGTCGCCCATCGTCATGGACGAGCTGTTCGACCGCATCATCGAGGTGGCACAGACCGGCATCGCCATCCTGATGGTCGAGCAGAACGCGCGGCAGGCGCTCGCCATCGCCGACCGCGGCTACGTGCTGGTGCAGGGCCAGAACCGCTTTACCGACACGGGCGAGGCGCTGCTCGCCAATGCCGAAGTCCGCGCGTCGTTTTTGGGGGGGTGAGTTGGTTCAAATGCTCTCATCCCTTCGCGCCCCCCTCTGTCCTGCCGGACATCTCCCCCGCAAGGGGGGAGATCGGATTGCAGGCTCGATTTCGCCAATCGCCGGAGATTGGCGAAAGCAGACAAGCAGCCAATCTCCCCCCTTGAGGGGGAGATGTCCGGCAGGACAGAGGGGGGTGATCATGCGCGACGCCGGAAGGACAGCCGCATGACCGACGTCCTCAACGCCATCGTGCTGTTCTCCAACTTCGTGATCCTGCCCGGCCTCGCCTATGGCGCGCAGCTTGCGCTCGGCGCGCTGGGCGTCACGCTGATCTACGGCATATTGCGCTTCTCCAACTTCGCCCATGGCGACCTGATGGCCTTCGGCGCCATGGTGACGATCCTCGTCACCTGGTGGATGCAGTCCGTCGGCATCTCGTTCGGGCCGCTGCCGACGGCGCTGCTGGCGCTGCCCTTCGGCATGCTGGCGGCCATCGTCGTCGCGCTCGCCACCGACCGCTGGGTCTACAAATTCTACCGCAGGCAGAAATCGCCCGGCATCGTCTTCGTCATGGCCTCCATCGGCGTGATGTTCATGCTGAACGGCATCGTGCGCTTCGTCATCGGCGTCGACGACCAGCGCTTCGCCGACGGCGAGCGCTTCCTCGTCACCGCCGCGCAGTTCCGCGCCTGGAGCGGCCTCGCCGAGCCGCTGGTGATCCGCGTGCCGGTGGTCATCACCATCGTCGTGGCGGTGGTGGTGGTCGTCTGGCTTTGGTGGTTCCTCGGCAGGACGCGCACCGGTAAGGCGATGCGCGCCTTTTCCGACAACGAGGATCTGGCGCTGCTCTCCGGCATCAGCCCCGAGCGCGTCGTCATGATCACCTGGATCATCGCCGCCAGCCTCGCGACGATCGCCGGCGTGCTCTACGGGCTCGACAAGAGCTTTAAGCCCTTCACCTATTTCCAGCTCCTGCTGCCGATCTTCGCGGCAGCCATCGTCGGCGGCATCGGCCAGCCCTTCGGCGCCATCGCCGGCGGCTTCGTGATCGCCTTCTCGGAGGTGACGGTCACCTACGCCTACAAGCGGGTGATCGAATATCTCGGCGGCGCGCCGGAGGGGCTGCTGCAACTGCTGTCGACCGAATACAAGTTCGCGGTGTCGTTCATCATCCTCGTGCTGGTGCTGCTGGTGCGGCCGACCGGCATCTTCCGCGGAAAGGTGCTGTGATGCGCCGCGGCCTTATCCTCTATGCGGTGATGGCGCTGCTGTTCGTGCTGGTGGGCCAGCTCCAGAGCTGGAACGTCAGCCTGACCATCCTGAACCTGTGCCTGATCTCGGCGATCATGGCGCTCGGCGTCAACATCCAGTGGGGCTATGCCGGCCTGTTCAACGTCGGCATCATGGGCTTCGCCGCGCTCGGCGGGCTCGCCGCCGTGCTGACCTCGATGCCGCCGGTGACCGGCGCCATCGCGGCCGGCGGCCCGCGCATCCTGCTGTCGCTGGCGGTGCTGGGCGCAACGATCGCCGCCGTCGTGGCGGTGGGGCGCTATAGCGAGGGCCGGCTGCGGCCATGGGCGATGGCGGCAACGGCCATCGTCGGCTTCTTCGTCTTCCGCTGGGCGTTCGACCCGGCCGTGCAGGCGATCGAGGGCTTCGATCCCGCGCGCACCGGCTATCTCGGCGGCCTCGGCCTGCCCATCATCGCCTCGTGGCTGGTCGGCGGCCTGTTCGCGGCCGGCGCGGCCTGGCTGATCGGCAAGGTGGCGCTCGGCCTGCGCTCCGACTATCTCGCCATCGCCACGCTCGGCATTTCCGAGATCATCCTCGCCGTCATCAAGAACGAGGACTGGCTGTCGCGCGGGGTCAAGAACGTCAGCGGCCTGCCGCGCCCCCTGCCCGCCGAGATCGAGTTGCAGGCCGCGCAATGGGTGATCGAATGGTCGGCGCGGCTGGGCGTTTCGCCGATCACCTTCGCGGCGATCTGGAACAAGCTGTGCTACGCCCTGCTCTTCGCCGCCGTGCTGCTGGTGCTGCTGTGGCTGTCGGAAAAGGCGCTGAACTCGCCATGGGGGCGCATGATGCGCGCCATCCGCGACAATCGCGACGCGGCCGAGGCGATGGGCAAGGACGTCACCGCGCGCCACCTGCAGGTGTTCGTGCTCGGCTCGGCGGTGGTGGGCATCGCCGGCGCCATGCTGACGACGCTCGACGGGCAGCTCACGCCCGGCCAGTACAATCCGCTGCGCTTCACCTTCCTCATCTGGGTGATGGTGATCGTCGGCGGCTCGGGCAACAATTTCGGCGCCGTGCTCGGCGGCTTCCTGATCTGGTTCGTCTGGATCGAGGCCGAGCCGCTCGGCATCTGGGTGATGAACATCGTCACCTCGGGGCTCGATCCGGCCAACATCGTGCGGGTGCGCCTGCTCGACGCCGCGCCGCACATGCGCCTGTTCATGATGGGGCTGATCCTGCTCCTGGTGCTGCGCTTCGCGCCGCGCGGGCTCATCCCCGAGCGCACGGCGCGGCGATAAGTCAGAACGCCTGCGCCACGATGAGAAGCAGCACCGCGTAGCGCGCCGTCTTGGCCGCCGCCACGATGGCGACGAACTGCCAGAACGGCAGCTTGAGCAGGCCGGCGACGAGGGTCAGCGGGTCGCCGATCACCGGCACCCACGAGGCGAGCAGCGACCACTTGCCCCAGCGCGCCCAGAAGGCTTCGGCGCGCCGATACGCCCTGCCCTCGCCGGCGATGCGCGTTCCGCCGGCTGCGGCGGCGCGGCCCATGGCCCAGTTGACCACGGAGCCGGCGACATTGGCGACGCTGGCGACCAGCAGCAGCATCCAGTAGGGCGCGGTGGGCGCAAGGGCGAGCGAGGCCAGCAGCGCCTCGGACGTTCCCGGCAGGATCGTCGCGGAGGTGAAGGCCGAGATGGCGAGCATCCCGAGGGCGGGGAGGTAGTCGGGCAAGTCGGGATCGTCCGTCAGATAGGGCTGTTCCTGCGCGGGTATCCGCAGCCGGAATAAATAGTCCAACTCAGAGAACAGTTCGCACAAGACTACACCCACGGCCAGACAGCTCCGCAAGCCTTTCAGCCTGGTCGGCCCTGACACTTCCCGCGCCCTCGCCGCGTTCCCGGGAACCCGGGCATTGGTCCCTTCACCACTGGAGAACGAGGATGCGGTATGGTTTTCATGACTTGTATGGCGGCTGGCGCGTGCTAGCCTTGACGGCCGGGCACCGATTTCCCGCGGATTTCATTTCCCATCCATGCAGGAACTGGAAAATGCGTCTCTTGCTTTGCCTGTCTCTCGGCGTGCTCGCCTTTCCGGCGCTGGCCGATACCGGTCTTCAGATCGTAGCGGCTACACCGGAGGCCCAGGCGGATGCCGATGCCCTGGGCGCCGCCCTGACCGTGGCGCTCGCGCCCGGAGGAGACCGGGCTGATTGTCCGCTGGTCCTGTCCGCGACCGGAGAGATACTGGCCAGCGTCGCACATGATCCCGGCCCGCCGCCGGGCTGGACGCTGGCTCTTGGCCCCGCCGGCACCCCCCTGGCCACCGTATCCGGGCCGGCGGGGGATGTGTCGGCGGCGACGCTGGCCATTCTCGAAAACCTGTGTCCAAGGCTCGGCGGCGACGGCGCGACCTATACCGGCCCCTGGCAGGCAAGCGGCGGTGGCAATGGAACCGTGGTCACCGGCACGGTCCAGTCGGTGTCGAAAATCTTCACGCTGCAATGCAGCTTTCCCGGCGGCACCTGCGTGTTCAAATATGTGCCCTTCGGCGGAGGCGGCGTCGTGGACGGCCACCTCAAAGGCAGCGGTGTGACCGCTTATGTGGAGGGTCTGTATTCGCTGAGCCGGCTGCCCGGCGATGTCTATGTCATCGAGCAGACTACCAGCGGCTGTGTGGACGGGGTGCCGAACAGTTGCCGGACCAACAATCACACGATCAAGCTGACCCCCGCCGGGAACTAAAGCATTTCCGGGGAACATTGGATCACTCTGTTTCCACGATGGCGAGGCGATCCGCGAGGGTCCGAAGGACGGGCGAGACAAGCGGCGCGCGGCACCTCCGTCGCCGCTGGCCGCCGCCATCTTCGGCCGCCGAGCGAACCCGGAACGAAAATGGGGCGGCATCGCTGCCGCCCCTCGTATTCCAGTGGCTTGGTCCGAGCCGGCTGGCTCAGGCAGCCGGACCTTAGAAGTCCATACCGCCCATACCGCCCATGCCGCCGCCGGGCATCGCCGGAGCCGGCGAGTCCTTCTTCGGCGCCTCGGCGATCATGGCCTCGGTGGTGACCAGCAGGCCGGCGACCGAAGCGGCGTCCTGAAGAGCGGTGCGCACGACCTTGGTCGGGTCGACGATGCCCATCGCGATCATGTCGCCATACTCGCCGGTCTGGGCGTTGAAGCCGTAGGTGGCCGACTTGTTCTCGAGGATCTTGCCGGCGACGATCGAGGCTTCCGCACCGGCGTTCGCGGCGATCTGGCGGGCCGGAGACTGGAGCGCACGGCGCACGATGTTGATGCCGGCGTCCTGGTCCGCGTTCTCGCCCTTGGCCTTGAGGCCGGCCGAAGCGCGCAGCAGCGCGGTGCCGCCGCCCGGGACGATGCCTTCCTCGACCGCGGCGCGGGTCGCGTTCAGCGCGTCGTCGACGCGGTCCTTGCGCTCCTTCACCTCGACCTCGGTCGAGCCGCCGACGCGGATCACCGCGACGCCGCCGGCGAGCTTGGCCAGGCGCTCCTGGAGCTTCTCGCGGTCGTAGTCGGAGGTGGTCTCCTCGATCTGCGCCTTGATCTGGCCGACGCGGCCCTGGATCTCGGCCTTCTTGCCGGCGCCGTCGACGATCGTGGTGTTCTCCTTCTCGATCAGCACCTTCTTGGCGCGGCCGAGCATGTTCAGCGTGACGTTCT
>CAZVTK010000140.1:0-11701 GCA_964629765.1 uncultured Mesorhizobium sp.
GGCGGCGGCGCCGGCCCTCAGCTCACCTATATCCGCCGCAAGGTGCCGCTCTACGAGGTGCTGGACGAGGAGGGCCTCGCCCTCATCGAGAAGAACGCCGACACCGTGCTTCAGGAGGTCGGCATCGAGTTCCGCGACGACGCCGAGGCCCTGGCGCTGTGGAAGGCGGCCGGAGCCGACGTGAAGGGCCAGCGCGTGCGTTTCCCGCGCGGCCTGCCGCGCTCGCTGCTGAAGACCGCGCCGTCGGTCTTCAGCCAGCACGCGCGCAACCCCGCGCGCTCGGTGCAGATCGGGGGGGACGCCACCGTGTTCGCGCCGGTCTACGGCCCTCCCTTCGTCCGCGACCTCGACGGCAGGCGCCGCTACGCCACCATCGAGGATTTTCGCAATTTCGTAAAACTCGCGTACATGGCGCCGTCGATCCACCATTCCGGCGGCACGGTGTGCGAGCCGGTCGACGTGCCCGTGAACAAGCGCCATCTCGACATGGTGCTGGCGCACATGAAGTATTCCGACAAGCCGTTCATGGGCTCGGTCACCGCGCCCGAGCGCGCGCAGGACACGGTCGACATGGCGAAAATCCTGTTCGGCGAGGAATTCGTCGCGCAGAACACGGTGATCGTGAGCCTGATCAACGCCAACTCGCCGATGGTGTTCGACGAGACAATGCTGGGCGCGCTGAAGGTCTACGCGCGCAACAACCAGGCGACGATCGTCACGCCCTTCATCCTCGCCGGCGCCATGAGCCCGGTCACGGTGGCCGGCACGCTGACGCAGGTTCTGGCCGAGGTGCTGGCCGGTGCCGCCCTCACCCAGCTCATCCGGCCCGGCGCCCCGGTGCTGTTCGGCACCTTCGCCTCCTCCATTTCCATGCAGTCGGGCGCGCCGACCTTCGGCACGCCCGAACCCTCCCTGGTGTCCTACGGCGCGGCGCAGCTCGCGCGCCGGCTCGGCCTGCCGTTCCGCACCGGCGGCTCGCTCTGCGCCTCCAAGATCCCCGATGCGCAGGCGGCCTATGAGAGCGCCAACACGCTGAACTCGACGATGCTGGCCGGCACCAACTTCGTGCTGCACGCGGCGGGCTGGCTCGAGGGCGGACTCGCCTCCTGCTACGAGAAGTTCATGATGGATGTCGACCAGCTCGGCATGCAGCAGCGTTTTGCGCAGGGCGTCGACCTCTCCGAGAACGGGCAGGCCATGGACGCCATCCGCGAGGTCGGGCCGGGCAGCCATTTCCTCGGCTGCTCGCATACGCAGGCCAATTTCCAGACGGCCTTCTACCGCTCCACCGTCGCCGACAACAATTCCTTCGAGCAGTGGCAGGCGGAGGGCGAGAAGCCCGCGCCGCAGCGCGCCAACGAGCTGGCGCGCCGCTGGCTGGAAAGCTACGAGGCGCCCGCTCTCGATCCCGGCATCGAGGAGGGGCTGAACGATTTCGTGGCGCGGAAGAAGGAATCGATGCCCGACGCCTTCACCTGAAGCGAGCCCGTTTCAGGCCGGGATAAAGTGGCCGAGCTGATTCACGAGGAAGTCTGGCGCAGCGCGTTCGGGCAACGGCGCTGATCGGGCCGGGACCGGACGCCTTTCCGCTTGCTTTGCCCGGCGCTGCACCCGAAATAGCGCTGCGACAAGGCACGGGAGGCTCCGCATGGCGGTCGAGACGATCATGGTGAAGACGGCGGACGGGATTTGTCCCGCCTCCCTCGCGCGCGGCGGCCGCATCGGCGCCATTCTCTACATGGACGCGTTCGGCGTCCGCCCGGCGCTGGACCAGATGGCCGAGCGGCTCGCCGGGCACGGCTATACGGTGATCGTGCCCGATCTTTTCTATCGCGCCGGGGCCTACGGGCCGTTCGACACAAGGACCGCCTTCGCCAACGAGGAGACGAGAGGGCAGCTCATGGGCCTGATGGGCGCGACGAGCCAGGCGATGACGATCGCCGACACGGCGGCCTTCATCGACGCGCTGGACGTGGCCGGCGCGGACGGGCCCGTGGGCACGGTCGGCTATTGCATGGGCGGCGCGCGCGCCCTTCATGCCGCTGCCGCCTATCCCGAACGGGTGAAGGCTGCGGCCAGCTTCCATGGCGGCAACCTCGCGTCGGACGCGGACGACAGTCCGCACCGGGTTGTCGGCCGGATCAAGGGCACGGTCTATGTCGGCGTGGCGGGCGTCGACCGCTCGTTTCCGCCCGAGCAGTCGGCGCTGCTGGCGCAGGCCCTGCGCGAGGCCGGGATCGATCACGTCATCGAGAACTATGTCGGTAAGGCCCATGGCTGGTGCGTGCCGGACCATTCGGTTTTCGACCATGACGGCGCGGAGCGCCACTGGCGGCGGCTGACCACGCTGTTTGCCGAGGCGCTGGGCGGCGCGGCCTGATTTTTCAGCTTACGGTGTCGCCGGGAGCGGTGCGCGCCGCCAGCAGGAAGAACAGCGACCCGAGCGCGGGCAGCACCAGCGAGGCCACCAGCGCGATCCGCAGCGATTCGCCGTCCGCCTCGCCATGGCCGCGCGCGATGAGCAGGTCGCTGGCGATGCCGATGAAGCCGGGCGCCAGCCCGTAGGCGATCAGCGAGGAGGACAGGATGGCCAGCGCCACCATGGTGCCGCGCACGGCCGGCTCGGCCACGGTCAGCATGCAGGCGAGCGCCGGCCCGAAGCTCGATCCGGCGACGAAGAACGCGGCGAAGAGCAGGACGTAGGCGAGCTCCGTGCTGGCCGTCAGGTAGAAGGCGACGAACAGCGGCACGGACACGGCCGAGGCGAGCGCCGGCCAGCGGAACTCCCACATCGCGTCGCGCCTGCGCAGGGCGGTGACGATGACGCCGCCGGCCAGCGTGCCGGTGACGATGCCGAGGCCGAGCGACAGGCCGCCCATGGTCGCGACATCGCCGGCCGACGCGGCATGGGCGCGCACCAGATAGGCGGGGATCCAGGTGGCGATGCCGCCCGCCGCCATCACCATCGGCATGCCGGCGAGCAGCAGCCGTACGGTCCGGCGCGCGAGCAGCGTGCGGATCGACGCCGACCAGCTCGCCGCCGGCGCGGCGGCGGTTTCGAGGCCGCCGCGCTGCGGCTCGCGCAGCAGCATGAAGGCGACGGGCGCGAACAGCAGGCCGGCGGCGCCGAACACGGCGAAGGTGGCGCGCCAGCCGTAATTCTGGAGCAGCACTCCTCCGAGCACGAGGCCGATCATGGTGCCGGCCGTGCCGATGCCGGTGAACACCGAGAGCGCCAGCGCTCGCTTCTGCGGCGGGAAATAGTCGCCGATCAGCGAGTGGGCGCAAGGGCTGCAAGCCGAGACACCCACCCCGACGCCCGCGCGCGCGGCGAACATCTGGGCAAAGCCCGCCGCCTGTCCCGACAGGGCCGACGCGGTGCTCCAGAAGGCCAGCGCCGCTGAAAGGACGCCGACGCGGCTCCTCGTGTCGGCGAGGCGGCCCATCAGCAGGCCGACGAGGCCGTAGAAGATGCCGAAGGCGATGCCGCCGAGCAGGCCCATCTGGCTGTCCGACAGGCCGAGGTCGCGCTTGATCGGCTCCAGCAGGACCGAGAACAGCACCCGGTCCATGAAGTTGAACAGGTTGATGACGCTGAGCACGACCAGCGCGAAATACACGTTGCGCAGGCCGCTGGCGGCGGCGTCGCGCGAAACGGGCATGGGAGCCGTGTAAGCCATGAAAACTGCCTTTTGAACGCGGGCGCCGGCCGACGCCGGTTCATCACCTGATGCGCCTGTTCCCATTCTGCCGTCTGATCGTTAAGCCATCACGAACGCGGCCAAGGCGGCCGGCGCGAAAAAATCTCCGGCGCGGCCCCCGGCGCGACCCAAGGATAGCCCGGGCGGGCGCGTCACAGACACGATGATGCTGATGGCGCAGACGCAAGACGTGCCGGACGGCCTTCTGGCCGCGCAGGCGCAAGCCGGCGACAGGGAGGCGTTCGCCGCCCTTGTCGAGCGGCATTACGACTTCATCTACCGCGTGGCCTACCGCTTCACCGGACGGCGCGAGGATGCCGAGGATGTGGCGCAGGACGTTTGCGCGCGGCTCGGGCGGGCGGTGAAATCCTATCGCGGCGGCTCCGCCTTCACCACCTGGCTCTACGCGCTGGTGACGAACGCGGCGCGCGACGGGTTGAGGAAGGCCAAGCGCGAGAGCGCGCGCACCGAAGCGTTCGGCGTGCACGCGCTGGTGATGGGCGAGGCGGAGCCGGACCCCGACGACGGGACCGAGCGGCTCTGGGCCGCGGTGCGCCTGCTGCCGGACAAGCAGCGCGAGGCGATCACGCTGGTCTACGGGGAGGGGATGACGCATGCGCAGGCGGCCGAGATGATGGCCGTCGCGGAACCCACCGTCTCGTGGCACGTCCACGAGGCCAGGAAACGGCTGAAGGCGCTGCTGCGCGAAGCCGGAGGCGAATGAGATGAGCGAAAGAGACCCCCTCGACAGTCTGCGCGCCGGCCGCGTGCCGCGCCCCCGCGCCGAAGCGCGCATCGCCGCGCTTTCGGCGGCCATGGCCGCCTATGACGAAAAAGAATCCGCCGCACCCCAAGCTTCGGCTCCGGCCCGTCGTCACACCGGACGACTGAATGCCCTGTGGAGCGGAATCATGAATACGAAGCTGACGTCTAACCCCGCGCTTGCCGCCGGCCTGCTGGCGATCCCCGTCGTGGGAGTTGCCACCTGGCAGTTCATGGGCGAGGCGCGCTTCGGCTTCCAGGAGCCGGCGGATGCGCGCAAGCCCGTGGTGGAGACGCAGGCGCCGCGCCAGCGCGCCGATCAGGCGAAGCCGGCCGAGCCGTCCGTCGCGGTGAGGCAGGAGGCACCCGCCCGGGAAACCGCCGCCGTTCAGGACGCCGAGGCCGGCCGCTCGCTGACCGAGACCTTCGCCGCGCCGAGCCCGGCCCCGGTCGCGCCCGGCCCGGTCGCGCCTGGCATGGCCGCGCCGCGCCCCGCCATGGACGCCGTCGGCCGGCTCAACCGTTCCGTCTCGGTCGGTGGTTCCAAGACGACGGGCATGCCGATGGCCGCCGCCCCCGCGCCCGACATGGTTTTTCAGGAGGAAGACCGCGACCGCTTCCAGTCCTTCGACACCAACCCGATCCGCTCGGCGCTCGAAAGCCCCGTCTCGACCTTCTCCATCGATGTCGACACCGCGTCCTATTCCTTCATGCGCCGGGCGCTGAACAACGGTGTCATGCCGGGCGCCGACACCGTGCGCGTCGAGGAGCTGGTCAACTACTTTCCCTATGGCTGGGCCGGTCCCGAGACCGCCGCGACGCCGTTCAATTCGACCGTCACGGTCATGCCGACGCCCTGGAACGCCGGCACGAAGCTGATGCACGTCGCCATCAAGGGCTACGAGTTGCAGCAGGCCGAGAAGCCGGCGTCGAACCTCGTCTTCCTGATCGACACGTCGGGCTCGATGAACGCGCCCGACAAGCTGCCGCTGCTGAAGTCCGCCTTCCGCATGCTGGTGAACCAGCTCGGCGCCGACGACACCGTCTCGATCGTCACCTATGCGGGTTCGGCCGGCACGGTGCTGGAGCCGACCAAGGGTAGCGAGAGGCAGAAAATCCTCGACGCGCTCGACCGGCTCGACGCCGGCGGGCGTACGGCCGGCGAGGCGGGCATCCGCGAGGCTTATCGCCTCGCGCAGCAATCCTTCGTCAAGGACGGCGTCAACCGCGTGATGCTCGCCACCGACGGCGACTTCAATGTCGGCCCGTCGAGCGACGCGGAGCTGAAGTCGCTGATCGAGGAGAAGCGCAAGACCGGCGTCTTCCTGTCGGTGTTCGGCTTCGGCCGCGGCAACCTGAACGACCAGTTGATGCAGACGCTGGCGCAGAACGGCAACGGCACGGCCGCCTATATCGACACGCTGGCGGAAGCCGAGAAGACGCTGATCCAGGAGGCCGGCTCGACGCTCTTCACCATCGCCAAGGACGTGAAGATCCAGGTCGAGTTCAATCCGGCCGCCGTCTCCGAATACCGGCTGATCGGCTACGAGACGCGCGCCTTGAAGCGCGAGGACTTCAACAACGACCGTATCGACGCGGGCGAGATCGGCTCCGGCCATTCGGTGACGGCGATCTACGAGATCACGCCGAAGGGCAGCCCGGCGCAGATGATGGACGATCTGCGCTACGGCGAGGCCGCGGTCGAGAACCCCGGCGGCGTCGCCCATGCGGACGAATATGCCTTCGTGAAGATCCGCTACAAGGCGCCGGACGGCGACGTGTCCACCCTCATCACGACCCCGGTGACGGCGGCGAACGAAGTGGCGAGCTTCGACGCGGCCGGGGCCGACCAGCGCTTCTCCGTGGCGGTCGCCGCCTTCGGCCAGAAGCTGCGCAAGACCGACGCGGTCGCCGGCTTCGGCTACGACCGCATCCAAGAAATTGCCACCGCCGCGCGCGGCTCCGACCCGTTCGGGTATCGTTCGGAGTTTCTCTCTCTCGTGCGCATAGCCTCAGCGCTGGACAGCGCGCGGTAGCGGCAATGGCGGTGCGAAGGAGGTTCTGGCTCACCTCCTGAGCACCGCAACCCTGGGCGGGTGAGGCAGGCCGGCGGGAGCGATCCCGCCGGCCTTTTTCATGCGTGCGAAATCCGCCGGCTCCTACTTGAAAGATATATCTTTCATACGATATAGCGTTTTCAAGACATAACTTTGGAGATGCGAGATGCACCACAGACATCATTTCGATGACAGCCACCGCCACGGCGGCTGGCACATGGGCGCCCCCGACCATGGCGACGGCGGCGGCTTCGGCCGCGGGCACGGCCCGTTCGGCCGCGGGCGCGGCGGACCTTTCGGCGGTGGCCCGTTCGGTGGTGGCCCATTTGGAGGAGGAAAAGGCAGGCGGCTTTTCGATGCGGGCGCGCTGCGCCTCGTCGTGCTCGGCCTGATCGCCGAGGAGCCGCGCCACGGCTACGACATCATCAAGGCGCTGGAGGCGAAGTTCCAGGGCGCCTACAGCCCGAGCCCGGGCGCGATCTACCCCATGTTGCTGATGCTGGAGGAAGCAGACCTCGTGTCGTCCGCCGCCGACGGCAACAAGCGGCTGTTCTCCATCACCGAGCAGGGCAGGGCCTGGCTCGCCGAGAACGAGGCCGAGCTGGAGCGCATCAACGCGCAGATGGGGTTCGTCGCCGACCGCATGGGCGGCGCGGCCATCGGCGACGAACTGCGCGCGCTGGCCTTCGCGGTGAAATCCCGGCTGCGCCGGGGCGGCTGGAGCGCCGCGCAGGCGGGCAAGGCGCAGGAGATCCTGCGCAAGGCGCGCCGCGAGCTGGAAGACCTTTGAGAATGGCAGGCGCGCCGCAGGCGATTCCGCGGCGCGCGGCCGGTTTTATGCCGAGGCGCGGCGGCGTTCGCGGCGCGGGGCGTTGTCCTGCACGCCGCTCTGGCTGGCGAGCTTGTTGCGCAGCGGGCCGATGCGGCCGACGATGTCGTCGACCGTCGGTCGCGCGCCCCGCTCATGCGTGTCGAGCGCCTCGCGCATCGCCTTCAGGTGCTCGAAGGACGTGCCGCAGCAGCCGCCGATGATGCGCGCGCCCGCGTCGACCGCAAGGCGCACATAGTCGGCCATCAGCTCGGGCGTGCCGGAATAGTGAATCTCCGTGCCGCGGAATTCGGGAATGCCGCAATTGCCCTTCACCACCAGCGTCGCGTCGGCCTTGGCCTCGCTCATGTCGAGCAGCGAGGCGAGGATGTCCGAGGCGCCGACGCCGCAATTGGCGCCGACAGCGAGCGGCGCCTGCGCCAGCCCGCCGGCCACGCCGTGAATGGCGCCCGGCGCCAGCCCCATCATGGTCCGGCCCGCCGTATCGAACGACGCGGTGAACACATAGGGGATGCCGGCATTGGCGGCTGCCTCGGCCGCGGCGCGGATCTCGTCGGGCGACGACATGGTCTCGATCCACGCGACGTCGGCGCCGCCAGCCTTCAGCCCCTCCATCTGCTCGGCGAAGGCTTCGACCGCTTCCTCGTAGATCAGCGCCCCGAGCGGCACCAGCAGTTCGCCCGTGGGGCCGACCGAGCCGGCGACGACGACCTCCCGGCCGCTTGCATCGGCGACCTGCCGGGCAAGCTCGGCCGCGCGCCTGTTGAGTGCGAAGACCCGGTCCTGCGCGTCGTGCAGCTTCAGCCTGTGGCGCGTGCCGCCGAAGGAGTTGGTGAGGATGATGTCGGCGCCGGCATCGACGAAGCCTTGATGCAGGGCGAGCACCCGCGCCGGCTCGCTCTCGTTCCACAATTCGGGCGCCTCGCCCGAGGCGAGCCCCATCGAGAACAGGTTCGTGCCGGTCGCGCCGTCCGCGAGCAGATAGGGTTTGCGCGACAGCAGGTCTTCCAGGCGGTTCGACATGGCGGCACCGTGCTCCGCCCGAGGCGGACCCATGAGATTACGATATAAAGACTTCTTTATATGGTTATCCTGTCGGGCGTCAAGTTTTGCGCATTGCGGCAGCGGCGTTCCGAGGGGAATGTTTTGCCTGCAAAGGCGCCTACAGGGCGGCCGCCAGACGCCGCGCATGCTCCGCCGCCTCATGCGCGTTCACGCGCGCCGCGCGGACGAGGTTGTCGAAATGGCGGGTGAGGCGGCGCACCGGCTCCGGCGCGTTGAGGACCAGATACATGTCTCCGGCATAGATGGCGGCGCGGATGGCGCCGAACACCGTGTACGGCACGGAGTAGCGCAGCCTTCCGTCGTAGAGATACAGCCGGAAGGTCGGGTAGAGGTCGTCCATCAGCGCGGCCATGTGGTTGAGCTGGCGCTTGCGCGCCGCCGGCGAAAACCCCGACCAGACGCCGTGCCCTTCGGCGAAGATCGACAGCGTGTGCTCGGCCATGCACACCTCCATGTCGGTTTCCGGCCGCCGGCTGTATTGCAGCCGGTACTGAGCCTCGTCGAGCTGGGCGTCGGCGTCGCGTCGCGTGATTCCGGCCTCGTAGTCGATCAGCTCGTCGCTGCGCAGGAGGTCGGGAATGCCGGCCGGCACGTAGCGGATCTTGGTGCCGGCGGCTTCGGCATGCCATTGCGCCAGCAGCGTGCGGTCGAAGCCGCCACTGCCTTCCTCGATCTCCAGGCTCTCGCGGATCTCGCCGGCAAGCCCCTCGTCATGGCTCAGTCCCAGCAGCCAGTCGAGCGAGACATTGTGGCGCTCGGCGATGGCCAGCAGCGTCTCGGCGCGCGGCAGGCGCGTCGACTGGCTGGACAGGAGCTGGGTCAGCGCCGAGCGGTCGATGCCGACCGCGGAGGCGAAACCCGAACGGTTTTCGCCGGAGCGCCGGAGCAGCAGCGCCAGCCTGTCCCGAAACAGATCCGCCAGCGCCCGCTTGTCCATCGGATCGACCGCCTCGTTTTGTTGAAATACGTCCCTGCGCGTGACAATACACAACGATCGATGCCTTGGCTTCACACAATCAACATTCAGTGCGCATTGTCGCGTTGTGGATCGCGTGCTCCTGACATTACCCTGACAGGAATCGGGCGCGGGCCCGGCCGGCGCGAGGGGCGCCGGCCGCGTGGGGTTTCTGCATGCGATACACAGGCGAAACGCGGCGCATCCGCCCGGCAGGGATCGAATGGCCGACCGTGGCTCTGGTCCTTGCCTGCTACGCGAGCTGGTTCGCGGCGGGCCTTTTGTTGTGGCCGCAATTCCCGCTTCTTGCCATTGTCGTGCTGACGATCTGCGTCGCCCTGCAATCGTCGCTGATGCACGAAGCCTCGCACGGGCACCCGACGCGCAGGGCAGCAATAAACGAGCTGCTGGTCGGCCTGCCGATCGGTCTCGCCTATCCCTATCGGCGCTTCAAGGCGCTTCACCTGCGCCACCACGCCGACGAGCGGCTGACCGACCCCTTCGACGATCCCGAGAGCTATTATCGCGCGCTGTGGCGGCACGAGCGCTTCCCGCGCTGGTTCAAGACCGTGCTGGCGTTCAACAACACCATGGTCGGGCGCTTCCTGATCGGGCCGGCGCTGGCGGGCGTCGGCTTCTTCATGACCGAGGCGGCGGCGGCCATGCGCGGCGACCACGGCGTGCGCCGGGCCTGGCTGCACCATGCGGCGGGGCTGGCGGTCGTGCTGCCGGTCGTCGTCCTCGTCTTCGGCATGCCGCTGGTGTCCTATCTCGTGCCCGCTTATCTCGGCATGTCGCTGCTGTCGGTGCGCACCTTCGCCGAGCATCAGTGGTCGGAGCGGCCGGACGGGCGCACCATCATCGTCGAGCGCTCGCCGCTGGCCTTGCTGTTCCTCAACAACAATTTGCATCTCGTGCACCACAAGCAGCCCGCGGTGGCGTGGTACAGGCTGCCCCGGCTGTTTCGCGAGCGGCGCGCCGAATGGGCAGCCATGAACGGCAACTACGTCTTTCCGAACTATTTTGCGCTGCTGCGGGCCTATGCGTTCCGGCCCAAGGAGCCGGTGGTGCACCCGGCGCTGCGCCGCGCGCCGGAGCCGGGCAGGGCGTTTCGCCCGCGCCTGCGGACCCGCAGCATCGCCGGGCAGGGCACCGCGCCGGTGCCGGCCGGGCCGCCCAAGGAATAGGCGGCCGTGATCGCCGCCTTGCCCATGTATGACTGGCCGGAAATCCGCGCCGAGACCGACGCGCGCTGGGCCTCGATCCGCGACGCCCTGCGCGCCAGCGACATCGATGCGCCGGAGCATCTGGAGCGGGAGCAGACCGACCTGCAAGCGCTGTGGCGCGACCCGGCGCTGCTCGTCTCGCAGACCTGCTGGGGGCCGATGGAGCTCGGGCTGGCGGACCATGTGCAGGTGGTCGCCCAGCCCGACTATTCGGCGTTCGAGGGCGGGCAGGGGGAGCTTTATTCGAGCGCGATCGTGATGCGTCAGGGCGACGATCGATTTGTGGCCCCGCGCCCGGCGATGATCCCTGTCGAAACCCTCCGCAACGCCCGCTTCGCCTTCAACAGCACGGATTCGCGCTCCGGCTATCTGGCGCTCAAGGCCGATCTGGAAGCGGCGGGCGAAAGCCTCGCGATCTTTTCCGAACTGATCGAGACCGGCGGCCACCGCGCCTCGATCCAGGTCGTCGCCGAGGGCAGGGCGGATGTCGCCGCCATAGACTGCAAGACGTGGCATCTGGCCGTCATGCACGAGCCCGCTGCGCAGGCGCTAGAGGCGGCGGGCTGGACAAGCCCGCGCATGGGCCTGCCCTTCATCACCGCGCGAAAGACGCCGGCGCATGTCGTCGCGGCGCTGCGCGCGGCGCTGGCGGATGTCGATGCCTAGCCGCGCTGCGTGAACCAGCCGCCGGCCGCGCCCAGCGCGATGCCGATTGCGATGCCGACCGGCAGATCGTCGATGGCGACGCCGATCACCGCACCGACCGCCACTCCGATTGCAACTCCATAGGCCACGGGAAACCACCTTCCATGACGCCCCGTCGGGTGAACGCGTCCGGCGGGTCGACGTTCCGCGCGGCCGGACCTTCAGGCGCGCATCCGCTCGCCCGAAGGGTCGAACGGCGGTTCGGCATTGATGCGCGCCGGCCGGCGACGCCCGAGGATCTCGATCTCGAATTCGCCTTCCCCGTCACTCGCCCCGCCCGCCAGCTCGGCGGGCACGTAGCCCTGCGCCATCGACTTGCGCACATAGTGGGCGTAGCCGCCCGAGGTCACCCAGCCGACCACGCGCCAGCCGCCGTCCGCCGCGCCGGGGATCGCCGAGGT
>CAZVTK010000141.1:0-11603 GCA_964629765.1 uncultured Mesorhizobium sp.
ATGCACCGCACTCGAAATGCGGCATACTCGCAAGGGTATCGGGGGTTCGAATCCCCCCCTCTCCGCCATCGTGTCAATCCCGTTGTTTAGCTAAACGGTTGTAAACGCGGCACTAACTGCCGCGTTGTCCGGCGTTTCCGCAGCTTTGTCAGCCGCTTTCGAACCCGGCGTTCAGGGATGTTTAGCTAAGCATCGGAATAGACGGCGCCTTTGATCTCCGCCGCACCGTCTGTCCGATCGTCTGTCCGCTGGCGAATGTTCAGGTTCTTGATCACGCCGGTGCGTGGTGCAGGGCGGAAGAATGGGCGCAGCGCCTGGAAAGCGAGGCGCCGACAGATCGTCCGGCGCCTCGCTCAGTCTAGCTGTTCAGCCAAGTCTCAGCGTCAGCGACGCTGTCGAAGCCCGGCCAGATAGGGTAACCCGTGTCCAGATCGATCAGCCGATAGGGCGGGGTCCAGTCGGTTCCCTCCCATCGAATCGACCGAGCCTTCTGCACCCGGTACCCCTGCTGCTTTGCCTTCCTGCGAAGGCGGTCTTCATGCATCTCGGGCATATCGCCATCCTTTGTTAGTGGGACTTCGATAGCCATTCCATTCCGCGCCACACCAAATACGTCCAGCAGAAGCCGGATCTCTTGGTTGAGCTCGTCGAGAGCTCATCCGCAAAATAGGATCCCAAACGGTCATCTACAAATTCGAATGTCCAGTGTAGTTAATGGAGCAGCGGATAGTCTGCAGTTCGAGGTAATTCGAGGCGAAGCTCAACGTCAGATGACGACGTAGGTCCATGCGACATCTGCTCGACTCATCCAGCCCTGTAAGCAATGGTGCCCCGAACTACGCTGAGTAGGAGAGTGTCATGGCCCGGAGCCGCGCCCTGTCAGCACGAGAGGTCGATGCGCTGCGCGACGTCGGCATGCACTGGGTGTCGGATAACCTCTACCTTCAGATTCGCGACCAGGGCACGCGGAGCTGGCTGTTCCGGTACTGGGTCGACGGGAGGCCGAAGGTGGTAGGGCTGGGCGCAACGAAGGACGTCACCCTCGCCCAGGCCCGGGACAAGGCCGAGCGGCTGCGTATCGCGGTGCGGGACGGTGCCGATCCCTCTGCGGAGAAGAAGACAGCCAAGGCTGCTCGGAGAGCTGAGAAGACCGTGGCGGCCGCGGCGGCGGTGCCGACTTTCGAGGAATGCGCCCGGGAATACATCAACTCCCATGAGGCCAGTTGGAAGAACGAGAAGCACCGGGCGCAATGGCCCTCGACATTGAAGATGTATGTCTATCCGCACATCGGGAAGACACCAGTGAACGAGATAGGCATCGACGACATCGTCAACGTGCTGAAGCCGATCTGGACGACGACGCCGCCGACGGCCGGCAATGTCCGCGGCCGCATCGACAAGATCCTCGGTTGGGCCACAGCGATGGGTTATCGCACCGGCGACAATCCTGCTTCACGCGACGGACCGCTGGTCCACCTGCTGCCACCACTGGGCAAGTTGAAGCGACAGCAGAAGCATCATGCCGCCGTGCCCTACAAGGAAGTCCCTGCTGTCGTTGCCGACATCAGGAAGCTCACCTCCACCAGCGCGAAGGCACTGCTGTTCACGATCCTGACGGCAGCCCGCACCGGCGAGACGCTGGGCGCGACCTGGGACGAGATCGACGTGGAGGCCAAGCTCTGGACAATTCCTGCCGAGCGCATGAAGGCGGGTGCCGAGCACAAGGTGCCGCTCTCCTCGGAGGTCATCGCTTTGCTGAGGGCACTGCCGCGCGATCCCGCTGGCAAGAACCAGCACCTGTTCCGCGGCCCGCGTGCGAAGACGCTCTCCAACATGGCAATGCTGCAGTGCCTGCGTGGCGTCCGCAACGACGGCGCCACGGTGCACGGGTTCCGCGCATCGTTCTCCACCTGGGCTCGTGAGCAGACCGACTACTCAGCCGAGATCGTCGAAGCGTCCCTCGCCCACACCCAGAGCGACAAGGTTGTCGCCGCCTACGCCCGCACGACCTTCCTCGACCGGCGGCGCGACCTCATGCAGCAGTGGGCGACGTTCTGCATGGGAGGGTGAGGTGCGTCAACGTGGGCGCTTGCGGCCCCAGCGGGCTCGCACGGGCGCAATCGCTATCAGACCCCGGTATGGATTGGGTCGCGAAAGCGATAGTGCAGGGGCTCGGCTCTTTGGAGACCAGTGACTCATCACTACGCGTCAGTGCTCCGGTAGGTCGGCTGCGGCCAGTGCCTGAAGCACCAGCGTGAGCTGCTGCGGCTCGGTATAGAAGAAGCGTCTGCGATGCTTGGCCAGTGTCCAGGAGGGGTCGAGTTCGCGAAGCCTTGCGATCTCCAGCTTCGCCTCGTCGAGGCGGTCTAGCAGAACCAGCGCGATTGCCCGGAGTATGTAGACTGTCCGCAGCACCACGGCGTCGTTGCTGTGGATGCCGTCCATTACATCGAGCGCCGCTGCCGGCCCGCTGATCCGCAGCAGCGCATTGGCTTTCATGCTCGCTAGTTCCTGCTGCCGGGGATCGTCGGCGCGGTAGAGGGCTGCAGCCCGTTCGATCCACTCGAGCGCCAGCGATGGCCTGCCAGCAGCCATTGGTATCTCGGCGAGATAATAGACCACGCGCCCGTCATAGGGCGCGAGCGCGAGCGCCGCTTCGGCGTCGGCCACCGCCTGGTCGAACCTGCGCTGCGCCATGTTCACATAGGCAAGGGTGATGTGCACGTTCGTCCGCATCATCGGGGACGCCGTCGGGTCGAGCAATGCGTCCCGCGCCAGTTCGCCTGCCCGGCGGATATCTTCCAGCGGGTCCTCGTTGCTGCTCCATCCCCGCGCGAACCTCCAAATCACCGTCGAGGCCGCCTGCGCCTTGAGCATGCTTGAATCCGGGAATTTCAACAGGCCCTCCGCCAACATGGCGTCGGCGGCATCCGCCATCTCGGGCGTGCCGTATGCGATCCGCGAGAGAACGCGCAGCACGTAGTCGTATTCCTGCAGGTTGGCGCTGTCCTTACCCCAGGCTTCCCGATACTGCTGTAGAGCGATCGAGCCGGCCGTCCCGGCCAGGGCCGCAACGATCTTCTGTGTCACCTCGTCCTGCAAAGCCCTCGGGTCGGTGCCCGTGCGATCAAAACGCTCAGCCCAGACATGCCTGGCTGTCCCGGCATCGATCAGCTGCGCGACGATCCTCAACCGGTCGGATTCCTTGCGCACGCTGCCTTCCAGCACATGCGTCACGCCCAGGTCCTCGCCGATCTTGCGGACGTCGACCGCCTGTCCCCTGTACTTGAAGCTCGAATTGCGGGCGACCACCGAAAGGTTGGGAACCCGCGCCAGCATGGAAATGATGTCCTCGCTGACGCCCGGGCCGAAATGGGCCAGATCGGGATCACCGCTCGTCTCGTCGAAGGCGAGCACGGCGACCGAGTAGCCCGCCGGAGAGGCGGCATCGAAAGCCACATCGGCCGGATTCAGCGAGACGAAGCTGACCGTAGCCGCGGTAGCGACCGCGACCGACAGGGCAGCCGCCAGCGCCAGTGCGGTGGCGCGTAGCCGGCCTCTTTCAGGTTTACCGCCGGAGGCCAGCACCATCGCGTCCGGTGCGAACAGATAGCCTCGCCGCGGCACGGTCTTTATGTAACCCTCGCCGGCATCGCCGAGCGCCCTTCGTATGTCGCGGATGCATTGGGTCAGCGCGTCGTCGGACACGATGACGTCCGGCCAGGCCGCCGCCACCAATTCGTCCTTGGTCACCACCTGCCCCGAGCGCTCGACCAGATGCCGCAGCACGTCGAAGGCCTTGGGCCGCAGGTCGCAATCCTGCCCGCCATGCTGCAGCGACATGCGCTGGAGGTTCAGCATGAAGGGGCCAAATGCGTAGCCAAGTGCCGTCACCGTGTTCACGCCTTGCCGCTCCCGCCGGCCGCGATAGGACCAATTCTAGCCGAACATCGGCGGAATTTCATCCGATTTACAGGACTGCGCGCCGCCACCGCGCCAGTCTTGCCGCGTCGTCCGTTCGCATGGAGGAAACGATGCGCGTTCCAGTGAAATTCGCGGCCGCGGTGATGGCCGTCTCTACGGCCTGCGCCCATGCGCAGCCAGCCGGAGGTGAGCCCGATGCCGGGACACATGACGCAGCACTGGTCGGTGCCTGGAAACCTCAGCGAGCCGACGGCGGCGACTGGGCCGTGCTGGCAATCGACGGCAATGGCCGCTTCGTCATGCTTGCAGCGCGCGGATCGCGCACGGCGGCGGCGCGTGACGGAAAAGACACCTCTTCGGGCAAGGCGAGCCTTGCCGCCGGGGAACAGCATGACGCTGCCGCGATCATTCTGTCCCAGTTCATGGATGCGGTCAGCGGACTGTGGGCACTGGAGGGCAATGGCGGCGAGGTGGTCTTGTCCTTCGACGGCTGGGAAATGGGCGACCCTGCCTGGATGCGCTACCTCCCGCTTCTCCTCGCTGACGAGGAGCTTCGCCCCTATCCGGGAATGCGCGGACGCTCGCCCATCGCCTCGACCTCCTGGCGCAAGGTGAACAACACATTCGGGCGACGCTTCGGCAGATAGAAGGCGGACGAAGGTGTGCAGACGGCGGCTCGCACCGGCGAGACACTTGGCGCGACCTGGGATGAAATCGATCTGGAGGCGAAGCTTTGGACAATCTCTGCCGCGCGCATGAAGGCCGGGGTCGAGCACAGGGTTTCGCTCGCCACGGAGACCATCGTGTTGCTGAAGGCACTGCCGTGCGATCCTATCGGCAAGAATCCGCACCTGTTCCGTGGCCCGCGTGCGAAGACGCTGTCCAACATGGCGATGCTTCAATACCTCAGGGGAATGCGCGACGACGGCGCCACCGTCCATGGCTTCCGTGCGTCGTTCTCCACCTGGGCTCGTGAGCAGACCGACTACTCGCCGGAGATCGTCGAGGCGTCCTTGGCTCATACGCAGAGCGACAAGGTGGTGGCTGCGTATGCGAGGACGACTTTCCGGATCGGCGAAGGGAGTTGATGCAGGAGTGGGCGACGTTTTGCATGGTTGCGTAAGGCTGTCGAGCAGCGGCGCGCGCGGTTTATTGCGCGAGGCCGATCGAGCGAGCAGCGGTTCTGTAGAGGGCGCGGGCATCGCGGTCGAAGCGGAAGGTGTCGAGGAAATGCGAGACGTCGTAGCCGGGGCTCTCGCGCCTGATGCGGGCGGCATGCATGCGCGCGTCGTCGACGCGCCCGGCCAGCGACAGGCAATGGGCGGCGATGGCGAGGATGTGCACGTGCGCGTTGGGGCGCGAGGCCGCCTTTATGCCCCATTCGGCGGCTTCCTCGAACCGGCCTAGCCGCACCAGCGCCATGGCGCGGGCGCCGAGCATGCCGAACAGCAGCGGATCGCAGGGCTGAGCTGGCGCGAATGATCGGAGGCGGCGACCGCCACCTCGGGATCGCCGGCCTGGGAGTGGACGAAGGCTACGGCATAGTGGCCGAGCGCGAAGTTGGGGCTCAGCTGCACCGACTGCTCCAGCGCGCGCGTCGCCTCGCCCACCTCGCCGGAGAGCCACAGCGCGCGGCCCATCGCCCAGTGGGCGGCGGGGTTCTGGCTGTCGGCCAGCAGGCTGCGGCCGGCCGCCTCCAGCGCCTGCCTGCCCTGCGCCTCGCGATCGTCCCAGCGCTGGAAAGCGCTCTGCCAGTGCGTGAATGACAGGCCGGCCCAGGCGCGGGAGAATGTCGGGTCGAGCCCGATCGACCGGCGAAAGAAACCGGCGGCGCGGATATTTTCCTCGGCCGTGAAATTGTACATGTGCCAGAGGCCGCGATGGTAGCACTCCCAGGCGTCGAGCGTGCCCGGCGGCTTCAGCATGGCGCGGTTGCGCTCGGCGTTCTCGATCTCGGCCGCGATGGAGGAGACGATGCCGTTGCACACCGAATCGAGCACCGGCAGGTGGGTGGCCGCGCCCGTCTCGAAGCTGCCGGTCCACAGGATGCGCGCGCTCGCCGCCTCGGCGACCTCCACGGTCACGACGGCCGTGTCGGCACGTTGCTCCAGATAGCCGGCGGCGACGTAGTCGACGCCGAGGCGCTCGCCGATCTCGCGCGGGCCTAACCTCTCGGCAGCGATGGCGAACACCGAGCCGCGCGCGATGACGAAGAGGCTGCGCAGCCGCGCCAGCCTGCTGATGACGTCGTGCGTCAGCGCGCTCCCCAGCCTGCTATGGACGGCAGCGCCCCCGTCGAGCCGGGTGAGTGGCATGACGGCGATGGAGGCGCGCCGTGGCGGAGCGGGGGCTGCCGCGTCGGGCGGCGCCGGGGCGACCGCAACGGGCAGGGTGGAAGCGTCGCGCATCGCCGCCCAACATGCCCGGACGGGCGCGAAGTCGACGCCTTCCGCGGCGAAGTCGCGTGCCGCCGCCTCGACATGCCGGCCGGCCTCGTTCACCATGCGGCGGCTGGCGAGCTCTGCCAGGAAGCGCAGGTGCGCCTCGGCATCCAGCGGCGCGTTCTCCAGCCAGTCGCGGACCGCGGCGAGACCACCCGGCGTGCCCGGCGTGGAGCGGCGGGCGATCTCGGCGACAATGAGCGTCTTCAGCGAGCGGAACTCGCCGCGCCGCGCGGTCAGCCAGTGGTGCAGGTCGGGGTTCGCGTCGGCGTCCAGCCCGTCGAGCAGGTCGTCGGCGAAGGTTGACGGCAGCGAGGCCAGCGCGTCGTCGGAGAGGGCGCCCACGCCGCGCCGCGTCGCTGCAAGAATGCGGAGCGCGTCGACGTCGCAGCCGTCGAGATCGAGCCGGACACGGCCTTCGTCGGCGATCACGCGGGGCCGTCCGGGCTCGTCGAGCAGGCGGCGCAGCTTGCTCAGGCACCATCTCAACTCGCCGCGCGGATCGTTCGGCACCCGCCACAGCAGTTCGCAGAGGCGCTCGCGCGATACCGGATGCGGCGCCAGCGCCAGATAGGCGATCAGCAGCCGCATCTTGCGCGAGGGCGGCAATTGCGCCGCCACGCCGGCGCGCGACAGCCTGAGCGCCCCGAGCAGCCGCAATTCGATACCGGCTACTGACGATCCTGCGGCGGAACCGGTCGATTCCATGCTCGCTCCCACGCCGGCTCCCACGCCGCGCCGTCGAAACGCATCATAACATCCGCAGCGCAATCGCAAAACCTCAACCGGCGCCGGGCCGCGCGGCCCGCGCCGCAACCATGGAGGGATGACATGACGAGCATCGGTCAAATGCCGACGACCACGCATGGCCGCGGGCGACTGTTCGACAGCGTGGCGGAGACCGTCGGCGACACGCCGGCGATCCGTGTCAACAATCTGGGTGTCGAGGACAGGACGATCTACGTCAAGGCCGAGTTCTTCAACCCCGCCGGCTCGGTGAAGGACCGGCTGGCGCTCGCCATCATCGAGGCCGCCGAACGCAGCGGCGCGCTGAGGCCCGGCCAGACCGTGGTGGAGGCGACCAGCGGCAACACCGGCATCGGGCTCGCCATGGTCTGCGCCCAGAAAGGCTATCCGCTCGTCGTCACCATGGCGGACAGCTTCTCCGTCGAGCGGCGGCGGCTGATGCGCATGCTGGGTGCGAAAGTGGTGCTCACCCCGCGCGCGCAAAAAGGGTTCGGCATGTACCTGAAGGCGGCCGAACTGGCGCGGAAGAACGGCTGGTTCCTCGCCCGGCAGTTCGAGACCGCCGCCAATGCCGACATCCACGAGGCGACGACCGGCCGCGAGATCGTCAACGATTTCGCCGGCTCGCGCCTCGACTGGTTCGTCACAGGCTACGGCACCGGCGGAACCGTGGCCGGCGTGTCGCGGGTGCTGCGCCGCGAGCGGCCGGACACGAGGATCGCGCTTGCCGAGCCCGCCAATGCGCAGCTCGTCGCCAGCGGCCGTCCCCAGCAGCGCAGCGCCGACGGGGCGCCCGCGGAGAGCCACCCCGCCTTCGAGCCGCATCCGATCCAGGGCTGGACCCCGGACTTCATTCCCGCCGTGCTTCAGGAGGCGCTGGACGGCGGATATTGCGACGAGGTGATTCCGGTCGCCGGCCCAAACGCCATCGAATGGGCCAGGACGCTGGCGCAGAAGGAAGGCATCTTCACCGGCATCTCCGGCGGCGCGAGCTTCGGCGTCGCGCGGCAGGTGGCCGAGACGGCGCCGGCGGGCTCGGTCATCCTGTGCATGCTGCCCGACACCGGTGAGCGCTATCTCTCGACGCCGATGTTCGAGACCATTCCCGCCGACATGGACGAGGAGGAGCTGGCGCTGTCGCGCTCGACGCCCGGCTTCCAGATGGCGGCGGAGTAGCGCCATGGCGACGCAGGCCGCAAAACCGGCAGAGCGGGTGGCCGAGACGCTCGATCCGCCGGACTGGGCGCAGGTCGCGGCACTCGCCCGCCGGATGGTGGACGACGCGGCGGACCATGTCGGTGGCGTGCGCGAGCGGCCGGTGTGGCAGCCGATGCCGCCCGAGGTCGTGGCCGTCTTCCGCGGCCCGGCGCCCGAAAACCCCACGCCGCTGGTGCAGGTGTACGAGGCGGTCAGGCGCACCGTGATGGCCTATCCGATGGGCAACATCCATCCGCGCTTCTGGTCGTGGTACATGGGTGCGAGCAACTTCACCGGCGCGCTCGGCGATTTCCTCGCCGCCGTGCAGGGCTCCAATCTCGGCGGCGGCAGCCACGCCGCCGCGCTCGTCGACCAGCAGGTCGTGGGCTGGTTGCGCGACATGGTCGGGCTGCCGGCGACGGCCGGCGGCACGCTGGTCAATGGCGGGTCGATGGCCAACCTCATCGGCCTCGCCGTGGCGCGCAACGCCATGGCCGGCATCGATCTGCGCGAGGAAGGCGTCGCCGCGCTCGAGCGGCCGCTGCGCTTCTACGCCTCCGACCAGGTGCATTCCTGCCACCGCAAGGCGGTGGAGACGCTCGGCCTCGGCAACAGGGCGCTGCGCCGCATCGCCACCGACGCCGCCTTCCGCATCGACCTCGCGGCCCTGCGGGCTGCGATCAGCGAGGACCGGGAAGCCGGCTTGCGGCCCGCCTGCATCATCGGCACGGCGGGCACCGTCAACACCGGCTCGGTCGACGATCTGACAGCGCTCGCCGACCTCGCCGCGCAGGAGGGTCTCTGGTTCCATGTCGACGGCTGCATAGGCGCGCTGGTGGCAATCGCCGATGACAATGCGTGGCGGGTCAGAGGCATCGAGCGTGCCGATTCGATCGCGCTCGACCCGCACAAATGGCTGCACGCGCCGTTCGAGGTGGGCTGCGCCCTCGTCCGCGACCATGCCGGCCATCGCCGCGCCTTCGCCGTCTCGCCGGAATATCTGAAGGGCACGGCGCGCGGCATCGCCTCGGGCGAGTGGCTGCACGAATACGGGCTCCAGACCAGCCGCGGCTTCGGTGCGCTGAAGGTGTGGATGGCCCTGATGGAGCACGGCACCGCCAAATTTGGCCGGCTGATAGACCGCAACATCGCGCAGGCGCGCCACCTTGCCGGCCTCGTCCGCGCCAGCCCGCCGCTGGAACTCATGCTGGAGCCGGAACTCAACGTCGTCTGCCTCCGCTACGCGCCTGCCGGCCTGACGGAAGACGCGTTGAAGGCGCTGAACACCGAAATCATGGTTCGGCTTCAGGAAACAGGCGTTGCCGCGCTCTCGGACACGGTCATCGGCGGGCGGCACTGCCTGCGCGCGGCGATCTGCAACCACCGGACGCGCGACGAGGACCTGGATGTGCTGGTCGCCGAGATGTCGAGGCTGGGCGCGCAGCTCTCGGCCGGGTGACGGGCCATGGGACGGGCCATGGCAAGGCGAAGGAGAATTCGGCGATGGTGAAAAACTCCGAGATCGACGTCCTCGAAACCGGCCACGGCCCGCTCGTGGTGCTGCTGCATTCGAGCGTGGCCGGCGCGCGCCAGTGGCGCAAGCTCATGGAGCGTCTCGCGAGCACGTACCATGTCAAGGCGGTGAACCTGTTCGGATACGGCCGGACGCCGGCATGGACGGCCGACCGGCCGCAGACGCTGGCCGACCAGGCGGCGCTGGTCGACGCGGTCGTGCCGGCCGGCGCGCATGACATCGCGCTCGTCGGGCATTCCTTCGGGGGCTCGGTCGCCATGCGGGTCGCGGCCGATCTCGGCAGGCGGGTGAGCGGGCTTGTCCTGCTGGAGCCCAACCCATTCAGCATCCTGCGCGACCACGGGCGTGTCGAGGCTTTCGCCGAGGCGATGCGCCTGCGCGACATCGTCAGGATGCACGGCACCAGAGGCGAATGGGCCGCGGCCGCGGAAAAATTCGCCGATTACTGGGGCGGCGCAGGCACTTGGGCCGCGACGGGTCCCGAGCGCCGCGCAGCCTTCGCCGAGGGGCTGAAACCGAACTTCCACGAGTGGGATGCGATCATGAACGACACGACATCCCTGCAAGACTGGGCCGAACGCCTGCCGCAGTCGACGCTGGTCATCCACGACGCGAACACCGCGCGGCCGATCCGGGAGATCGTCGCGCTTATGGGGGCGGCGACGCCCTGGCAGGTCACCACCATCCCCGATGGCGGCCACATGGCGCCGCTGACACACCCGGAAATCGTCAATCCGCTGGTGGCCGATTTCCTCGATCGTTGTAATGACTACAGGGCGTCATTTCCCCCGGAGCGCCCGCTTTCAGGCAGTGACGACTGCTGACGTCAACACCTAACATGGTGTTAGCCGAGCATCAGGTCGTGATCGTGCACGTCGGCCGGCCGACATAGCTCAGGATCGCAGCCGCCACCGATCTCCCACTGGTGGCGCGGTTCGAGGCGCTGATGGAAATCTCCATCGCGCGGACCGCATCCAATCCGTCGCGAGACGGCGTGTCACCGCTCCCGACAGCGCCGGCACACTCGATGCACCGGCGACGATCGCCACGCCGGCCGCGCGAGCTGCATCGTCGAGGGCCGCGATGCCGGTTGTGAAGGCGCGTGCATCGGCAAGGTCGAGATAGGGCACGCCGGTGCGGATGCAGGCGACCAGCACCTGATAAGACAAGCGTGGCGCAAGCGGCTAACGCGCACGTCGTTGGTTGGCCGTGTGTTGCCGCTGTCCCCGCTCACACGCGTGTTCCATTTATGCCAGCCGACAAGGCTCAAGACATGTGCCGCCGCGAACGCTAAGGTCGCAGGTGACGTCCCGAACGTTGATGCCGGTTGACATCCTGCATCGTCCCGGCCGATGCAGCAGCGGCACAACCAACCCAGACCTGTCAGGAGATATCCATGTCGGATCAAGGCAATCCTCATAAAGTCAAGGTCACGGGCTCGACGATGAGCACCGGCGCGCCCGCCGTGAGCGATCGCAATTCGCTGACAATCGGCGCGGACGGCCCGATCCTGCTCCACGATGTCCATTTCCTCGAGCAGATGGCGCATTTCAACCGCGAGAAGGTGCCGGAGCGTCAGCCCCACGCCAAGGGCGCCGGCGCCTTCGGCGTGTTCGAGACCAGCGAGGACGTGTCGCGCTACACCAGGGCCGCCCTGTTCCAGAAGGGCGCGTCGACCGAGATGCTGGCGCGCTTCTCCACCGTGGCCGGCGAGATGGGCAGCCCCGACACCTGGCGCGACGTGCGCGGCTTCTCGCTGA
>CAZVTK010000142.1:0-11581 GCA_964629765.1 uncultured Mesorhizobium sp.
CACCTTCTCCCACAAGGGGAGAAGGGAGGGCGCCTCTTCCTTCTCCCCTTGTGGGAGAAGGTGGATCGGCGCGTAGCGCCGAGACGGATGAGGGGTGTTTGGTGAAACTCGGAAGTTGAAACTAGGCCGCCGCCTTGAGCGCGGCCTTCTGGTTGGCAAAAGCCCAGTCGAGCCAGGGCATCAGCGCCTCCAGGTCGGAGGACTCCACCGTGGCGCCGCACCAGATGCGCAGGCCCGGAGGCGCGTCGCGGTAGTGGCCGATATCGTAGGCGACGCCGGCCTTGTCGAGCGCGGACACCAGCCCCTTGGCGAAGTCCGCCTGCGCATCCGCCGACAGCGCCGCCACCGCCGGATCGACGATGGAGAGACACACCGACGTGTTCGAGCGCGTCGCGGGTTCGACCGCGAGATGGCCGAGCCAGCCGCTCGCCCGGACAAAGCGGTCGATGACGGCCGCATTGGCGTCGGCGCGCGCGACCAGCGCGTCGAGCCCGCCGATGGACTTCGCCCATTTCAGCGCATCGATATAGTCCTCGACGCACAGCATGGAGGGCGTGTTGATCGTCTCGCCCTTGAAGATGCCCTCGATCAGTCTGCCGCCCGAGGTGAGGCGGAAGATCTTCGGCAGCGGCCAGGCAGGCTTGTAGGTCTCCAGCCGCGCGACTGCCCTTGGCGAAAGAATGAGCATGCCGTGGCCGCCCTCGCCGCCCAGCACCTTCTGCCAGGAGAAGGTGACGACGTCGAGTTTTTCCCAGTCGAGCCGCTGGGCGAACGCCGCCGAGGTGGCGTCGCAGATGGTCAGGCCGTCGCGCGCGGCCGGGATGAAATTCGCGTCCGGCACGCGCACGCCCGAGGTCGTGCCGTTCCAGGTGAACACCACGTCGCGGTCGAAATCGATCTGGCCGAGATCGGGCAGCCGGCCGTAACCAGCCTCGAATGTGCGGACATCGGCGAGCCTGAGCTGCTTGACCACGTCGGTGACCCAGCCGGCGCCGAACGATTCCCACGCGACCATGTCGACGCCGCGCTGCCCGAGCAGCGACCACAGCGCCATTTCGACCGCGCCCGTGTCCGACGCCGGCACGATGCCGATCCGGTAATCGGCGGGAACCTGAAGGACCTCGCGGGTGAGGTCGATCGCCTCGGCGAGGCGTGCCTTGCCTATCCTTGCGCGATGGGAGCGGCCCAGCGGCGCGGCCTTCAGCGCTTCGAGCGACCAGCCGGGTCGCTTCGCACAGGGTCCGGACGAGAAATTGGGGTTTGCCGGACGCAATTCCGGCGTCGTGACGCTCGCGGTCATGGTCTATCCTTCCAGATAGCTGGCCCCTCGTTGGGGAGGGGTGGCCCGCCGCGGCGAATATCCGAAGGCCGGGAAAAGCGCAAGGGGCTCGATGACGGCACGCCTTGCACGGTCGATGGACCGGCAATATTCAGGAACGGACAGCATCGGGAGAGCGCTATGGAAGGGGACGAGTTTGCCAAGCGCGCCTGGGAGCGGCACGACCGCACCTACCAGCAATTGCTCAACGCATCGATGGATTCCGCCAAGGATGCGCTGCGGGCGCTGCTCGCGGTCAATGGCGGGGCGTGCCTTGCCCTGCTGACCTTCCTCGGCACGGCGGTGCGCATAGAAGACCCCGCGCAGCAGGCGCTGCTGTCGGGACTGGCGACGGGGGCGCTGCGCTGGTTCGCCTTCGGCGTGTTCTCGATCGTGCTGGCGACGGGTCTCGCCCACCTCGCCAACAATTTCTGCGCGACGGCCATCGCAAAGCGGACGCAGACCGCCGAGCATCCCTACTCGGCGGAAACCGCCGCCTCGCGCGCCTACCAGCGCGCCGCCACGACCCTCAATTTGCTGACGATCGCGGCGGCGGTCGGCTCGATGGGCTGCTTCGTGATGGGCATCGTCCGCATCGGGCCGATGTTCTGAAAACGCCGCCCGCCGGGCGCCGTCCCTACTGCATCATCGGCCTGACCAGAAAGTCGCTCCGGTCGGCCGACTTGACGCGCAGCCATGCGTCGCGGCCGTCGCGAACGATGCGCAGCGGCACCTCGACGCCGGCCGGGCCGATCGACCACAGCTTGCGGTAGAAGTCGGCCAGGCCCTCGACCTGCCCGTCGCGCACGTCGGCGATCACGTCGCCCTGTCGCAGGCCGGCTGCGGCCGCCGGCCCGCCCGGCGAGACGCTCATCACCACGACCTTGCCGTTGTTCTCGGCCGAGAAAGCGCCGAGCCAGGGGCGCGGCGGGCCGGAGGTCGCCCCGTTGCGCAGCATCTCGTCGAGGATCGGCGCGAGCAGCTCGATCGGCACGGCCATGTTGATGTCGGTCACGGCGCCGCCGCGGCTCATCTGGAGGCGCAGCGACCCGATGCCGAGCAGGTCGCCATTCTGGTCGAACAGCCCCGCCCCGCCCCACGAGGGATGCGCGGGCGCGACGAAGATCGCCTCGTCGAGCAGATATTCCCAATAGCCGGCGAATTCCTGCCGCGCCACCACGGCGCCCGGCGTGAAGGCGCCGGCGCCGTCGACCATCGTCACCTTGTCGCCGACCTTTGCGCCGCCGCGCGCCGGCTGCACGGCCGGCAGGTCGAGCGAGCCGAGCGCCTGCACCAGCGCGAAGCCGGTGGCCTGGTCGACGGCCAGCGGATGCGCCGCGACGACACGCCCGTCATGCCGGCTGAGCCAGACCTCCTCCGCCTCGGTGACGAGATAGCCGATGGTGAGGACGAGCCCGCTGTCGCGGATGACGATGCCGCTGCCCTCGCGCTGGGTGCCCAGCATGCCGGCGGTGAAGGCCCGGTCGGGGATGTGGGAACGAAGCGCCACGACCGAGCGCGTGGGGATCGGCAGAGCCATTTTCGGACCTCGCTGTCGACTCGCGGCCGCGCGCGCGCCGGCCTTGCCCGAAAGCTAGGAAGCCAAAGCGGCATGAGCAAGACCGCGGCCTCTCATCGGCCGCGATCGCCGCGCCTACCAGAGCTCGTAGCGCAGGCCGAGCCGGATTTCGTGCGAGAAGAAGCCGGGATCGGTGAGCTGCGCGCCGCGCGCGCCGGCATTCTGGTCCGCCTGGCTGAACGCCTGCGCGTTGCCGCCGGCCACCGCGCGGAACTTGTAGCCGAGGTCGAGCTTCAGGTTCTTGTTGATGTCGAACGCCACGCCGGCCATGGCGGCATAGGTGAACCGCACGCTGGAGAAGCCGTCCGCGGCGGCGTTCAGGCTGCCGGCATTGCACGGCGTCACCGCGCCGGGCACGCAGCGATAGTCGACCGAGCCGTCGCCCCAGTTCGACAGCGCCACGCCGGCGCCGGCGCCCAGATAGGGCGTGAAGCGGGCGATCGTGCCGAGATCGACATAGGCGTTGGCCATCAGCGAGTAGTTGGTGAGCACCCCGCTCGCCACCGCGTCGCAATCGGTGCCGGCGGGTTGGCTGCCGCCGTTGGGCAGCGGGCACGGCGTGCCCAGCCGGGCCTGGCTGAACGCCGCGGCGTCGAAGCGCTCCAGCATCGCGTCGGCGCGGACCCAGTCGGTGAAGCGGTAGCCGAAGCCGATGCCGGCCTGGAGGCCGGTGGCGTAGCCTGACGCGGTGGGCGCGAAATCGGTGTAGGCGCCGCCGTTGAAGGTGCGGAAGTTGAAGGCGCCGCGGGAGGCGGAAAGGCCGTAGCCCAGATCGCCGCGCAGATACCATCCCGAGCCGATCTCGACGGGCACGACCTCTTCGAGCACCGGCTCGCTTTCGATCACCAGCGGCGGGTCGTAGTCGGCGGCCATAGCGGTCGCGGGGGCGACCAGGGCGAGCGATGTGAGAAGGCGGAACGCTGCGCGCATGTCTCAACTCCGGAGGCGCGAAGGCGTGGCCTCCGCAATGTGCGCATCACTATTAACCATGCTGGTTAAACGCCGGTTAAGGATAACCAATCCTTTCCGAGGCACGCTTCGCGGATGCGCGCGCGCCAAAAAGCGCGAAGGCCGCGCGGGGCGCCGCGCGGCCTTCGTCGGGTCGATGAAGCGTCGGTCTACTTGTAGACCGGCGGTTGGATGGGCTCCGGCTCGTAGGGGACCGGCGCCGGCGTGTAACCGCCGCCACCGCCGCAGCCGCTGCCATGGCCGAAGCCCGAGCCCTTGCCGCCGCCGAACTTGTAGCGCAGGCCGGCGCGGGCCTCGTGCACGTCGAAGCCGTAGTCGGTGCCGGGACCGACATTGTTGACGGTGTCGTAGGCGAACATGCGCCCGCCCGACACGTTGGTGTAGCGATAGCCCAGATCGAGATCGAGCTTGTCGGTGAGGCAGACGGTGCTGCCGACCATGCCGGCCCAGGCGAAACGCCAGTTGGAGGCGCCGGGGTGCTCGACCGTGACGCCGTTGGGCAGCGTGTTGCTGAGCGCGTCCCAGGTGACTTTCGCGCCGCCGATGCCGGCGCCGACATAGGGCGACCAGCGTCCCCACTTGCCGACATGCACATAGGCGTTGGCCATCAGCAGCAGCGCGCTCATCGAGCTGGCATCGGTGCAGGTGCCGCACGCGCCGTTTGTGGTGCCGTTGAAGGTGGAGCGGAACCAGTAGTCGGCCGTCAGGTCGGTGCGGAAATACTTGCTCGCCTGATAGCCAACGCCGCCGCCGACGGAGAAGGCCGGCCGCAGCGCGCCGGTGGAGAAGGTGTTCCCGTGCAAGGGACCGGCACCGTAGGTGACGTATTCGGCACCCTTCCAGGAGGGCGCATGATAGCCGACGTCGCCGCGTATGTACCAACCGCCGGTCGAGACCACCTCGACGGGCGCCTCGTAGGCCGGGGGCGCCTCGACGACGGGCGGCTCGTAATAAACGTCGGCGGCAAGCGCAGGCAGCGCCGTCGCCATCAGGGTTGCACCCGCCACCAGCGCCTTGGCTCGTAGGGTCATCGCTGCGATCCTTGCTTTCCCGCGACACGAGGCGCGGAACGGTTTGAACTCGCGGCGATATTGTCGGCGAATGGTTAAGACGCGCTTAACCGTGTTTCTTCACCATCTTCATTAAGGAATCCGGGCCCGGAAAGCGAAGTCCCGAAAACGAAAAAGACCCGCGAGGCGGGCCTTTCGCGACGCGTCGCCCGGCAGGGGCAGCGATCAGGCGGCCGCGCTGCGCACCTCGGAAATCACGCCGACGATGTCGTCGACCACCTTCTCGACCAGTCCCTCGTCGTCGCCTTCCGCCATGACGCGGATCAGCGGCTCGGTGCCGGACGGGCGGATGACGACCCGGCCGCCGACGCCCAGGCGCGAGCGTGCATCCTCGATCACCGCCTTGACATGCGCGTCCTCGAGCGGCGCGCCGCCGGCGAAGCGGACGTTCTTCAGCAATTGCGGCACGGGCTCGAACTTCTTCAGCACCTCGCTGGCCGGCTTCTCCTGCCGCTTGATGCAGGCGAGCACCTGCAATGCGCTGACGAGACCGTCGCCGGTGGTCGAGAAATCGGACAGCACGACATGGCCGGACTGCTCGCCGCCGACGTTGAAGCCGTGGGCGCGCATGTGCTCGACCACATAGCGGTCGCCGACCTTGGTGCGGTGAAGCTGGAGCTTCATGTCGTCGAAGAAGCGCTCGAGCCCGAGATTGGACATCACGGTCGCCACCACGCCGCCGCCGGCCAGCCGCCCCGCCTCGTGCCAGGTCTGGCCGATCAGCGCCATGATCTGGTCGCCGTCGACGACCTTGCCGGTCTCGTCGACGATGACGACGCGGTCCGCGTCGCCGTCGAGCGCGATGCCGATGTCGGCGCGCACCTCGTGGACCTTCTTCGACAGGCCCTGCGGATGGGTGGAGCCGCAATCCGCATTGATGTTGAACCCGTTCGGCTCGACATTGATGGAGAAGACCTCGGCGCCGAGCTCCCACAATGCGGCCGGCGCCACCTTGTAGGCGGCGCCGTTGGCGCAATCGATCACCACGCGCAGGCCCGCCAGCGACAGCGAGCGCGGCAGCGTGCGCTTGGCGAACTCGATATAGCGGTCGTGCACGCCGTCGATGCGCTTGGCGCGGCCGATGGCGTCCGGCCCGGCCAGCGGGATCTGGGCGCTGTCGGCGACCAGATGCTCGATGCGGTGCTCGATCTCGTCGGAAAGCTTGTACCCGTCCGGGCCGAACAGCTTGATGCCGTTGTCCTGATAGCTGTTGTGCGAGGCCGAGATCATGACGCCGATGTCGGCGCGCAGCGAGCGCGCCAGCATCGCGACGGCCGGCGTCGGCACCGGGCCGAGCAGGTACACGTCCATGCCGGCCGCGCAGAAGCCCGCAACCATGGCGTTCTCGATCATGTAGCCGGACAGGCGCGTGTCCTTGCCCAGGACGACGCGATGGCGATGGCCGCCGCGCTTGAAGGCCGTGCCGGCGGCCATGCCGACCTTCATCGCCACGTCGGCGGTCATGGGAAATGTATTGGCGCGGCCGCGAATGCCGTCCGTCCCGAAATAGCGTTTAGACATGCGAAGCCAAGCCCGACGCGATAAGTCCCTCGGGGCCGTTCTTGCACGCTGGCTGGGTCCCGCGCCATCACTTTATGCAAAGGAATGTTACGCGATTGCTGCGCGCCGCAAGCAAAGTTCAGCGCGCAGGCGCAATGTACTGCGCATGGTTAGCGCATCCTTGGCGCGGCCCCGCCCACCCGCCGGAACAGGCCCTCGCGCTGCGCAGGCTCGAAAAAAATCCGCTGTCGCGTTGATCCGGCGACGCTTTTCGCCTTCTGCACCTTGCGCAACCCCGCTTTGTCCGACGAATATTCCGTTTGACATCGATCAGGGGGATAGGACGATGATTCGTCGCGGCGGACGAGGACTGGCTTTTGCCGCGACGATCCTGGCGATGATGCCGGCAATGATGCTGGCCACGCCCGCTTATGCGCTCGAGGCGATGGAGCTTCTCGACCTGACGCGCCATCCCGCGGGCTACCTGGCGCTGATGATCTTCTTCATCGCCTACGGCTTCGTGGCGATCGAGAACGCCATCCACATGCGCAAGTCCAAGCCGGTGATGCTGGCAGCCGGGCTGATCTGGGCGCTGCTCGGCGTCGTCTACGCCGCCAACGGCCAGACCGGCGCGCTGGAGGCCGAGGCCAAGCACGTGATCCTCGACTATGGCGAGCTGATGCTCTTCCTCATCGTCGCGATCACCTATGTGAACACGATGCGCGAGCGCCGCGTCTTCGACGCGCTGCGCGCCTTCCTCCTCGGCATGAATCTCAGCTACCGGCAGCTTTTCTGGCTGGTCGGCGGGCTCGCCTTCGTCTTCGGCCCGATCATCGACAATTTGACCACGGCGCTGGTGATGGGCGCCGTCGTGGTCGCCGTCGGCGTCGGCAACTACAAGTTCATCGTGCTGGGCTGCATCATCATCGTCGTGGCGGCGAATGCCGGCGGCGTGTTCTCGCCCTTCGGCGACATCACCTCGCTGATGGTCTGGCAGAAGGGCAAGCTGCAATTCCTCGAATTCTTCAACCTGTTCCTGCCCTCGCTGGTGAACTTCCTCGTGCCGGCGGTGTTCATGCATTTCAGCGTGCCGAAGGGCACGCCCGACCCGGTGAGCGAGCCGATCCGGCTGAAGACCGGCGGCATCGTGGTCATCGTCCTGTTCCTCGCCACCATCGCCACCGCCATCCTGTTCAAGAGCTATATCGGCCTGCCGCCGGCGCTCGGCATGATGCTGGGGCTGGGCTATCTCCAGATGTACGCCTACCTGCTCCAGACCATCGGGCGGCGGCGGCGCGACGAGAACCTCGCCTTCGATTCCTTCCACGTGATGCGCCATGTGGAATGGGACACGCTGCTGTTCTTCTTCGGCGTCGTCTTCGCCGTGGCCGGGCTGGGCGTCGCCGGCTATCTCGCGATGGTGTCGAGCTTCCTCTACGGCGATCTCGGGCCGACCGTGGCCAACATCGCCGTCGGCATACTGGGCGCGGCCTTCGACAACATCCCGCTGATGTTCGCCGTGCTGACCATGGACCCCGACATGTCCAGCGGCCAGTGGATGCTGGTGACGCTCTCCACCGGCGTCGGCGGCAGCCTCGTGTCGATCGGCACGGCCGCGGGCGTGGTGCTGATGGGCATGGTTCGCAACCACTACACCTTCATGAACCACCTGCGCTGGGCCTGGGCCATCGCCCTCGGCTACGTCGCCAGCATCTCCATGCATCTGTGGTGGAACGCGGCGATCATGTGACGCCGCGGCCGCGGCGCTTTTTCGCCGACCGCTGGCGCGGGCTCGCGCCGGTCGACCGCGTCTTCTGGCTCGACATGTGGCTGGCCGGCACGGCGCTGAACCTTGCGACGACCTTTCTGTCGCTGGTCGCGCTCGGCCTCAAGCTGCCGCTATGGGCCTCGCTCGCCGTGTTCTTCGGCTCGGCGCCGTGGAACGTCTTCCTGACGGTCTCGGTCTGGCGCGCCTGCCAGGTGCAGCGCCCGCGCGCGGGCGGCTTCTACCGGCTCGCGGCGCTCGCCTGGCTGGTGCTGGCGACGACGATCTGAGTTCAGTGCTTCCGCGACAGCGTGCGCGTCGCCTGCTCCAGCCCGCCGAGCGTGAGCGGGAACATGCGCTCGGAGAACAGCTCGCGCACCATGCCGATCGAATGCGTGTATCCCCAGTGCTTCTCCGGCACCGGATTGAGCCAGACGGCGCTCGGCCACTGGCCGATGACCCGGTTCAGCCACACCGCGCCGGCCTCGGGGTTCCAGTGCTCGACCGAACCGCCCGCATAGGCGATCTCGTAGGGGCTCATGGACGCGTCGCCGACGAAGATCGCCTTGTAGTCGTGGCCGTAGCGGTTGAGCACATCCAGCGTCGGCGTCACCTCGGAATGGCGGCGGCGGTTGTCCTTCCACACGCCCTCGTAGAGGCAGTTGTGGAAGTAGAAATATTCCATGTGGCGGAACTCGGCCCTGGCCGCCGAGAACAGTTCCTCGACCACGCGGATATGATCGTCCATCGAACCGCCGACGTCGAAGAACATCAGGAGCTTCACCGCGTTGCGCCGCTCGGGCCGCGTCTGCACGTCGAGATAGCCGTGCTCGGCCGTGGCGTGGATGGTGCCGGGAAGGTCGAGTTCCTCGTCGGCGCCCTCGCGCACCCAGCGGCGCAGGCGCTTGAGCGCCACCTTGATGTTGCGCGTGCCGAGCTCGACGCTGTCGTCGAAATTGCGGAACTCGCGCTTGTCCCACACCTTCACCGCGCGGCGGTGGCGGCTCTCGTGCTGGCCGATGCGCACCCCCTCGGGATTGTAGCCGTAGGCGCCGAAGGGCGAGGTGCCGGCGGTGCCGATCCATTTGGAGCCGCCCTGATGACGACCCTTCTGCTCCTCCAGCCGCTGTTTCAGCGTCTCCATCAGCTTCTCGAAGCCGCCCAGCGCCTCGACCAGCTTCTTCTCGTCGTCGGTGAGGTGTTTTTCGGCAAGCCTGCGCAGCCACTCCTCCGGCAGGTCGCGCGCGTCGACCGCGCCTTCGCCCGCCACCGCCTCGACCCCCTTGAAGACGTGGCTGAACACGCGGTCGAAGCGGTCGATATGGCGCTCGTCCTTCACCAGCGCTGCGCGGGCGAGGTAATAAAAACCCTCGACATCGTAGTCCACGAGATGCGCGTCCATGCCCTCGAGCAGCGAGAGATACTCGCGCAGCGACACGGGAATCCGGGCGGCCTTGAGCTCGAGGAAGAAGGGGATGAACATGATCTCCTTCTACCCGTTCCCGCGCCGGCCGCAACTCGTGGGTGAAATGCGCCGGCAGCGAAAGGCAGAACGCCCCCTTCTCCCCTTGCGGGAGAAGGGGGCGGCATGCCACCCCACCGACAACAGCCCTATTTCAGCTTCATCACCACCGGCCCGGAGACCGGATCGGTGAGGCCGAGGCCGCCGCCCAGATCCTCCAGCGTCGCGCGGAACTTGTCGAGCGTCGCGATCATGTGCGGCCGCGCCGCTGTCAGCGCGTCGGTGTCCTTCCACTCCGCGATGATGCAATAGCTGCGATCGCCGGTCTTGATCATGTTGGCGTGCACCAGCCCCGGCCAGTCGCCGACGCCCTTGTGGGCGTCGAGGAACGCCTGGTCCTGCCCGACCTTGACCCGGAAACGCACGGCATTGAAAGCGGTCATGCTCGCACTCCCCCCAAATCTGGCATCGATCCGGCTAGCGACGGACCTGCTCGGGCGGCGTGCCGTGCCGGATCAGGCCCCTGAGCCCGGCCCGCAGTTCGGGCGTGTCGGCATGCCTGTGCACGGCCACCGCATGCTGCGCCGCCGCGGCCAGCAACTCGTCCTCGCTGTCGGCCATGATGGTCACGGTGCAGTTTGATTCACTCGGCATTTCACGGCAGTCGATGAACTTTCGTGCCATCGCAACCTCCCAACGCAAGTGTGAGGCACTGTGGCATTGACGCAAGGGAAGGTCAATCGGGGTCGTGCCGGATCGCCGCCGGATCCGCTGACTGCGGATAGAACGATGAAAAGCAGAACGCGACTCGGCGTATTGACATTGTAGATACGCGCACCCATTCTGTGCCTATGATCGGCGTAATATCTCCAGAACGTGCTTCCGGGCAGAAGGGCAGCATCAATCTGCGCATCGAGGCCGGCACGCGGCAGCTCATCGACGAGGCGGCCGCCGCCCTGGGCAAGACGCGTACCGAATTCATGGTGGAGAGCGCGAGGCGCGAGGCGATCGATGTGCTGCTCGACAAGCGCCTCTTTGCACTCGATTCCGGACGCTACGACGCCTTCATGCAGGCGCTCGACAATCCGCCCGCGCCCGGACCTAGGCTGCGGTCACTGCTGGCCCGCAAGCCGGCATGGCAGAAATAGCGCCACACGATCAACCGTCTGCGCCCGAGCCGCTCGACGCCCGGCACGGTCTTTCCGATTTCGACTGCGGCGAGCCGGCATTGAACGATTGGCTGCGCAACCGGGCGCTGAAGAACGAAAGCCGCTTTTCCCGCACCTACGTTGTCTGCATCTCCGGCAAGGTGATCGCCTATTACTGCGTCTCGGCTGGGGCGGTGGAGCGTGCGGCGGCACCGGGAAAACTGCGGCGCAACGCGCCGGACGCGGTGCCGGTGTCGATCATAGGGCGGCTCGCTGTCGACCGCCGACATGCGGGAAAAGGTTTCGGCGCCGATCTTCTGGCGGACGCCCTGCGCCGCATCGCGATAGCGTCGCAAAGCATCGGTATCGGCGCGGTTCTCGTTCAGGCCAAGGACGAGCGGGCGAAGCGCTTCTACCTGCGCTGCGCCGAGTTCATCGAGTTCCCGCAGGACAGCAGGACGCTGTGGCTGCCGATCGAGACGGTGGCCGCGGGTACAAGGTAGCGGGCGGGCTCCTTCTCCTTGCGCGAGAAGGAGCCGTGGCCACAGCGCTTTCTACGCCGCCAGATCGCGCAGGACGTATTGCAGGATGCCGCCGTTCTTGAAGTAGTCGAGCTCGTCCAGCGTATCGATGCGGCACAGGATCGGCACCTCGCGGAACTTGCCGTCGGCGTAGGTGATCTTGGCGACCATCTTCTGGCGCGGGCGGATGTCCTCCAGCCCGTCGATGGTGACGGTCTCCTCGCCGGTGAGGCCGAGCTTGGCCCAGTT
>CAZVTK010000143.1:0-11509 GCA_964629765.1 uncultured Mesorhizobium sp.
AAGGTCAGCGTCGCCACCATCGCGTTGGGCAGCAGGTGGCGGAACATGATGGTGCGGTTGGGCACGCCGAGCGCGCGCGCGGCATTGACGTATTCGAAGTTGCGGGCGCGCAGGAACTCGGCCCGCACCACGCCGACGAAGGCCACCCACGAGAACAGCAGCATGATGCCGAGCAGGATGAAGAAGCCCGGCGGCAGCACGGCGGCGATGATGAGGATGAGGTAGAGCACCGGGATCGACGACCAGATCTCGATCACGCGCTGGAAGATCAGGTCGGTCCAGCCGCCGAAATAGCCCTGCACGGCCCCGGCCGACACGCCGACGACGGCCGACGCGGCGGTGAGGATCAGCCCGAACAGGACGGAGATGCGAAAGCCGTAGATGATGCGGGCCAGCACGTCGCGCGCCTGGTCGTCGGTGCCGAGCCAGTTCCAGTTGCCCATGGTGCAGTTGGGATCGGAGGCCCCGCCCGGATAGCGGCCGCAGCGCGTTTCGATGTCGTAGAGCCAGGACGGCTTGGCCGGCGCGGCGACGGGGATCTCGTTGTTCACCGTGCGGTAGGAGTAGCGCACCGGCGGCCAGAGCATCCAGCCGTTGGCCTCGATCTCCTCCTGGATGAAGGGGTCGCGATAGTCGGTGACGGCGAGGAAGCCGCCGAACTTCTCCTCCGGGTAGCTCACCACCACCGGGAACAGCAGTTCGCCCTTGTAGGACGCGAGCAGCGGCCGGTCGTTGGCGATGAACTCGGCGCCCAGCGACAGCACGAACAGGACGAGGAAGATCCACAGCGACCAGTAGCCGCGCCGGTTCGCCTTGAAGTTGGCCCAGCGGCGCTGGTTGAGCGGCGACAGCCATGGCCGCGCGGCCCTTGCGCGCACCTTTTCGACCTCGGCTGCCGTCTGGATGTCGTTCATACATCCCTCCGGTCGAAGTCGATGCGCGGGTCGATCCAGGTGTAGACGAGGTCGGACAGCAGGCCGACGAACAGGCCGATCAGCGAGAAGATGTAGAGCGTGGCGAAGACCACGGCGTAGTCGCGGTCGAGCACCGAGCGGAAGCCGAGCAGCCCGAGCCCGTCGAGCGAGAAGATCGTCTCGATCAGCAGCGAGCCGGTGAAGAAGGCCGAGATGAAGGCGCCCGGGAAGCCGGCGATGACGATGAGCATGGCGTTGCGGAAGATGTGGCCGTAGAGCACCTGCCGCTCAGCGAGCCCCTTGGCGCGCGCGGTGACGACATACTGCTTGCGGATCTCCTCGAGGAAGGAGTTCTTGGTCAGCAGCGTCGTGGTGGCGAAGGCCGACAGCACCATGGCCGTCAGCGGCAGGGCGAGGTGCCAGAAATAGTCGGCGATCCGTGCCGGCCAGCTCAGCCGGTCCCAGTTCTCCGAGGTGAGCCCGCGCAGCGGGAACCAGTCGAAGAACGAGCCGCCTGCGAAGAACACCATCAGCATGATGGCGAAGAGGAAGCTCGGTATGGCGTAGCCGACGATGACGATGCCGCTGGTCCACACGTCGAAGGCCGAGCCGTCCTTCACCGCCTTGCGGATGCCGAGCGGGATCGAGATCGCATAGGAGATGAGCGTGAGCCACAGCCCCAGCGAGATCGACACCGGCATCTTCTCGATGATCAGGTCGATGACCGAGATATCGCGAAAATAGCTGTCGCCGAAATCGAAGCGGGCATAGTTCCACAGCATCAGGAAGAAGCGCTCGACCGGCGGCTTGTCGAAGCCGAACTGCTTTTCGAGCTGGGCGATGAAGGCGGGGTCGAGCCCCTGCGCGCCGCGGTATTGCGAGCCGCCGCCGCCTTCCTGGAATTCCTGCGCGCCGGCATCGCCGCCGCCGCCCGAGATGCGGTCCGCTGCGCCCCCGGCGTCGCCCGAGAGCCGGGCGATGACCTGCTCGACCGGTCCGCCGGGCGCGAACTGTATGACGATGAACGACACGGCCATGATCCCGAACAGGGTCGGGATCATCAGCAGCAGGCGGCGCAGTATATAGGCGGCCATCAGGGATTGCCCGCTTCGCGGCGAGGCTGGGGCTTCACGTTGCCCCCCTCAAGGGGGGAGATCGGCTGTTTCGACGTTTTCGCCGATCTTTGGCGAATGGCGAAAACGGACATGAAGGCCAATCTCCCCCCTTGAGGGGGAGATGTCCGGCAGGACAGAGGGGGGTGCGAAGGAGCGCCGACCGGCGCTGCTAGCATCTGCACAGGCGCATCAACCCTTCCCAATCGCCTTCGCCTTCTCTTCGTCGCGCCACCACAGCGCCTCGACAGGGAAGCCGTAGTCGGGCTTCGGCTCCCTGAAGCCGAACATGTCCCAGTAGGCGGCCTTGTGAGTCGCCGCATACCAGTTTGGAATCCAGTCGAGGCGCGCGCGCAAGACGCGATCGAGCGCGCGGATCGCCGTCACAAGCTCCGCGCGAGTTTCGGCCTTGGCGGCGGTCTCGATCAGCGCGTCGACCGCCGGGCTTTTCGTGCCCGGATAGTTGCGCGAGGAGCCGACGTCGGCGGCGTCGGAGCCGAAACTGTTGTTGAGCTGCGAGCGCGTCGGCGTGCCGGTGAAGGATTGCGCCATGCCGACCACGTCGTAGTCGAAATCGACCTGCCGGGCCTGGTATTGCGCCGGGTCGACCAGCCGGATGGAGGCGTCGAAGCCGACATTGCGCAGATTCTCCACGAAGGGCGAGTAGACGCGCACGAACACCTCGTCCTGCACGAGCAGCTCGATGCGGAACGGCTCGCCTCTGTCGTTGCGGAACTGGCCGCCCTGCGGCTTCCAGCCGGCCTCGGCCATCAGCTCGCGGGCGCGCAGGAACAGTTTTCGGTCGCGGCCGGACCCGTCGGAGACCGGCATCCTCACCGCCTCGCCGAACGCGGCCTCGGGAATGTCGGCGCGCAGCGGCTCCAGGAGCGCCAGTTCCTCGGACGAGGGCAGCCCCTCAGCCTTGAACTCGGATTTCTCGAAGCAGGATTCCGCCCGGGCGTAGGCGTCGTAGAAGAGGTTACGATTGGTCCACTCGAAGTCGAAGCACAGGTTGATCGCCTCGCGCACGCGCGGGTCGCGGAACCGTTCGCGCCGCTGGTTGGCTGCCCACGCCTGCATGGAGGGGCGCAGATCGCCGGGGAACTCGCGCTTCACGACCTTTCCCTCGCGCGTCGCCGGGAAGTCGTATTCGGTCGCCCAGGTGCGTGCGGTGAACTCCTGCCGGAACAGGATGTCGCCCTTCTTGAAGGCTTCGAAGCCGGCCTGCCGCTCGCGGTAGAACTCGACGCGAATGGTCTGGAAATGGTTGAGCCCGCGATTGACCGCCAGATCCTTGCCCCAATAGTCGGCCACCTTCTCGTATTCGATGAAATTGCCGGCCGAGAAGCGCCCGACCCTGTACTGGCCGTTGCCCAGCGGCGCGTTGAGCTGCGAGCCGTCGAACGGGTTGGCCTGAAACCACGCCTTCGACAGGACCGGATAGCCGGCGACGGTGAACACCGTCGTCGCCGACTGCTTGCCGGAGAAGGTCACGCGCAGGTCGGGCCCGTCGGCGACCGCCTCGACCATCTCCGCCAGCGGGAGCTGGAGCTGCGGATGGCCCTTCTCCTTCAGGATGGCGAAGGTGAAGGCAGCGTCCTCGGCGGTAACCGGCGTGCCGTCGTGGAAGCGCGCCTCGGGACGGATGCGGAAGGTGAAGCTGTTGCGGTCCTCAGAGATGGCGATGCTCTCGGCGAGCAGGCCGTAGAGCGAGTCGGGCTCGTCGAGGGAGCCGGTCATCAGCGTGTCGTGGCAAAGCTCCATGCGCGGCGGCGCGTCGCCGCGCGGCACCCATGTGTTGAGCGTGTTGAAGGACAGCGGCGACTGGTTGAACAGCCAGTTCGGCACCGAAAAGGTGAACGTGCCGCCCTGCGGCGCGTCGGGCGAGGCATAGTCGAAATGCGTGAAGTCCGGCCCGTATTTCAGCTCGCCGAAGGTGGAGATGCCGTGAAGCGGCCTGCCCGTCTCCGGCGCGGCGAAGGCGCGGCCGGCGGGCAGCATCGCCAGCGCGCCGGCCCCCACTCCGGCTCCGACGAGGAAATGCCGGCGCGTGAAATGGGCGCGGATGGTCACCTCGCCCTCCCATATTTGCGGTTCAGCGCCGCTTCCTTGTCGACGTCGATCCACCAGGAATCGATGTCGACGCCGATATAGCTCGGCTGCTCGGGCGGGATGCCGAACTTGTCCCAGTAGGCGAGGCGCAGGGTCGGCGCGTGCCAGTGCGGCACGATGTAGTAGCCCCACATCAGCACCCGGTCGAGCGCATGCGTGGCGGCGACGAGATCCTCGCGGTCGGTGGCGAAGATCACGCGCTCCACCAGCTTGTCGACCACGGGATCCTTGATGCCGGAATAATTGCGCGAATCCGGCTGGTCTGCGGCGGCGGACGAGAAGAAGTCGCGCTGCTCGTTGCCCGGCGACAGCGACTGCATCGTCAGTCCGACGATCACGTCGTAGTCGAAGGCGCGCACGCGGTTGACGTATTGCGAGGCGTCGACGATGCGGATGGAGGTGGCGATGCCGAGGCGCTGGAGATTGTCGATGAACGGCTTCATGATCCGCTCGTCGGTGGGGTCGTCGCCGAGGAACTCGATCGAGAACTGCCGGCCGGTGTCGTTGTTGACGAGCTTGCCGCCGCGGCTCTGCCAGCCGGCGGCGGCGAAGAGCTGCACGGCCTTGCGCAGGTGGTCGCGTGTCGCCGCCGGGCTGTCGTAGACCGGCAGCGTGAACTCGCGCGTGAACACCTCCTCGGGAAGCTGCGAGCGGAATTCCTCCAGGATCGCAAGCTCCTTACCCTGCGGCAGGCCGGAATGGGCGAGCTCGCCGCCCTCGAAATAGGAATCCGTGCGCCGGTAGGCGTCGTAGAACAGCGTGCGGTTCATCGTCTCGAAGTCGAAGGCCCACGTCAGCGCCTCGCGCACCCGCCGGTCCTGGAACTGCGGCCGGCGCAGATTGAGCACGAAGCCCTGCATCGGCGCGCCGGAGCTGCGCTCGAACTCCGCCTTCTTCACGTCGCCGGCGGTGAAGGCGGGGAAATTGTATTCGGTGGCCCAGCGCGCCGCGCGGTTCTCGCTGCGGTAGTCTTGGAAGCCGCCCTTGGTGAACGCCTGCCAGGCGGCGTTGTCGTCCTGGAAATAGGTGAAGCGGCGGCGGTCGAAATTGTTGCGCCCGACATTGACCGGCAGGTCGGCGCCCCAATAGTCCTTGACGCGTTCCCACACGATCTCGGCGCCGGGCCTGAAGCTGGCGATCTTCCACGCGCTGGAGCCGAGCGGCGGCTCCAGCGTCGGCGCGCTGATGTCGCGCTTGTTGCCGCGCGCGTCGGTGCCCTCCCACCAGTGCTTCGGCAGCACGGCGAGGTCGCCCATGATGTGCGGCAGCTCGCGGTTGCCGGTCTGGTCGAAGCGGAACTCGACCTCGCGCTCGCCGAGCGCCACCGCCTCGGTGACGTTGGCGTAGTAGCGGTTGTACATCTGGCTGAGCTCCTTGAGCTTCTGGAACGACCAGATGACGTCGTCGGCGGTGATCGGCGTGCCGTCCTGGAAGCGCGCCTTGGGGTTCAGCCGGAAGGTGACCGAGGAGAAGTCGTCGGGATATTTCATCGCCTCGGCGACCAGCATGTGGCTGGTCGACGGCTCGGCGATCGATTGCTCCATCAGCGTGTCGTAGAGCAGGCCGCCGGTGAAGGTGCCCATGCCGGCCGCGGGGGTGCCGCGCACGATGAACGGGTTGAAGCTGTCGAAGGTGCCGGTGGCGATCAGGTCGACCGTGCCGCCCTTGGGCGCGTCCGGATTGACGTGGGCGTAGCGCTCGAAGGCCGGCCGCTCGGCGTCGGTGTCGATGAGGGAGTGGACGGTGCGCCATTCGTCGGCCAGCGCCAGGGCCGGAAGGGCGAGCAGCGCCACCGCGCCCGCGAGCAGCGTGCCGGCAAGCAGCGAGGACGTGAACGGCCGTTCGGACATGGTGGACCTCTCTGGACTATCGCGCGCAGCGTCAAGTTAGACCAGCGTCGGGCGATTGAAAGCCGGCTGCGGGGAAAATCTCGCGCTCACGCGTCGTCGGTCAAAGAAAAAGCCGGGCGGAACCCGGCTTTTTTCAAGATGCTGCGATGACGATCGCGTTATCGGCTCAGGGCTGCGCCGGCTGGGCCGCCCCGTCGGCGGGGGCTTCGGCCGCCGTGGCCGGCGCCTCGGGCAGCGGGGCCGGGCTGTCGGCCTGCTGGCGCAGGTAGGCGATAAGATTGGCCTCTTCCTTGCGGTTCTTGATGCCGCCGAAGGCCATCGCCGTGCCCTGCACATAGGAGCGCGGGGCGACCAGGAAGCCGGAAATGTGCTCGTAGTCCCACACCTTGCCGCCCTCGGCGAAGGCGCGCATGCCGGCCGAATAGGAGAAGCCTTCATGGCTGGCGACGGGCCGGTTGATGACGCCGTAGAGGTTCGGGCCGACCTTGTTGGCGCCGCCCTTGTCGATCGTGTGGCAGGCGGTGCACTTGCGGAAGACGGTCTCGCCGGCGGCCGCGTCGGCGGTGGCGAGCAGCGCCGTGATGGGCTCCTCGACCTCGGCCGGGCCGGACGCGCCGCCCTCGGGGGCCTCGGCGGCGACGATGGCATAGCCGGGCTTTTCCGGCGCATGGGCGGCGAACAGGCTGTCGGCGACGATGGTGACCGAGAACATCACGAAGACCGTCGCGAGGAGGCCGCCGATGATCTTGTTGATTTCAAACGAATCCATGTCCCCGACGATCCCTGGCTTTGCCTCCGCGGCGTGCCGCGGCAGTGGCTGGAGCGCGGGGCCGCGCCCTTCCGCAGCCCCTCAAAATCGCGCGGAAACTAGGTCTTTTGCTTTGTCCTTGCAACACATATAAGGGCTGCGCCGAGTGAGACGTTTTGCCACCCGGCAGGGGCTTTCGGGAGGATTTGCCGGTGTCGGCGAAGGGGCTTCAGCGCGAACTGTTTAGACCGGCCGCCGGAGCCGCCTGACGGGCGGCCGCGGCGGCCTGCGCGCTTGCGCCGATCGACCCTTCCTCCAACTCTGAAGCCAGAAATTGCCATGAAGACCAACAAGATTGCCTTCCAGGGCGAGCCCGGAGCCAATTCCGACACCGCTTGCCGCAACATGTATCCGGCCATGGAGCCGCTGCCTTGCCCGACCTTCGAGGACGCGTTCAACGCGGTCGAGGCGGGCAAGGCCGACCTCGCCATGATCCCGATCGAGAACACGATCGCCGGCCGCGTCGCCGACATCCACCACCTGCTGCCCGAATCGCGGCTCAACATCGTCGGCGAGTACTTCCTGCCGATCCATTTCGACCTGATGGTGCTGCCCGGCGTGTCGCGCGACGAGGTGAAGGTCGTGCACAGCCATATCCATGCGCTCGGCCAGTGCCGCAAATACATCCGCAAGAACCGCTGGAAGCCGGCCGTGGCCGGCGACACGGCGGGAGCGGCGCGCCTGATCCGTGACCTCGGCGACCGCAGCCTCGCCGCGCTCGCCCCGCCGCTGGCGGCCGAGCTCTACGGGCTCGACACGCTGGAGAGGAGCGTCGAGGACGCCGAGAACAACGTCACTCGCTTCGTCGTGCTGACCAAGGACCGCGCGCACGCGCCGCGCGCCGAGGCCGGCCGGCGGATGATGACCACCTTCGTCTTCCGGGTGCAGAACATTCCGGCCGCGCTCTACAAGGCGATGGGCGGCTTCGCCACCAACGGCGTCAACATGACCAAGCTGGAGAGCTACCAGCTCGGCGGCACCTTCTTCGCCACCCAGTTCTATGCGGACATCGAGGGCCACCCCGACGACCCGAACGTGGCGCAGGCGCTGAAGGAGCTGGCCTTCTTCTCGCGCGAGGTGCGCGTGCTCGGCGTCTATGAGGGGCACGCGTTCCGCGACCAGGTGCCCGCCGAATAGAGCAAAACGCGTGAGGGCGGCCTGCAAATGGCGTTTTGCTGCGCTCCGGTGCTCACGTACCTGAATGTACGCTTCGCTCCGGTGCTCGCAAACCACCATTTTCGACTCGCCCTGACGCGTTTTGAGCGCCGCGGCTAGAAGATGCGGGTGTAGCTCGCATAGTTGAACAGCATCGCCCCGGCGCCGGCGCCCGTCAGCGCCAGCGCCGGGGGAAGCCCCGCGAGCACCAGCGCGGCATAGATCGCGGCGTTGACGGCAAGGCCGCCGAGGCTCGCCGAGACGTAGAGGACGAAGCTGCGCGGGCCGATGCGCTCGCGCGCCTCGAACGTGTAGGCGGCGTTGATGAGGTAGGTGACCGAGACGGCGACGGCGAAGGAGACGGCGCGGCCGAGCCACGGCCCCGCGCCCAGCGAGAGCATGAGGAGCAGCACGCCGAGATCGACCGCGAAGCCGGTCGCGCCGGCAAGGCCGAAGCGCGCGACGCGTTTCATCCGCGCGGCGTCAGGCCGAGATAGAACAGCCGCTTGACCTCGTGGCGCATGCGCCGCGTCTGGTCGAGGATGAGGCCGGCGAACAGCGAGAACACCGAGACGGCGCCGAGGAAGCCCGCCAGCATCGCCGTCGGGAAACGCTCGACAAGCCCGGTGGCGAAGAATGCGGAGACAACCGGCGCCGCGAGCCCCAGCGAAAGGGCGGCGAGCACGGCCGAGGCGCCGGCGAAGAAGGCGAGCGGCCGTTCGCTTTCCACCAGCCGCAGGATGGTGAGCAGGATGCGCGCGCCGTCGCGGAATGTGCGCAGCTTGCTGGCGGAATTGGCCGGGCGCTCGCGATAGGCCGCCTCGACCTCGCGCATCGGCATGCCGAGCTCGAGCGCATGCACCATCAGCTCCGTCTCCAGCTCGAAGCCCGTCGAGACGAGCGGAAAGCTCTTCACGAAGCGGCGCGACAGCGCCTTATAGCCCGACAGCATGTCGCGCAGCCGCGACTGGAACAGGGTGGCTACCGTGCCGGTCAGCATGCGGTTGCCGAAGGCGTGGCCCGGCCGGTAGGCGGCGGCGCTCTCGTGCCGGCGCGCGGCGTTGACGAAATCGAGCCTCTCTCCGACCAGCGCCTCGACCATGCCGCGGGCGGCCTCGGCGTCGTAGGTGTCGTCGCCGTCGACCAGCAGGTAGACGTCGGCGTCGACGTCGGCGAAGGCGCGGCGCACGGCGTTGCCCTTGCCCGGGCGCGGCTCGTGGCGCACCAGCGCGCCGGCCTCATCCGCCAGCTCGGCGGTGCGGTCGGTGGAGCCGTTGTCGTAGACATAGATCTCGGCCTCCGGCAGCGCCTGGCGGAAATCCGTCACCACCTTGGCGACCGTTGCCTCCTCGTTGCGGCAGGGCACGATGACCGCGATCCGCACGACGAGCCGGGCAAGGCGCTCGACCGGGCTTTCCGGTCGGACGGTAAAGGGGGCGGTGAAGGGAGCGGCCGGTGCCGCGCGGCGCTCGAATGTCATGGCTTTGCCCGGCTCCGGTTGAACCCGGCCGAACCTAGCGCGCGGGCGTTACCCCCCGGTAAAGCCGTCACCGGTCTGCATCGGGCCGGCAGCGGGCGAAAATGGCCGCTTGATTTTCTCAATCAAATGATTGATGGAAAGCCATGACCGAATACCAGCCCGTCGCCGGCCGGCCCGGCGAGATCGCGCTCGCCGCGCGGGCGCTGACCGCCGAGCGCGGCTTCGAGGGCCTGCGCACGCGCGACATCGCCGCGCGAGTCGGCATCAACGTCGCCACGCTGCACTATCACGTGCCCACCAAGGAGGCGCTGATCGAGCTGGTGGCGCGCTCGCTGCGTGACGATTTCGTGGCGCAGAACAAGGCGCGCCCGCGCGACGGCCTGCCGGCGCTGGAGCAGCTCAGGCTCGAATTCCTCGATTTTCGCGAAACGCTGGTCGACAGGCCCGAGCTGTTCGTCGTCATGACCGAGCTCACCGAGCGCGCGCGCCGCGACGAAAAGGTGCGGGCCGTGGTCGGTCCCATGCTCGCCTTCGCGCATGGCGAGCTGGCGCGCATCCTGGCGCTCGGCCGCGCCGAAGGTGCGTTCCGCGCCGATCTCGACCCCGAGGCCGGCGCGCTGATGATCTTCGGCACGATGATCGCGACCCAGCGCACGCCGAAGCGCAGCGCCGAGCTGTTCGACCGCGCTTGCGCCGAGCTTCTGCGCGCGGTCGTCCGGCCCGGCCTCCACGCATGAACCGCCCGGCAAACCGCCCGCAAAATCGCCCGGCAAACCGCAAGGAAACTCCGATGTCCTCCCCGCAACCGGCCGCCGCCGAGGCCGCCTACCCGCAAAACCGCTGGACGGCGCTGTTCATCCTGCTCCTCGCCAGCTTCATGAACCTGATCGACGTGACGATCGTCAACGTCGCCCTGCCGCGCATGCAGGCGAGCATGGGCGCCACTTCCAGCCAGATCGAGTGGGTGGTGGCGGCCTATGTGCTCGCCTTCGCGCTCGGGCTTCTGCCCTTCGGCCGGCTGGGCGACACGGCAGGGCGCGTGCGCATGTTCCTGATCGGCGTCGCCGCCTTCACCGTCATGTCGGCGCTGTGCGGGCTGGCGCCGGATATGAACACGCTGATCGTCTTCCGCGCGTTGCAGGGCTTTGCCGGCGCGCTGATGACGCCGCAGGTGCTGGCCATCGTGGCGGTGATCTTCCCGTCGCGCGAGCGCGGCGGCGCCTTCGCCATGTTCGGCCTTGCCGCCGGCCTTGCCTCGGTGACCGGGCCGCTCGCCGGCGGCCTGCTGATCGAGGGCGACTTCTTCGGGCTCGACTGGCGGCCGATCTTCCTCGTCAACGTGCCGGTCGGGCTGCTGACGGTGCTCGCCGGCTGGCTGGCGCTGCCGAAGATGCCGGGCCACCCTGCGCTCAGGCACGACCTGCCGGGCGTGCTGATCGCCGGGGCCGCGGTGTTCCTGCTGATCTTCCCGCTGATCGAGGGCCGCGGCTTCGGTTGGCCGTGGTGGGCCTTCGCCATGGTGGCCGCCGCGCTCGCGGCGATCGTCGCCTTCTACCTCCACGAGCGCGGCCGCGCCGCGGCGGGGCTGAGCCAGCTTCTGCCGGTGAGCCTCATGTCGAACGGCAATTTCCTGCTCGGCTCGATCATGGCCATGACCTTCTTCTCGGGCGTGGCCGGCTTCTTCCTCGTGCTCGCGGTGTTCCTGCAAGGCGGCTTCGGCTTCTCGCCGCTGCAATCGGGCCTTGCCACGCTCCCGTTCCCGGTCGGCGTGCTGGTTGCCTCCTTCGTGTCGGGACGCCTGCGCCAGCGCTGGCAGAAGCCGCGCATTGCCATCGGCGCGGCGGTCCTGATCGCCGGCATGGCGCTGCTGTCGCGGGTTGTGTCGGGCATCGGCGACGCGGTCGACCACTGGCAGCTCGCCGCGCCGCTGGCGATCTGCGGCTTCGGCATGGGCACGGCGATCGCGCCGCTGTTCCAGACCGTGCTCGCCGCCGTGCCCGGCCGCGACGCCGGCGCCGGCTCGGGCGCCTTGCAGAGCTTCCAGCAGATCGGCAGCGCGCTCGGCATCGCCATCACCG
>CAZVTK010000144.1:0-11498 GCA_964629765.1 uncultured Mesorhizobium sp.
GTCCTCGGCCATGGTGAAGCCGTGGGTGACCACGGTGTCGTAGGGCGCGCGGCCGCGCGTGCCGCAGCTCTCCAGCAGCGAGGAATGGAACCAGCCGCGATGCTGGTCTGAACCTTCCAGATAGACGTCGGCCGGCCATTTCAGGTCGGGCCGGTCCTCCAGCGTGAAGGAATGCGTCGAGCCGGAATCGAACCACACGTCGAGGATGTCCTTGACCATGGTCCAGTTCTCGTTGGCCCGCGAGCCAAGGAAGCGCTCGCGCGCGCCGGCGGCGAACCACGCGTCCGCGCCTTCCGCCTCGAAGGCGGCGAGGATGCGCGCGTTCACGGCCTCGTCCTTCAGCACGTTGCCGTCCTCGTCGGCGAAGACGCAGATCGGCACGCCCCACGCCCTCTGGCGCGACAGCACCCAGTCCGGGCGGTCCTCGATCATCGCCCGCAGCCGCGTCTGGCCGGCCTCGGGCACGAAACGCGTCGCGTCGATGGCGGCCAGCGCGCGGTTGCGCAGCGTGTCGCCCCTTGCGGCGCGCGCGGCGGCGCGGTGCGCCTCGGCCTCGGGGGAGGCGAGCCCGGCCGGCAGCCCGTAGCCGCCCAGCTCCTTGTCCATATGGACGAACCACTGCGGCGTGTTGCGGAAGATGATCGGCTTCTTCGACCGCCACGAATGCGGATACTGGTGCTTGAGCCGGCCGCGCGCGAACAGCGCGTTCGCCGCGATCAGCGCGTCGATGACGGCCTTGTTGGCGTCGCCCTTCCTGCCGGCATCGTCGATGACGCGTGCCGGCCCGCTTTCGCGATCCGGCCCGAAGCCCGGCGCGTCCTTCGTGAAATAGCCGGCGTCGTCGACGGTGAAGGGGATGGCGGTGTCGATGCCGCGCGCACGCAACTGCGGCGCGGCATCCATCCACGCGTCGAAATCCTCGCGGCCGTGGCCGGGCGCGGTGTGCACGAAGCCGGTGCCGGCGTCCTCGGTGACGTGGCCGCCGGCCAGCATCGGCACGGGGAAGTCGTAGCCGCCGCCGAGCCCCTTCAGCGGATGGGCCAGCGTCAGGCAGTCGAGCATGGAGCCGTCGACCGCGGCGATGCGCCTGAGCGTCAGCTTCGCCTTGTCGGCGCATTCCTGCGCGAGTCGGGTGGCGACGATCAGCTTCTCGCCGGGACGCGGGCCGAAATCGTTCTCCGCCGTCTCGACCTCGTAGAGGCCGTAGCCGACACTGGCGCGCGAGAACGCCACGGCGCGGTTGCCGGGGATGGTCCACGGCGTGGTCGTCCAGATCAGCACGCTGGAGGACAGAAGGTCCGGCACCAGCGCCAGCAGGTCGTCCGTCACCTGCGCGTTCACGTCGTCATAGGAGCCGACATCGGTGGGGAAGCGCCTGCCGAGCTCGCGGACCTTGCGATCCCTCGACGCATCGAACTTCTCCCGGTCGAAGGAGACGACCGGAAACTTCACCCAGATCGTGTCGCTCTCGTAGTCGTGGTACTCGATCTCGGCCTCGGCCAGCGCCGTGCGCTCGACCACGGACCACATGACAGGCTTGGAGCCGCGATAGAGCTGGCCGCTGGCGGCGAACTTCAACAACTCGCCGGCGATGCGCGCCTCGGCGTGGAAATTCATCGTGGTGTAGGGATTGTCGAAATCGCCGACCACGCCCAGCCGCTGGAACTCGGCGCCCTGCACCTTGATCCAGTGCTCGGCATAGGCGCGGCACTCGCGGCGGAACGCCACCATGGCGTCGGGGTCCGAAAGGTCGGGCTTCTGCCTGCCCTTGGAGCGGTAGTTCTCCTCCTCGATCTTCCATTCGATCGGCAGGCCGTGGCAGTCCCAGCCGGGCACGTAGTTGCTGTCGAACCCGCGCATCTGGAACGAGCGGGTGATCACGTCCTTGAGGATCTTGTTGAGCGCGTGGCCGATATGGATGTTGCCGTTGGCGTAGGGCGGGCCGTCGTGCAGCACGTAGAGCGGGCGGCCCCTGGCGTCCTCGCGCAGGCGCCTGTACAGCCCCATCTCCTGCCAGCGGGCCACGATCTGCGGCTCCTTCTCCGGCAGGCCGGCGCGCATCGGAAACTCCGTCTGCGGCAGGTAGAGCGTTTTCGAATAATCGAGCGTGTCGGCGGTATCGGTCATCGGTCTGCCATGTCTGGAGCGCGGCGCTGCCTGCGCTTGAGCGTGCGTCTATGCGGTGAAAGAACGGGGCGCCGCAAGGGGGCGCGCAGGAACCCGGACCTTCCGGAGCCTACCGGAAGGCCGGGCCGATAATTCGTATCGCGGCAAGGTGCGCGTGCATGCGGCGGCTTCTAGCGCATGGGCGCGCGCGTGCAAAGGGCGGATTCTTGAAGGTCGCTTCCTCGATGTGTATGTTTATCCGATCCATACACATCGAGGCATGCGCCATGCGCACCAACATCGACATAGACGAGGCATTGCTCGCCGAGGCGATGAAGGCCCTCGGCACCAAGACGAAGAAGGCGACGGTGGAGACGGCTCTGCGCCATCTGATCGACGGGAAGAAACGTTTGCAGGCTCTCTACGACATCACCGGAACGGGATGGCAGGGAAACCTCGATGAGATGAGGCAAGGCCGGGGATTCGGGGAGCCGTGATCGTTGCGGACAGCTCGGTATGGATCGCGGCACTGCGCGGAGACCAGTCAGCTTCGGTGGAAGCATTCGGCGTCGCCGCGTTGGACGGCAACATACTGGTAGGCGATCTTATCCTGCTTGAAGTCCTGCAAGGTGCACGGGGCGACGTCCACGCCAGTTTCCTTGAACGCGCCCTGCGCCGCTATCCGGTCGTCGCATTGCTCGACGACCAACTGGCAAGCCGCGCGGCTGCGCATTTCCGAACGCTGCGCGGCAAGGGCATAACCATTCGCAAGACGGTTGATCTCATCATCGCGACTTACTGTCTGGAACGCGACCACATACTTCTCCAGCAGGATCGCGACTTCCTGCCGTTCGCGCAGCATCTGGGGCTCAGGCTGATCTGACCGGCAGCCAACGCTATTCGAATTTTTCAGCCTCGAAGACCACTGGAAACTCTCCCGGCTCGCCCAGTCCGTCGCAGTCGCCCTTGTAGGCGAAGCGGAGCATGCGAAGACGGCCCTCGCGCACCTGCCACAGGCCCGTGCTGCCGCAATCGCCGATCCCCCGCCCCCGGTTGAAGATGGCAAGACGCCCGAGGCCGCCGCCCTCCCAGTCCGGGTTGACGATCACGTCGGTGGCGGTCCAGCCGAGATCGTCGGAATAGTCGGCGAACCAGTGGCGCCTTACATCGCCGCCTTCCACGACATAGGCGGCGTGGGCGAAATTGTAGGCGCCGGCGTAGCAGGGCACGAGGTACATGGTGCGCTTGCCGTCGAGCGGGATGGCGATGAACTCGTCGCCGTTGGGCAGATCCTCGGGCGCGTCGCATTCGCCCTCGCGCTCGTGCATGATGAGCACGTCCTCGGGCAATTCGGCCGCAGCCGCCCATGAGGCGGCAATGGCAAGAACCGCCCCGATAAGCGGCCCGGCAATATTCATGCGCTCGTCCTCCGTTGCCCGACTATCGCCGCGCGGCCGGTCGCGGGCAATCGGGATTCGCCGTCAGAAGGCCAGCGCCATGTCCGCTTCCGACAACGGCCGTACGCCGGCGAGCAGCGCCTTCGCCTCCTCGGCGTCGCGCTTCATCTGCGCGATCAGCGGCTCCAGCCCGTCGAATTTCAGCTCCGGCCGCAGGAAGCCGAAGAAGGAGACCGTGCAGGCCTTGCCGTAGAGGTCGCCGGCATAGTCGAACAGGAAGGTTTCGAGCAGCGGCCGGCCGTCGTCCTCGACCGTCGGGCGGCGGCCGAAGCTGGCGACGCCGTCGTGCAGCGCGCCGTCGGGCTCGCGCAGCCGCACCGCATAGATGCCGTGGCGCAGCGCCGTGCCGGCCGGCAGCGCCATGTTGGCGGTGGGGAAGCCGAGCGTGCGGCCGAGCTTCTGCCCGTGGCCGACTTCCGCCTCGACGGTGAAGCGGTAGCCGAGCTGGCCGGCGGCTTCCGCCACCTCGCCATGCGCCAGCAGCGTACGGATGCGGCTCGACGAGCAGGTCTCCCCGCCCTCGTCGCCGAACGCCTCGATAACGGTGACGCCGAAGCCGTTGCGGGCGCCGGCCGCGCGCAGGAAGTCGGGGCCGCCCTCGCGGCCCTTGCCGAAATGGAAGTCGAAGCCGGTGACGACGTGGCTGACGCCGAGCGGGCCGACCAGCACGTCGGCGACGAAACCGGCCGCCGGGGTCGAGGCCAGCGCCTCGCCGAACGCCATCTCGACCACCGCGTCGACGCCCGCCAGCCCGAGCAGCCGCGCCTTCAGCGGCGCCTGGGTAAGCCGGAACAGCGCCTCGTGCGGGCGGAAATACTGGCGCGGATGCGGCTCGAAGGTCAGCGCCAGCAGCGGCCGGCCGTCACGCCGCGCGATCTCCACCGCCGCGCCCAGCACCGCCAGATGGCCACGATGCACACCGTCGAAATTGCCGATGGCGACGACGCCGCCGCGCAGATGCGCCGGCAGCGCGGTCAGGTCGTCTATGCGGCGGATACCCTGCACGCGGCGCGCCTCAGGCCAGCTTCGGCATCACTGCCAGCGGGGCGAGCCCGTGGCGGGCCAGGAACGCGGCGAGCCGCTGCGGGTCAGGCGCGGCGCCATATTCGCCCGCATGGATGCCGGAGGAAATGAACAAAGCGTCGATGCCGGCCTGCGCGGCACCCTTCAAATCGGTCAGCGCGCCGTCGCCGATGGCCAGCACGTTGCGCGGCGCATGGCCGGCGACGGCCGCCAGTGCCGCCAGCGCGGCGTCGTAGATGGGCCGGTGCGGCTTGCCGGCGATGAGGGTGCGCCCGCCCAGCAGGGCGTAGTCGCGCGCCAGCGCGCCGGCGCACCAGATCAGCCGGTCGCCGCGCTCCACGACGATGTCGGGATTGGCGCAGATGAAGGGCAGGTTTCGCGCGCGCAGCCGGCGCAGCAGCTCGGCATAGTCCTCCGGCGTCTCGGCCTCGTCGTTGAACAGGCCCGTGCACACGACCGCCTGGGCCTCGAACTCCTCGACCAGCTCGACGTCGAGCCCGTCATAGAGCGGCAGGTCGTCGTCGGTGCCGATGGCGAAGATCCGGCGCGGCCCGGCGGCGATCAGCTCGCGCGTGACATCGCCGGAGCTGACGATGCGGTCCCATGCGTCGCGGCGCACGCCGAGGCGGGCGAGATGAGCCTCGATCCGCGCGGCGGGACGCGGCGCGTTGGTGACCAGCACCACGGCCTTGCCGGCCGCGCGCGCCCGTGCCAGCGCGTCGCAGGCCGCTGGATGGGCCTCGACGCCGTTGTGGACCACGCCCCACACATCGCTCAATATGCCGTCATAGGACGCGGCGAGCTCGTCTAGGCTGGCTGGAAACAATGGCGCATGTGCCATTCTGGCGTGGTTCCCCGGCTGGGCGCCCGGCTGGGCGCGAGGCGGCCCGGCATTAACCGAACGTGTTCACCCTGTCACCAGCTTTCGCTTAACAGCCCGGGCGGCGGGTGGCAAAACGGCCGGCGAGGGCGAAGTGGCGGCATTGCCGCCGCGCGAGGACGGATGGTCGGTATCGATGGCGCGTAGATGGACTGTCGGCGTCCTGGCCGCAGCGGCGATCGTGGCCATACTGGGCGCGTCGCAGGCGCAGGAAGCGGGCGCCGCCGCCGGGGGCGGCGGGCTCCTGCCCGTTGCCGCAGCGGCCCTTGCGCTGGCGGCGCTCGCCGTCGCCGTGCTGGCGCTGATGCGCGCGCGCCGCGCCGAGACCGAGCTGACGCGCTTCACCCGCTCCATCGAGATGGCCCTGCGCGACCTGACGAACCGCAGCGAGCGCGACGCGGCGTCCATGGGCGAGATGAACCGCAAGCTGGGCGACGAGATCAGGACGCTCGTCGAGACGGCCGCGGCTTTACCCGCCGCCGAGCCGGCCGCTGCTTCCGCGCCGCCGTCTGCGGAATCGGGCGGGCCGGCGCCGGCCGTGCGGCCCGCCGGCGAGCGCGCCGCCGAGCCGTCTTCCGCCGAGGCGGAGCCGAGCGCGTCCGAGGTCGCGCACCGGGCGCTGGCGCAGGCCATCGCGGCCGGCGAAGCCGAGGTGAGCCTCCAGCCGATCATCTCGGTGGCGCAGAGCGCGGCCTCCGGCTTCGAGGTCCACATGCATCTGGAGCAGCTCGACGGCGGGCGCGGCATGGACATCCGCCGGCTGGCCAAGCCCGTGCCCGGCGTGGACGCGGCGGCGTTCGAGGCAGCACTCATCCGCGCGGCCATCGCCTCCGGGCGGCGCCAGCTCGGGACGTCGACGGAGCGCATGCCGTTCCATGTCGCCATATCCGAGGCGCTGCTGGGCTCCGAGCAGGACGTGGCGTCGATCGCCGAGCTGGCGCGCGTGCACAAGGCGCTGCCGGCGTCGATCGTCTTTTCTCTTCCGGCCGCGCTGCTTGGCGCCGGCGGCGAGATCCGCCAGCGCATCGACCAGTTGACGGCGGCCGGCTTCCGCCTCGCCGCCGAGAACTGGGACGGCGGCGCGGCCGACGCGGCGGCGGCGGCCAGGCGCGGGGTGGCCTATCTGAAGGTCTCGGCAAACCGGCTGCTCGACCGCGAGCGCTCGCGCCGGCGCCTGGCGCCCGGCGCGGAGCTGGTGGCGGCTGCGCAGGAGGCGGGGCTGGCGATGGTCGCCACCGGCGTCGCCCGCGACGAGGACGCGGTCGGCCTCATCGACCTCGGCGTCGACCTGATGGTGGGCGAGCGCTTCTCCGGCCCGCGCCGGATGCGCTCGGCGGCGGCACGCCAGGCCGCGATGACCGGGACCTAGAGCCTAAACAACCGGTTTACCACGCAGCGAAGTTTGGAGGGGCCGTTAACACGCGGCCTTAAACTCTGCCTGCCATGATGCACCCTGAGACATTGGACCAGTCGGGGTGACAACCATGTTGCGTCGTTTCCTTGGAGACAAGCGCGGCAACTTCGTGATGATGACGGCGGCCGCCATCGTCCCGATCATGGGCGGGCTCGCACTCGCCGTCGACTATGCGGAGATGTCGCGCCAGCGCCAGCTAACGCTGAACGCGCTCGACGCGGCCGGCGTCGCCACCGCGCGCCGCTTCGTCGAGGGCGCCACCGAAGCCCAGCTCAAGAGCTACGCCGAGAGCTTCTTCAAGGCCAATCTGGGGGCGGTCGACCCCAAGAACGCCACCCTGCATGTGACGTTGCCAAACGACATGCAGCATGGCGGCGGCACGGTCCGCCTGACCGCCGACCTCAAGTACCAGCCCTATTTCCTGCCGGCCTTCACGTCGATGATCGGCGGCAACGAGGCCGGCGCGGCCAAGCTGAACTTCAACGCCTATTCGGAGGTCCAGCTCAAGAACTCGCTCGAGGTCGCGCTCGTCCTCGATAATTCGGGCTCGATGGACTACAACGGCTCCGGTTCGGGCAAGAAGCGCATCACGCTGCTCAAGGACGCCGCCAAGCAGCTCGTCGATTCGCTCGCCGCCACCGCCGGCCAGATCAAGCAGGTCGACAAGCCGGTGCAGTTCGCCGTCGTTCCTTTCGCCGCCTCCGTCAATGTCGGGCCGCAGCACGCCAACGCCGCGTGGATGGACACCGAAGGGCGCTCGCCCGTGCACCACGAGAACTTCAACTGGGCGTCGATGACGGGCAACACCCGCGTCGAGCTGTCCGGCGGGATCTACGTCAAGAAGGGCGCGGGCTGGGGCACGGACGAGAACACCCCCGCCACCCGCTTCTCGCTCTACAGGGACATGAAGCGCATCACCGGCACCGAGCAGGTGAAGACCGGCACCACCTGGGGTTGCGTGTCGTGGAACCGCTGGGGCCAGTGCAACGGCTACGGCAATGTCGACGTCTATGACGACGTGCCGGTCCACGGCAAGCTGGCGGACTGGGCGGGCTGCGTGGAGACGCGCCCCCATCCCTACAACACCAACGACGCGGCGCCCGTCGCCGGCACGCCCGCGACGCTGTTCGTGCCGATGTTCGCGCCCGACGAGACGGACAACCGCGACGGCTCCAACCGGCGCGCGTGGACCTGGATCGGTGACGACAGCGGCAGCAGCAACAATTCGACGCGCCAGCGCAACATGACGAAGTATTTCAAGGCGCAGCCGCAGGGCACGCCCCTCTTTACCGGCGACGAGGGCCCGAACCAGAGCTGCACGACCAACCCGATCACGCCGCTGGCCGACGTGACCACGACCGAAGGCAAGAAGCTCATCAAGGACGCCATCGACGCCATGGCGCCGCTCGGCGGCACCAACGTGCCCGAAGGCATCGCCTGGGGCTGGCGCACCGTTTCCGGCGGCGCGCCCTTCAGCGAGGGGCGACCCGACAGCGAGAACGGCGTCGACAAGATCGTGATCGTGCTGACCGACGGCGAGAACACCTACTACACGCCCAATTCGCTGGGCTACAACAACCTCGCCGGCAACCAGTCGATCTATTCGGCCTTCGGCTACACCGGCATCACCCAGAGCGGCGGCACCGCGACCCGCCTGTTCATGGGCACCGACAGCAACGTGTCGAATTCGGGCTACGACAACGACAATTACGGCAAGGCGCTCAACCAGCAGATGGCGGCGACCTGCGCCAACGCCAAGACCGCGGGCGTCATCATGATGACCGTGGCGCTCGACCTGTCGACCAGCGACAACGCGCAGAAGGCGCAGATCGAGGGGCTGAAGTCCTGCGCCTCGGACTCGCGCTTCCGCAAGGACAAGACCGATCCGTCGAAGCCGGCCAAGCTGTTCTGGAACACCACCGGCGGCAATCTCGAGCAGACGTTCAAGGAGATCGCCGACGAGCTTTCCAACCTGCGCATCACGAGCTGACGCGCCGAGAAGCTTCACGTCGCGTCCTCCAGCGACAGGCCCCGCCGCACCCTGCGCGGCGGGGCCTTTTTTGTCGGGCCGCGCCGCGCACCTTGCCGGCTGGTAAACGCGCCATTAGCGAAGCGGCAACAATTCTTGCCCGTTCGTGAACGCGCCCTTAGCGCGCGGCTGTCACAGTCGCGGCATCGGCTTGGGGCAAAGAAGCATGATGCGCAATTTTCTCCGCGACCGCTTCCTCCGTGACCGCGGGGGCGGATACGGGATCGCCGTCGCGGTGGGCATGGTGCCGCTGCTCGGCGGCCTCGCCGTGGCGGTCGACTATGCCGAGATGAACCGCCAGAAGCAGGCGACGATGAACGCGCTCGACGCGGCCGGCATCGCCGCCGCGCGCCACCTGGTGTCGGGAGCGAGCGACACCGAAGTGCGCGCCTATGCCCGCGACTTCTTCGTCGCCAATCTGGGCTCCGTACCGCCGCAGACCACCGCGCTCGACGTGGTGCTGCCCACCAGCCAGTCCGGCGGCGGCACGCTGAAGCTGACCGCGACGCTGCACTATGCGCCCTATTTTCTGCCGGTGTTCGAAAGCCTGCGCGGCGGCGCGGCCCGCACCACGGTCGATTTCGCCGCCTCGACCGAGATCCGCATGAAGAACACGCTGGAGGTGGCGCTGGTCCTCGATAATTCGGGGTCCATGGACTACACCGGCAACGGCTCGGGCCAGAAGCGAATCGCGCTGCTGAAGACCGCCGCGAAGCAGCTCGTCGACACGATCGCGTTGCAGGCCCAGCAGATCAAGCAGGTCGACAAGCCGGTGCAGTTCGGCATCGTGCCCTTCGCCGGCTCGGTGAATGTCGGCCCCGACAATGCCGGCGCCGTCTGGATGGACAGCCACGGCCTGTCGTCGGTGCATCACGAGAATTTCGACTGGACGACGCTGTCGGGAGACCGCGCCGCCGAGCGGTCCGGCGGCCTGTGGCGCAAGCGCGGCAGCGGCTGGGGCGACAGCGAGGGCGCGCCGCTGACCCGCTTCTCGCTCTACCAGGACATGCAGAAGGTCGAGGCGCGCGAGTGGGTGGCCACCGGCACCGAATATGTGTGCACGCGCACCAATTCCAACGGCACCTGCCGCTCCGGCAACTGGCGCGAGACCGGCCATTACGAGGAAACGCTCGGCCCCTACGCCTCGTGGCAGGGCTGCGTGGAGGCGCGGCCCTGGCCGCTCAACGTCACCGACGCGCCGCCGGCGGCGGGCATCTCCGACATCGGCGTGCCCTTCGGCGACGGCGACACGCTGTTCGTGCCGATGTTCGCGCCCGACGAGCCGGGCGACCGCTGGGCGACCGAAGCCGACGACAGCCCGGACAATTTCTCGGCCGCCAACAACTGGTGGAACGACGGCACGGAATCGGCCTCGGGCGCCACGCGGCAGGCCAACATGGCGAAATATTTCGACGTGCGGCCGTGGGGGGCGAACTCGCCGCAAGGCACCGGGCCGAACTATTCCTGCACCACCATGCCGGTGACGCCGCTCACCGACGTGACCGTCGCGGACGGCATGGCCGGCATCAAGGCCGCCATCGACGCGATGACGCCGAACGGGGCGACCAACGTGCCCGAGGGCATCGCCTGGGGCTGGCGCGTCGTCTCCAGCCTAGAACCCTTCGCCGGCGGACGGCCGGAAACCGAGCGCGGCAACGACAAGGTGGTCATCGTGCTCACCGACGGCGAGAACACCTACTACACCCCCGCCTCGCTCGGCTTCTCGGACCCGGCGGGGTCGAAGTCGACCTATTCGGCCTATGGCTACACAAGGCTCGCGCAGGCCGGCCAGAGCACGACGCGGCTTTTGACCGGCACTGCCGGGCTCGGCGCGTTCGACCATTCCAACGCCAACTACACCGCCGCGCTCAACCAGCAGATGGACGGGGTGTGCACCAACGCCAAGGCGGCCGGCGTCATCGTCATGACGGTGGCGCTCGACCTTTCGGCGAGCAACACCGCGCAGGCCGCGCAGCTTTCCGCGCTGGAGAGATGCGCGTCGGATTCGCGCTTCCGCAAGGACGCGCACGATCCGTCGAAGCCCGCCAAGCTGTTCTGGAACGCCACGGGCGGCACGCTCTCCGACATTTTCAGGAAGATCGCCGACGAGCTCTCCAATCTGAGGATCATCGGGTAGGCGGAGGCCGCCCCGGTGACGGAGGGGGGCCGGCCAAGGCGGACCGGCCGGCCTCTCTCTGCGCATGCGCCGCCTTGCCCTCCGGCAAGGCCCGGCCTTGCCGCCTGCGCCCCTTCGGTCTAGGAACCCCGCGCGCCGCGACGGCGCGGATTTCCAGCACGGACGGACGGCGAGCATGGCTGACAACAGGGCGGACAGGATGAAGGCGCGGCTGCCGCGGGGCTTCACCGACCGCCATGCGGCCGACATCCGCGCGGTCGACGCCATGACGGCGCGGATCAGGGGCGTCTACGAGCTCTACGGCTTCGAGCCGGTGGAGCAGCCGCTGGTCGAATATACCGACGCGCTGGGAAAATTCCTGCCCGACCAGGACCGGCCCAACGAGGGCGTGTTCTCCTTCCAGGACGACGACGAGCAGTGGCTGTCGCTGCGCTACGATTTGACCGCGCCGC
>CAZVTK010000145.1:0-11416 GCA_964629765.1 uncultured Mesorhizobium sp.
ATGAAAAACGTCAGATGGAAGCCAGTTTTTGAAAAAACGAAATTATGCGGATGTACAAGACGCTGAAGACGAAGGTGCTCGACAGCTTCGACTTCTCCGACATCGACATCTGCCTGATGTCGGCCGGCGGCTCGGTGTCGAAGGAATGGTCGCCGAAGATCGCCAGGCAGGGCGCCGTCGTGATCGACAATTCCTCGGCGTGGCGCTACGACCAGGACGTGCCGCTGATCGTGCCGGAGGTGAACCCCGACGCCATCGACGGTTTCCGCAAGCGCAACATCATCGCCAACCCCAACTGCTCGACCGCGCAGATGCTGGTGGCGCTGAAGCCGCTGCACGACGCCGCGAAGATCAGGCGCGTCGTGGTCTCGACCTACCAGTCGGTGTCCGGCGCCGGCAAGGAGGGCATGGACGAGCTGTTCACGCAGACCCGCGCCGTCTTCGTCGCCGATCCGGTCGAGGCCAAGAAGTTCACCAAGCGCATCGCCTTCAACGTCATCCCCCACATCGACGTCTTCATGGAGGACGGCACCACCAAGGAAGAGTGGAAGATGGTGGCCGAGACCAAGAAGATGCTCGACCCGAAGATCAAGGTGACGGCGACCTGCGTGCGCGTGCCGGTCTTCATCGGCCATTCCGAGGCGGTGAACCTGGAGTTCGAGAAGCCGATCACGGCGGACGAGGCGCGCGAGATCCTGAGCAACGCTCCCGGTTGTCTCGTCGTCGACCGGCGCGAGAACGGCGGCTACATCACGCCGATCGAGAGCGCCGGCGAGGACGCGACCTATATCAGCCGCATCCGTGAGGATTCGACCATCGACAACGGGCTGAATCTCTGGATCGTGTCGGACAATCTGCGCAAGGGCGCCGCGCTCAACGCCGTCCAGATCGCCGAGCTGCTGGTTGCCCGCGGCCTGATCGCGCCGCGCGCGCGCGCTGCCTGAGCGCAACACCCGCACCCGGAAACGAGAATGGCCGCCCGTCAGGGCGGCCATTTCTTCTTGTTGCTTTGGTTGCCCGGGAAGGCCGGGTCTACTCGACCGGCGCCGTCTGCGGCTGGGCCGGAGCGGCGGACGGCGCCTCGGGCTGGATCGTCGTCGGGTTCGGCGTCACCGGCTGCTGCGCGCCGGGCAGGATCTCCTGCCGCGCCGGCTCGCCCGGAATGGTCGCCGTCGGGTTCTCGTCGACGCCCGGCCCCGAGAAGGCGATGAAGCCGATCACGAACAGCGCCGCCACCATGGCGAGCAGCACGAGGCCGGCGCGCGCATTGGACTGCGGCGCGGGCGGAACCGGGTTCAGCGGGTCATAGGCGAGCGGATCGCTCGGGCGGGCGATGTGGGGGGCCTCGAGGCCGGCGCGGGGATCGCGCGGGTCGAGTTCACGCGGACGGTCGTTCATGGTTTCGTCTCCCTTTGCAAACTGTGGCGGGGAAACGGAGGACGATCGCCGCCGGTTCCGTAACAGGGGGTTACGGCCGGTAACGCGCGGAGATCGGGATCATCCGCCGAGGCGCGTCACGGCGTAGCCGCGCCGGCGCAGGAGCTCGACCAGACCGTCCTCGCCCGGCAGGTGCAGCGCGCCGACCGCCACGAAGGCGCCGCCGGCGTCGAGATGCGGCGCAGCTTCCTCGGCCATGGTGCGGTTGCGCGTCACGATCATCGCTTCCTGGAAGGCCGCGAAGCCCGCCTCGTCGTCCATCGTGCCGCCGGACGGCAGCACCGCGCGGAAGAACGGCCACACCGCCGCCACCTCGCCCGCGACATAGAGCGACAGCATCGTCTCCATCACGTCGTCGATGGCGTCGCCCAGCCTCAGCGTCTCGACCAGCCCCTCGATATGGAAGTCGAGCGGCAGCGAGGCCATCGCCTCCAACTGGTCGACCATGGATTCCAGCCCGTGGAGGGCAATGCCGCGCTCCTGCGCGCGCCTGGCCAGCAGCACGTCGAGCACCGGCTCGCCGGCCGCCTTGCGGGCGAGCTCGCAGGCCGGGATGCTCGCCATGGCGGCGATGATCCACGGCTTCATCTTCTGCACCGCCGCAAGGCCGATGCCGCGCGCCTTCAGCGCCGCCTCCACCACCGCGCGGTCCTCGGCGGACAGCAGCGCCGGCAGCGAGCCGCCGTCGGTGAACATCATCAGGTGCGGATGCGTCAGCATCGCCTCGGTCATTTTCGCCGGGTCGAGCACGTCGGTGGTCTCGATGACGACGGATGTGGCCTCTGCAAACGCGGCTTCCGCCGCCGCCGGCAGCACGGTGACGCGCGGGTCGCTCATATGCATGGTGCCGAACAGGAAGGACGGCGCGGCTCCCGGCTTCTCGACGCGCCACAGGAGGCCGCTGCCGTTCGGCACCGCGGCCGCCTCGGCGCGCACGGCGGCGAGCTTTGCCGGCTCGTCCGCCGCCATCCTCGCGATGAGATCCTCGCCCGTGCAGGCGATCTCGGCGCGCACGCGCGTGGTGGCGAAGAGGAGCGTCGCGACGAAGGCGAGCAGGAACAGGAGGTTGGCGGCCGCCAGAAGGCCGCCGGCCCAGCCCAGATTGCGAAACGACATGGTGCGCATGGGCGCGAGGCTAGACGCCAAAAACGGCGAAAGCGTTAAGCCGCGCCGGTTTTGGTTATGCGCGCTGGCGCGCTGTTTTTTTTGATTATGCGCGCTGGCGCGCGCGGGGATGCGCCCCGTCATAGGCTTCCAGCAGCCGCGCCGTGTCGACGCCGGTATAGACCTGCGTGGTCGACAGGCTGGCATGGCCGAGCAGCTCCTGGATGGCGCGCAAATCGCCGCCGCGCCCGAGCAGATGGGTGGCGAAGGAGTGGCGCAGCGCGTGCGGCGTCGCCGTGTCCGGCAGGCCGAGCGCGCCGCGCAGCTTGCGCATCGCGCGCTGGACGATCTCCGGCGCAAGCGCCCCGCCGCGCGCGCCGTAAAACAGCGGTCCGTCCGGCGCGACCACGAAGGGACAGCGGCGGCGATAGTCGAGCACGGCGGCGTTGGCGGCGGCGATGACCGGCACGATGCGCGTCTTGCCGCCCTTGCCGGTGACGCGCAGCAGCGTGTCGCCGGGCCCGGCGATGTCGGCGCCCTTCAGCGACAGGGCTTCCGCGATGCGCAGGCCGCAGCCGTAGAGCAGCGTCAGCACGGCCGCGTCGCGCGCGGCGATCCACGGCGCCTCGGCGAGCTGCTCGCCGAAGGCGACGACGCGGACCGCGTCCTTCGCCGTCAGCGGCTTGGGCAGCGATTTGGGCTGGCGCGGGCTGCGCAGGGCCGAAACGCCGGCCGCGCTCGCCTGCCCCTGCCGGTCGAGATGGCGCAGCAGCGAGCGCACGCCGGCGAGCTCCCGCCCCAGCGTGCGGGGACCGGCGCCGCCGTTGCGCCGGGCGGCGAGGAAGGCGCGCAGATCGGCCGGCCGCAGCGCCGCGATGTCGGCGAGGCCGGGCGGCCCGCCGGCATGGCCGGTGAGGAACCGGAGAAACTGCCGCGTGTCGCGCTCATAGGCGTCCACGGTCAGCGGCGACAGGCGGCGGCCCCTCGCGAGGCTGTCGAGCCATGCCTGCCGGGCCGCAGCGAGGTCCGGGCGGGCGAAGATGAGGAATTCGGCCTTCTGCATAAGGTGACAATGCCGTCTTCGCGTTATGATAGAATGAAGCGCGATTGCCGCGCCGCCCCGGCGAGGCTATCGAGCGCGGCGATCGAGCCCGTGGAGGCCGCAATGAAACCGCAGAATCCGATCCTGATGGCCGTCATCGGCGCCGCCCACGGCATCAAGGGCGAGCTGCGCGTCAAGACCTTCACCGGCGACCCGATGGCGCTGGCCGATTACGGCCCGCTCTACGACAGGGACGGCCGCCGCTTCGATATCGCCGACATCCGTCCGGCCAAGACCGTGGTCGTCGTTCGCTTCAAGCAGGTCGGCGACCGCGCCGCCGCCGAGGCGCTCAACGGCACGGCGCTGCATGTCGACCGCTCGGTGCTCGCCGAAACCGAGGAGGGCGAATTCTACCACGCCGACCTCGTCGGCCTGCCGGTCGAGGACGAGACCGGCCAGCGCATCGCGAAAGTGTCGGCCTTCCACGATTTCGGCGGCGGCGACATCATGGAGATCGAGTTTCCCGGCGGCCGCACGGTGCTGGTGCCCTTCACCCGCGCCGCCGTGCCGGTGATCGACCTCGAACACCGCTTCGTCGCCGTCGACACGGTCGCGGCCGGCATGGTCGAGGAGGACATGCCGGCAAGCCCCGCGCCGGCTGCGGACACGCGCAAGGCCGGCCGCAAGCCCGGCTTCGACGCGGCCAGGCGCCCGCGCGGGCCGAAGGACGCCGGGGGCAACCGTTGACCTTGCGTGCCCCAGCGGGCTTTCGGGCGACGGTGCTGACGCTCTATCCCGAAATGTTCCCGCCCACATCAAAGGGCCCGTTGGGCCATTCGCTTGCCGGGAAGGCGCTCGAATCGGGCGCGTGGACGCTGGAGACGGTGCAGATCCGCGACTTCGCCACCGACCGCCACCGCACCGTGGACGACACGCCGGCCGGCGGCGGCGCCGGCATGGTGATGCGCGCCGACGTGCTGGCGCGCGCGCTGGACCATGCCTCGCCGCCGGGCGACCCGCGCCCGAGGCTTCTTATGAGTCCGCGCGGAAAACCGCTGACACAGGCGCGCGTGCGCGCGCTTGCCGCCGGGCCGGGCGCGGTCATCCTGTGCGGGCGCTTCGAGGGCGTCGACCAGCGGCTGATCGAGGCGCGCGCGCTGGAGGAGGTGTCGGTCGGCGACTACATCCTCTCCGGCGGCGAGCCGGCGGCCATCGTGCTGCTCGACGCGGTGGTGCGGCTGCTGCCGGGGGTCATGGGCAACGAAGCGTCCGGCGGCGAGGAAAGTTTTGAAACCGGCCTGCTCGAGCATCCGCATTATACGCGGCCGCAGGAGTTCGAGGGACGCACGATCCCGCAGGTTCTGACCTCGGGCAATCACGGGCGGATCGCGGCGTGGCGGCGCGAGCAGGCGCTGGCGCTGACCGCCGAGCGCCGGCCGGATCTGATCGCCGCGCTTCAGCCCGAGACGAAATAATAAATCGCGAGCAGCAGGCCGACGGCGATGACGAAGCCGCGCAGCGCCTGCTGCGGCACGCGCCTCGCGCTCCAGACGCCGGCATAGCCGCCGAGCGCGACGGCCGGCACCATCACCAGCGCCTGCGGCCAGGCGACCACGCCGCCGCCGACGAAGACGACGATCGCCACCGCCGCGATGACGATGGACAAAAGGTTCTTCAGCGCGTTGAGCCGGTGGTAGTCGCCCGGCTGGGTGAGCCCCAGCGTCGCCAGCATCATCACGCCCATGCCGGCGCCGAAGAAGCCGCCATAGACGGCGGTGGCGAGCTGGATCAGCCAGCCGGCGAAGCCGCCCACCGCAGGTTCGTCGCCGGCTTTCGTCTTTGGTTTCAGCCAAGGGCCGGCGGCAAACACCGCCGTCGCCGCCAGCAGCAGCCACGGCACCAGCGCGCGGAAACCGGGATTGTCGAGCGCCAGCAGGATCAGCGCGCCGGCCAGCGCACCGACCGCCGAGACGGCGCACAGCAGCAGCGCCGACCGCCAGAAGGTGCGGATGTCGGACCAATAGGCGAGGGTGGAGGTGACGTAGCCGGGGAACTGCGTGACCGAGGAGGTGGCGTTGGCCGCGATCGGCGGAATGCCGGCCAGAGACAGGGCGCCGAAGGTGAGGAAGGTGCCGCCGCCGGCCACCGCGTTGACGGCGCCGGACAGGAAGCCGGCGCCGAAGAGAAGGGCTGCGTCGAGCGGCGTCATGCTGATTCCCCGTTGCTGCATCCCGTCTAGATCGTTTATCGCCATTGTCGACAGTCCCGACGACGCCGGACGGCCGCCTAGAGCCTGTTATGGATCATGAATGGGGCTGCGCTGCTGCCTGTTTTGGTCCACCCGGCAGGAGCCGGTCGCAGACCGGTATCGGGAATACCTGCAAGACCGGCGACGAACCGGTGGGCCAAAACAGGCAGCAGCGCAGCCCCATTCATGATCCATAACAGGCTCTGGGCAGCGCGGCGCGTTCAGGCGGCGGCCGGTACGGTGGCGCGCGGGGCATCCAGCAGCGGCAGGAGATGCTCCAGCAGCCCGACTTCCTCGACATTGTGGCGCAGCCATGCGTGTCCCATTGCCTTGGTGAAGACGAAGCGCCGGATCACCGGATTGAGGATCGCCGACAGCGGCCGCAGGGCGGTGCCCACCGTCAGGCAGGAGATGTAGTCCGTGCCTTCCGGCGCCGCGACGAAATCGTGGGAGAGGCGGCTGAGCTCGATGCCGGCGCGCCGGTTGACCAGCGTGATGCCGCTTTCATCCAGCCTGGCCACCTCCTCCACGACATCGATCAGCATGGCGGGATCGGCGCCGAACGCCTCCACGATGTGAAAGAGAGCGCCCACGCCCGCTCCGCCGCCGGGCGCGGGGCGGGCGAGCGCCCAGTGGATATGGTCGAACGGGTGCCAGGCGCGGTAGCGCGTCGTGGTCACGCCGCCGATCGCGATGTCGCCGCCGATGTTGCGGAACCACCATTCGAGCTGGCGCGGCGTGATGCCGCGCAAGGTCTGGTGGCGGATGCGCATCACCAGCCTTCCATATTCGTCCCGCTCGAGCGACGTGACCGCATCGCGGCTGTCGCGCAGCGGCCAGGGCAGGTTTCCGGGCGGGGGCAGCTTCCAGCGCGCGGCCGTCATGGACTTCCCTCCTGTCATCGTGGTGGCGCCCTTGTCGGCGCTCGCGGTTTCGGCGCAATGACGGGCGGTCGGCAGGCGGTTTCCGAAAAACGGCCGCCAAAGGCGTGACAAGGCCGGACTTTTGGTGTATCGGCCCGCCCACTCGTTGCGGAAGCCATGCTTGCGCCGGGTTACCCGTCAATCAATGACGGCGAACACGCCCCTGTTCCGAAGCTTCGGCCGAGGAGCATAGCCGAGCGGCCGCAGGCTGCGAGGCAAGCGCGGACGCTCTGGCTGTCGAGAAGCAAGAAAGAGGTAGGACGATGGTCGACATCATCCGTGAGATCGAAGCCGAACAGGCCGCCAGGATCGAAGAGAAGCGCAAGCTGCCCGAGTTCCAGCCCGGCGACACCGTGCGCGTCAACGTGCGCGTCACCGAAGGCACGCGCACCCGCGTGCAGGCCTATGAAGGCGTGTGCATCGCCCGCGCCGGCTCGGGCTTCCAGGAGAATTTCACCGTCCGCAAGATCAGCTACGGCGAGGGCGTCGAGCGCGTGTTCCCCGTGTTCTCGCCGCTGGTCGAGGGCGTCGAGGTCGTGCGCCGCGGCAAGGTGCGTCGCGCCAAGCTCTATTACCTGCGCGACCGCCGCGGCAAGTCGGCCCGCATCGTCGAGAATTCCGGCGTGCGCGCCAGGAAGCTGAACGACGCCGAGCGCGAGGCCGCCGCTGCCGAGCGCGCGAAGCTGGAGGCCGAGAAGGTCGCGGCGGCGCAGGCGCTGGCCGCCGAGAAGGCCGCTGCCGAGGCTGCCGAGAAGGCTGCCGCCGCCGAGTAAGGCCGGCCGGCAAAAGAGTTTCGAGATGGCGGCTGCGGCCGCCATTTTCGTTTCCGGCGCCCGCTTGCCGCCGCTCATGCAGCGGCTAGAGTGCTCCCATCGCCCGGCCGCAGGCTGGGCCGCATTCCCGGGAGCCGGTTCATGATGCGCCTTCTGTCCTCGCTGGCCGCGCTGGCCGCGGCCGTCCTCCTGCCCGCCGCCGCCTCCGCGCAGGCATTGCCCGACCTCGGCGGGCGCACGGTGGTGATCGTCACCGAGAACGCCTATCCGCCGTTGCAGTTCGTCGACCCGAAGACCGGGCAGGCGATCGGCTGGGAATATGACGCCGTCGCCGAACTGGCCAAGCGCCTGAATTTCAAGGCCGAGATCCAGAACACGTCGTGGGACGCGATGATCCAGTCGGTGTCGGACGGGCAGTACGACATGGGCATGACCGGCATCACCATCCGCGAGGACCGCAGGGAGAAGGTCGATTTCTCCGACCCCTACATGCATTCGGAGATGCGCATGCTGGTGCGTGCCGACGAGAGCCGCTTCAAGGACGAGAAGGAGTTCGGCCCGCAGGAAAGCCTGCTGATCGCCGCGCAGCCCGGCACGACGCCCTTCTACGTCTCCGTCTACGACATTCTCGACGGCAACGAATCCAACCCGCGGATAAAGCTGTTCGAGACGTTCGGGGCGACGGTGCAGGCGCTGCTGGCCGGCGACGTCGACCTCGTGCTGACCGACGGCGTGGCGGCCAACGGCTATGTGGAATCCTCGGGCGGCAAGCTCAAGGTCATCGGCGGGCCGCTCGGCTCGGAGGATTTCGGCTTCATCTTCCCGAAGGGCTCCGACCTCGTCGCGCCGCTCAATGCCGGCATCGCCGCGCTCAAGGCCGACGGCACGCTGGATGCGCTGAACAAGACATGGTTCCTCGACTACAAGATGGGGCAGTGAGGTTTCGAATGCGCCGGGCCATGGCGAGGCGCAAGCCGCCGCCGCGATCCGCATGACGCCGCCCGCCGCGCAAAAGCCCGACTTCCCCTGGTGGCTGGTCGCCGCCGGGCTGATCGCGGCAGCGGGCGCGGTCGGCATCGCCGACAGCGACCTCTACCGGCAGATCTTCGCCACCGTCGCGCGCGGATTGTGGATCACCGTGTGGGTCACGGTCTGCGCCTTTGCGCTCGCCTCCGCGCTGGGGCTCGCCATCGCGCTGATGGCGCTGTCGGGCTCGCTCGTCCTGCGGCAGGCGGCGCGCTTCTATGTCGAGATCATCCGCGGCGTGCCGATCCTCGTCCTGCTGTTCTGGATCGCCTTTGCCGGCGTGCCGGCCTTCGTCGCCGCGTGGAACTGGGCGGCGGCGCCGCTGCGCGAGGCGGGGCTCGCCGGCGAATTGCTGGTGCGCGACGTGTCGCTGCTGATGCGCGCCGTGCTGGCGCTGACCATCGGCTATTCGGCCTTCATCGCGGAGGTGTTCCGCGCCGGCATCCAGTCGGTCGAGGCCGGGCAGATCGAGGCGGCCAAGGCGCTCGGCCTGTCGCGCGTCCAGCGCTTTCGCCTGATCGTGTTCCCGCAGGCGATCCGCACCATCCTGCCGCCGCTCGGCAACGACTTCGTCGCCATGGTCAAGGATTCCTCGCTGGTCTCGGTGCTCGGCGTCGCCGACATCACCCAGCTCGGCAAGATCTACGCCGCCGGCTCGTTCCGCTTCTTCGGGACCTACACCATCGTCGCCTATGTCTATCTGCTGCTGACCGTCGGCCTGTCGATGGCGCTGCGCGGGCTGGAGCGGCGGATGCGGCGCGCGCACGAGCGTTGAAACGGGCGTTGAAAGGGAACTCCCGCGCCTCCCGCAAGTTTCCGTGGCCGTCACGGAGACTCGTCATGGAACAGCTCGTCGCGGAATTCGGCCATCCCACCCACACCGCCTTTCCGGTCATCGTGGCGCGGCTGCTGCTGGCGGCCCTGTCCGGCGCGGCGATCGGGTTCGAGCGCGAATGGCGCAATCGCCCGGCGGGCCTGCGCACCCACATCCTCGTCTGCGTGGCCGCTGCGATCTACGCGCTTCTGACCATCGAGATCGTCCACGCGCCGATGTTCATGCGCGACGAAGCCCGCTTCGACCCCATCCGCATCGTCGAGGCGGTGACGGCCGGCGTGGCATTCCTCGCCGCCGGCGTCGTCATCTTCACCAAGGGCGAGGTGCACGGCCTGACCACCGGCGCCGGCATGTGGCTGGCGGGCGCCATCGGCGTCGCCGCCGGGCTGGGCCTATGGCAGGTGGCGTTGTTCGCGACGGTGATGGCGCTGGTCGTGCTCGGCCTGCTGCACGCGCTGGAGTTGAAGCTCGACATGAACAACGGCAAACTGGGCGACGGGCTGCAAGGCGGCGGGCTGAAGGACTGAGCCGGATGGACAACAACTACTACTCGACCTTCATTTCCGTGGCGGGCGATTGTCCCGTCGCCGCCGGCGAGCCGCCGCAGCCGCGCAACGGCAAGCCTACCGTCGCTTCCGTCCAGTACGACATGCTGAAGGACGCGCCTTTCGCCTTTACGCAGGAGGACGTGCTGTTCGAGAGCTGGCTGCGCCGGCAGGATCTGTCCGGCCTCGGCGAGGACGAGAAGGCCGAATTGCGCCGGCAGTTCTTCGCCAAGGCCCAGGCGTGCCTGCGCGCCTCGCCGCTGCCCAAGAAGCACGGCTTCGGTTTCGTCTTCGACGCGAAGGGCCGGGTGGCGCTGGTGCCGATGGACTCGGCCGACTATGCGCGGCACAGGGCCGACGGCGGCCTCAAGCAGCTTCCGGCCATGCGCAGCGCGCGCTGACGCCGGCTCATTGCCGGGACGCCAAAGAATTGCTATCTGCCGGGGCATGGAAGCGCTTTTCGGCCATCCGGGATATGCGAATTTCGTGCTGCAGGACCGCAAGCGCCTGCCGGCCCGCTTTTTCGCGCGCATGGCCGGCGCCACGACCAGCCTGATCGGCTGAAAGGGCGTAAGGCCGCGCCTGCCGCTTTCCCGCGGCATCTCTTTTCTTCCATATCGACGGATTGACGCACATGACCGCCCCGCGCACCCTCCCACGCACTCTCTACGACAAGATCTTCGACGACCACGTCGTCGACCGCCAGCCCGACGGCACCTGCCTGCTCTATATCGACCGCCATCTCGTCCACGAGGTGACCAGCCCGCAGGCATTCGAGGGCCTGCGCATGGCCGGCCGCAAGGTTCGCCATCCGGAGCGCACGCTCGCCGTGGTCGACCACAACGTGCCAACCTCGCCCGACCGCAAGTTCGGCATCAAGAACGAGGAGAGCCGCGTCCAGGTCGACCAGCTCGCCCGGAACGCCGCCGATTTCGGCATCGAATATTACGACGCCGCCGACGTGCGGCAGGGCATCGTCCACATCGTCGGCCCGGAGCAGGGCTTTACCCTGCCGGGCATGACCATCGTGTGCGGCGACAGCCACACCTCGACGCACGGCGCCTTCGGCGCGCTGGCGCACGGCATCGGCACCTCGGAGGTCGAGCACGTGCTCGCCACCCAGACGCTGATCCAGAAGAAGGCCAGGAACATGCTGGTGCGCGTCGACGGCAAGCTGCCGCCGCACGTCACCGCCAAGGACATCATCCTCGCCATCATCGGCGAGATCGGCACGGCCGGCGGCACCGGCCACGTCATCGAATATGCCGGCGAGGCCATTCGCTCGCTCTCGATGGAAGGTCGCATGACGGTCTGCAACATGACCATTGAAGGTGGCGCCCGTGCCGGCCTCATCGCTCCCGACCAGACCACGTTCGACTATGTCGAGGGCCGCAACCGCGCGCCCAAGGGCAAGGCCTGGGACATGGCGCTCGACTATTGGAAGACGCTCTATACCGACGAGGGCGCCCATTACGACAAGGTC
>CAZVTK010000146.1:0-11382 GCA_964629765.1 uncultured Mesorhizobium sp.
AGTTCGTCCGGGATCGAACCGGCGGCGGCCACCTTGGCGAAGATGCGCTGCCACACACCACGCCGTGCCCAGCGGGCATATCGGTTGTAGATCGTCTTCGCAGGGCCATACTCCGGTGGCACGTCCCGCCATCGTCAGCCTGTCTTGAGGATGTGCAGGATACCGCTGATGACGCGCCGGTCATCGACGCGGGGCTTGCCCGGCTGGTTCTTCGGCAGATGCGGCTCCAATGCCGCCCACGCTTCGTTTGACAGCCAGAACTGATGGCGCATGGTTTCCTCCATGCCCCCGGACCCACCGCCGAACCGAATCAGCCAATCTTGACAATAGTTTGATTAAGTCCCCTACCTAGTCCCCGGCGCGGCCGAGCCCGTGCTTCTGCATCTTCTCGTAGAGTGTCTTGCGCGAGACGCCGAGCCGTTCGTAGACCGGCTTGAGCATGCCGCCGGAGGCTGCCAGCGCCCCCGCGATCACCGCCTTCTCGAAGCCGGCCACGCGCTCGGCCAGCGTGCCGTGCGCGGAGACGGACGAGCGCAATTCCTCGTCGGACACCGCGCCGAGGCCGAGCACGAAGCGGTCGGCGGCGTTGCGCAGCTCGCGCACGTTGCCCGGCCACGCGCTCGCGGCCACGGCATCCAGCACCTCGGCGGGAACCTCCATCGCCGAGCGGTGATAGCGCACCGCGGCCTCGTTCACGAGCTGGAGGAACAGCAGCGGGATGTCCTCGCGCCGCTGCGCCAGCGCCGGCATGCGCAGCGTCACCACGTTGAGCCGGTAGAGCAGGTCGGCCCGGAATCGCCCCACCGCGACCTCGGCTTCCAGATCGGCCTTGGAGGTGGCGATGAAGCGCACGTCGAGCGGCACGGCCTCGTTGGAGCCGAGGCGCGTGATGACGCGCTCCTCGATCACGCGCAGGAGCCGGGCCTGAAGCGGCAGCGGCATGGAGCCGACCTCGTCGAGCAGGATCGTGCCGCCGCGCGCATGCTCGAATTTGCCGTAGCGCGGACGCATCGCGCCGGGAAACGCGCCGGCCTCGTGGCCGAACAGCTCGCTCTCGATCAGCGTCTCGGGCAGGGCGGCGCAGTTGATCGCCACCAGCGGCCGCTGCCCGCGCTGGCTGGCGTCGTGGAGCGCGCGCGCGGCCACCTCCTTGCCGGTGCCGGTGTCGCCGATGATCAGCACGTCGGCGTCGGTGGCCGCCAGCGCGCGCAGGCGGTAGCGCAAATCGACCATGGCCTGCACGCGGCCGGGCAGGCGGCTCTCGAAATCGTCGCGCCGCCCCGCCGCCGCGCGCAGCCGCCGGTTCTCCAGAATGAGCGCGCGCCGGTCGCACGCCCGCGCCACGATGTCGACCAGCGCCTGCGCCTTGAACGGTTTTTCGACGAAATCATAGGCGCCCTCGCGCATGGCGCGCACGGCGAGCTGCACGTCGGCATGGCCGGTGACCAGAATGACGGGAATGTCGGGATCGATCTCGCGCAGCCGCGCCATCAGCGTCATGCCGTCCATGCCGGGCATGCGGATGTCGGACACGACGACGCCCTCGAAGCCGTATCCGACCACGTCGAGCACGGGGTCGGCCCCGCCATGGGTCTCTACCGCGAAGCCGGCGAGGTCGAGCGTCTGAGCGAAGGAGTGGCGCAGCGCCTCCTCGTCGTCGACGAGCAGGACCCGCCCGCGGCTCATGCCACCCGCTTCAGTTCGAAGACCTGTCCAAAACGAGCCGCGCCGGCGATGTCCCCGCGCCGCAGAGCCTCGCGCGCGCCGTCCAGTTTCAGCATGTCCTCATGCGAGAGAGTGGGCGACCAGCCCGTCGCGTCGTGAAGCAGCGTAACGGCAACCTTGACGACGAAATCGCCCTCCTGGACGAGCTTGATCGACTTCTCGGACTTCATCGCCGTGTCCTCAATTCGCTGTCCCATTCATCCTCGTCCGGCCAATAGGCAGTGACCAGCACCGCAAAGATCTGAGCGTTGCGCGGCAGGCCCCATACGGCATGGGCGATCCTGTCGTCGACGAACCGATGGCGCGCCAGAAAGCACGATCCGTGGCGATAGTCCGGATATCGTTCCAGAACTTCCGCGCTGCCGAGCGAAGCCACCAGCGCGCGATAGGATATGTCCTTCTGCTGCAACCTGCCATAGGCGTGATCGGAGGTGCGCACCGCGCCAGCGCGCACGAACTCGCGGATACGATCGACGAAATCCACTACTCCGCAGCCTCCGCAAGCGCGGTCGCGGCGTCCAGCGTCAGCGAGAACACGGCGCCGCCAGCCGGATCGTTGGCGACGGCGAGCCGCCCGCCGAAATCGCTGGCGATGTTGTAGGAGATCGACAGGCCGAGCCCGAGGCCTTTGCCGACGCCCTTGGTGGAGAAGAACGGATCGAAGATGCGCCCGGCGATCGCCTCCGGCACGCCGGGGCCGCGGTCGCGCACGCTGATCGTCACCTTTCCGGCCTCCTGGCGCGCGGTGAGCGCGATGCGGCGGTCGCCGCGCCCCTCGACGGCGTCGGCGGCGTTGGACAGGAGGTTCACCAGCACCTGCTGGAGGCGCACGGCGCCCGCCATGACGGTCGGCGCCGGCTCGCCGAGGTCGATCTCGAGCTGCGCGTCGGCGGCCTTCAGCCGCCAGCCGACGATCTCCAGCGTGTCGCGCACGGCGTCGGCCACCGACACGGGCCCGAGCCGCTCGTTGGGCTTGCGGGCGAAATTGCGCAGGTGCCGCGCGATCGAGGCCATGCGCTCGGTCAGGCTGCCGATGCGCGCCAGATTGTCGCGTGCTTCCGCCGCGCGGCCGCGCTCCAGCAAGGTCGCGGCATTGTCCGCGAAGGTGCGCACCGCCGTCAGCGGCTGGTTGAACTCGTGGCTCAGCGCCGCCGCCATCTGGCCGAGCGCGGCGAGCTTGCCGGCCTGCACGAGGTCGGCCTGCGTCTGGCGCAGGCGCGCCTCCGCGGCGGTGCGCTCGGCGACCTCCGTCTCGAGCCGGCGATTGACGTTGGCGAGGTCGGCGGTGCGCGCGACGACGCGCCGCTCCAGATCCGCGCGCGCCGCCCGTTGCAGCGCCATGCGCTCGGTGAGCCGCGCCCGCCGCTGCACCACGATGGCGAGCGCCAGCGAGGCGATGAGCAGGATGAGCAGCGCGCCGGCGACGCTCATATTGGCCTGCGCATGCACGGGCGCGGCGTCGAGCAGCAGCTTCACCGTCCAGCCCGCCTCCGGCATCTGCTCCTTCACCACGATCAGCTCGCGCCTGCCCTTGGGGCCGCGCAGGGTCAGCATGTCCTGGCCGTGGCTCTCGCCTTCGGCCATGATCGGCATTTGCCGCAATTGCGCGTTGGCGTAGCGGCGCGAGACCGCGGTGCGGGCCAGCCTGTCGTCGGTGAGGGGCAGGAAGCCGGAATAGAGCCACTCCGGCCGGTTGGTCATGAAGACGATGCCTTCCGGGTCGGTGACGACGAAATCGCCCTCGGCCCCCTGCCATGCCGCCTCGATGGGCTCGATGTCGACCTTCACCACCACGACCCCGATGATCGCCGGACCGATGATTGCGGGGTCGGTGCGCCCGGCACGCCCGGCAGCGGCGAAGACCGGCGCGGAGAAATAATAGCCGCGCTTGAGCGATGTGGTCCCGAGCGCGAAGAAGCGGCCGGCCTCGCCGGCGATGGCGTCGAGGAAATAGGGGCGGTAGGAGAAATTCTCGCCGACGAAGCTGGCGGGGCCGTCATGGTTGCTGGCCGCGACCGTGTCGCCGTCCGGCAGCATCACGTAGAGGTCGGACGATTCGAGCTCGGCGTTCAGCCGCTTGAGATAGTGGTTGACGATGTCGCGGCGCGCCTCGGTCGGCCCGGCCAGCAACCCGCGTATGTCGTCATTGTCGGCGATCAGCGGCGGCAGCGCCTCGTAGCGGCGCATGTGGCCGCGCAGCGCCGAGACGGCGAGGCGCAGCGTCGCCTCGCCGCGCGTGGCCGCCTCGGCAAGCTGGATGCGCTTGGCATAGGGTGCGCCGAGCACCACGATGGCCGCCGCGAGCGCGAGGAACACGGCGCCCGCGACCAGCCAGTTGCGCAGCCGGGGGCTGTGGGGGTGGAGCATGGGGGCGGGGGTCGTCATCGCGCCCGAGTATAGGCCTGCGCCGGTGCGACACAATCGTCCGGGACGACGCTCTGCGGCTGGTCAAATCCCGCGCGGCTTGGCACAGTCGCGGCGGATCATGGAGCTTGCGATGGCGAAGGCGCACAGGACTGCGGCACTCAAGGCGTGGCACGAGGCGGCGCCTCTCTTGGTGGACGTGGCGACCGGCCGGCGGCCGGCCGACCTGGTGGTGCGCAACGGCCGCTGGGTCAACGTGCATTCCGGCGAGATCATCCCGGCCACCGACATCGCCATCGCCGAAGGGCGCTTCGCCTATTGCGGGCCGGACGCGAGCCACGCCATCGGCAAGGCGACGAAGGTGGTCGACGCCGCCGGCCGCTATCTCGTGCCGGGCCTTTGCGACGGCCACATGCATGTCGAGAGCGGGATGGTGACGGTCACCGAGTTCTGCCGCGCCGTGCTGCCGCACGGCACCACCACCATGTTCGTCGACCCGCACGAGATCGCCAACGTGCTCGGCCTCGAAGGCGTCCGGCTGATGCATGACGAGGCGGCCGCCATGCCGTCCAACGTCTTCGTGCAGATGCCGTCCTGCGTGCCCTCCGCGCCGGGGCTGGAGCAGGCGGGCGCCGAGATCACGCCGGCCGACATCGCCGAGGCGATGACCTGGTCCAACATCGTCGGGCTGGGCGAGGTGATGAATTTTCCCGGCGTCGCCGCCAACGACCCGACCATGGTCGGCGGCATCGCCGCGACCATGCGCGCCGGCAAGACCGTGGGCGGCCACTACGCCTCGCCCGACCTCGGCCTGCCGTTCCACGGCTATGTGGCCGGCGGCCCGGCCGACGACCATGAAGGCACGCGCGCCGAGGACGCCATCGCCCGCGTGCGGCAGGGCATGCGCGCCATGCTGCGCCTCGGCTCGGCCTGGTACGACGTGGCGACGCAGATCAAGGCGGTGACGGAGAGCGGCCTCGACCCGCGCAATTTCATCCTGTGCACCGACGACAGCCATTCCGGCACGCTCGTCAACGACGGCCACATGGACCGCGTGGTGCGTCACGCCATCGCGCAAGGACTGAAGCCGATCACCGCCATCCAGATGGCGACGATCAACACGGCGCAGCATTTCGGGCTGGAGCGCGAGCTGGGCTCGATCACGCCCGGCCGCCGCGCCGATTTCCTCATCGTTTCCGACCTGCCGGCGCTCGCCATCGACGAGGTTTTCGCGCGGGGCGTGCGTTACGGGAAGGACGGCAAGCTCGCCACCGAGATCGCGCCCTATGCCTATCCGGCCAAGGCAAAGAAAACCGTCAAGCTGGGCAAGGCGCTGGCGGCGGCAGACTTCGACATCGCCGCGCCAAAGGGGGCCAACGAGGTGCGCGTGCGCGTCATCGGCGTGGTCGAGAACCAGGCGCCGACGCGGGCGCTGGAGGCCGACCTTTCGGTGCGCGACGGGCTGGTCGAGATGGACCGCCGCAACGACGTCTGCCAGATCGCGCTGGTCGAGCGCCACCGCGGCACCGGCGCGGTGACCAACGGTTTCGTCAGCGGCTTCGGCTACATGAAGGACTGCGCGATGGCCTCCACCGTCGCGCATGATTCGCACCACATGATCGTGGTCGGCACCAACAAGAAGGACATGGCGCTGGCCGCCAACATCCTCGGCAAGGTCGGCGGCGGCGTGGTCATGGTGTCGAAGGGCAAGCAACTCGCGCTGGTCGAGATGCCGATCGCCGGGCTGATGTCGGACGAGCGCGCCGAGACGGTGGCGAAGAAGGCGGCGGCGCTGACCGAGGCGATGCGCCAGATGGGCTGTACGCTGAACAATGCCTACATGCAGCACTCGTTGCTGGCGCTGGTGGTGATCCCCGAATTGCGCATCTCCGACGCCGGTATCATCGACGTGACGAAATTCGAGAAGGTGGACCTGTTCCTTTGAGGCTGCGCGCGAACCGCACCGCCTATTGCAGCGGCGCGCGCTCGATCGGCTGGGTCGGTGCGGACAGCGCCGTGTTGGTCGCCTGCGTCATCTGCCGGTTGAGGCCGCGCGCATAGTCGCGGATGCGGTCGGTGATCTGCCGGTTGTCGCCGTCGAGCGTCTCGGGCTCCGAGAGGCGCTGCCCGAGCAGGCGCAGCAGCAGGGAGTTCTCCGCGAATTTGTGGTGGTTCGAGGCGGTGTTGCTTTTCTGCCCGCTCATGTCGATCACCGTCACGCCGTAGTCGCTCAGATCCGTCGCGCTGGCATAGTCACCCAGCCGCGGCTTGTTGCCGGCGATGAGGGTCGACATGCGCAGCGCCCGGTCGTCCGACGACAGGAGCACGATGTACGGGCTGCGCGGCTTGCCGATGCGCGCCATCTGGCTCTTGAACACGTCGAGGTCGATGTCCGGCGAGGCGAGCAGCACGTCGCCGAGCTTGCCGCCGAGGTTGGAATCGCCGGAGATCGCCATCTGGCGCAGCGCCTCCATGGTCACCCAGGCGCCCATGGAATGCGCGATGATGTCGACGCGCTGCGCGCCGCTCGCCGCGACGAGGCGCAGCGTGCCCTCCAGCGCATCGCGCGCGGCGGTCGCGCTCTCGCGGTCGTAGATGTAGTCGTAGGGCTTGCCCGACGACGCCCAGGTGAACAGCAGCGGCGTGCCGCCATAGTTCGAATCGTGGACGATCTGGGCGAGCCGGTACACCGCCTCGTCGAACGAGGTGTTGAAGCCGTGGACGAAGACCAGCGCCCGCCCGCCCTTGGCGGCGGCGTCGTTGGCCAGCGCAGACTGGAGCGAGGCCGGCACCGGATAGAAACCGATGTCGCGGGTGGTGAAGTGCTTGGCCGGATCGTTGCGGCCCTTGCGCGGCCAGCTTATCTCGCCCGCCTTGTGGGTCGGAGGCACCGAGACGTCGACATAGGCGAAGGCCGCGCGCGCGGAGCGGCCGCCGTCGAACGCCTCGCCCGTCTTCGCCGCGCCGGCGCGGTCGCGCGTGGTCGCCACGAAGATGCGGTGCGAGGCATAGACCGGTGCGAGCGCGGCCGCCGCCGGCGTCTCCACCTGCATGACCTCGCGCGTGCTGGCGCTGCACCCCGCCAGCGCGAGGCCCAGCGCCGCGAGGGCAATCAGTCCCGTCGGTCGTCTCAAGTCCATGTCCCCTCGGGCGGCAACGCCGTTGAAGGCGGCCCCGCGCCTGCCGCGCTATCGGCGCCAGAAAACCGGCGTGAATATGACGAGCACGGCAAGGATTTCCAGCCGGCCGAGCAGCATGGCGAGCGACAGGATCCATTTCGCGGCGTCGGGCAGCGGGCCGTAATTGCCGACCGGGCCGATGACCGGCCCGAGGCCGGGGCCGACATTGGTGAGCGAGGACAGGACGCCCGTCACCGAGGTGATGATGTCGACGCCCGTGGCCGAGACGAGGATCGACAGCACCAGCCAGAGCACGAAGAAGGCGGCGACGAACAGCACCACCGCGCGCTGCGTGGCGTCGTCCACCACGCGGTCGCCGTAGCGCACCGACAGTACCGTGTTCGGATAGATCAGCCGGCGCAGCCCGTTGTAGAGCAGCTCGAACAGGATCAGGAAGCGATAGGCCTTGATGCCGCCGGTGGTCGAGCCGGCGCAGCCGCCCATGAAGGTGGCGACGAAGGCGCAGGTCACCGCGAACGGACCCCAGCTCCCGTAATCCAGGCTGGCGAAGCCCGTGGTGGTGATGATCGACGTCATGTTGAACACCGCGTGCGTCAGCGCGTCGAAGAAGGGGACCTCCTCGACGATGCGCATGTAGACGGCCACCGCCAGCGAGAAGCCCGCCAGATAGGCGAGGAAGACGCGGATCTGCGGGTCGGCCAGCGCGTCGAGGCGGCCGCGGGCGAGGAAGAGGATCAGGATGGTGAAGGGCAGGGCGCCGATCACCATGAACACGATGCCGGTCCACAGGATCAGCGGGCTGTCCGCATAGAAGCCGAAGGACGAATCGTGGTTGGCGAAGCCGCCGGTCGCCACGGTCGACATGGCGTGGGTCAGCGCGTTGAAGCCGCCCATACCCGCCGCCGCGTATAAGAACGCGCAGAGCGCCGTCGCCGCCGCGTAGATGGCGATCATCGCATAGGTGTAGGTCGAGAAGCGCGCGAAGGGGCGCTCGTCGGTGCTCGACGATTCGATGCGGAAATAGGACACGCCGCCGATGTTGAGCATCGGCAGCACGAAGACGCCGAAGGCGATGACACCGAGCCCGCCCATCCACGACAGCAGGGCCCGCCACATGAGGATGCCGGGCGCCATGCGGTCGAGCCCCGTCAGCACCGAGCCGCCGGTGGTGGTGATGCCGGACACCGATTCGAAGAAGGCGTCGGCGAGGCCGAGATCGAGGGAGGAGGCGAGCAGCGGGATCGCGCCCACCGCGCAGGTGGTCAGCCACAGCATGTTGACGACCAGGAAGCCGAATCGCGTCGAGAAGGCGGGCGGCCGGCCCTGCGTCGCCATGGCCACCGCCAGCCCCAGCCCGCCGGTGAACATGGCCGAGAAGGCGAAGACCTGCCAGTCGCGATGGCCGTAATAGAGGTCGACCGCCGCCGGAATCAGCATCGCGACCGACAGGTAGATGGCGAAGACCGAGGCGACGTGAACGGCCGCGCGGACGGCGGAATATTGCACGGAACTGAGTCCTGCCCCTGAAGCGGCGCGACAGTGGCCGCGAGCGCGCCAATATGCAATAGGCGGGGCGATGCTCCTTCTTCGCGGGAGAGGCCCGTGCCGGTCTATATCGTGCTCTTTCGCGGCGTCGGCGGCGCCACGCAGCTTCCCGTGGCGAAGCTGCGGCAGGTGCTGGCCGAAGCCGGGTTCGACAACGTCGCCACCTATATCAACAGCGGCAACGCCGTGGTGAAGACCGCGCTGCCGCGCGACGAGGCGACCGCCGCGATCGCGGACGCCTGCCGCCGCGAGATGGAGTTCGAGAAGGACATCCTGCTCGTCGCCGAGGCGGATTGGGCCCGTGCCATCGCGGCCAACCCGTTCCCGGAGGCGGTGAAGGTTCCGACCTCGATCCATCTGTTCGCCCTGTCGGCCGAGCCGAAACCCGAAGCAGTCGAGGCATTGAGGGCACGCAAGCAGCCCACCGAGAACCTCGTCGTCGCCGGGACGTTCATGTATTTTCACGCGCCGGACGGGTTCGGCCCGTCGAAGACGCCCCCCATCATCGACCGCATGCTGGGCGTGGTCACCACGGCGCGCAACTGGAACACGGTGCTGAAATTGCAGGCGCTGGCAGAAGCTGCGCGCTAGCCGGCACGCCGCAGGTTCATGCTGCGGCGCAACAAGTGCTTGCTTTTCCGCGCGAACTTCCCCATATGGGCGGACACAAGGCGCATGGGCCGGCTCGTCCGGCTTTTCCTCGAAGGAACCGGTTGCGTCTGTTTCGCCCGCCGAACGGTTCGGCAGCGGCGGACAAGCCCGCCCGCATGATGCGGACGGCCGACAGCGCAGCCCGGCGGCGGATGCCGCCCGCCTCGTCGTTTCCCTGAACATGATCGCGCGGGTTGCGCCCCGCAGCGTTTGATATGCGCCGCCGAAGAGGCAGCGCAAGAGAAGAGTTTGAATTGAACAACGATAACAATACCATGCCTGACAATGTCGAAGCGAGCGGCTTTGCCGCGCTCGGCATTTCCGGCGTCCTGCTCAAGGCCACCGAGGCCGCGGGCCTGACCGAGCCCAAGCCGATCCAGGTGGCCGCGATCCCGCCGCATCTGGGCGCGCGCGACGTGCTCGGCGTCGCCCAGACCGGCTCGGGCAAGACGGCGGCCTTCGCCCTGCCGATCCTGTCGAAGATCATCGGCCTCGGCTCGCGCCGCAAGCCGCGCACGGTGCGCGCGCTGGTGCTGGCGCCGACGCGCGAGCTCGCCGTGCAGATCGAGGAGACCTTCCGCACGCTGTCGAAGGGCGCGCATGTGTCGAGTGCGCTCGTGCTCGGCGGTGTGTCGCGCAACACCCAGGTCAAGAAGCTCCAGCCGGGCGTCGACGTGCTCGTCGCCACGCCGGGCCGCCTGATGGACCTCGTGCGCGAGCGCGACGTCGACCTGTCCGAGACGACGTGGCTGGTGCTCGACGAAGCCGACCGCATGCTCGACATGGGCTTCCTGCCCGACGTGCGGCGCATCGCCAAGGCGACGCACCCGGCGCGGCAGACTGCCATGTTCTCCGCCACAATGCCGGCCGAGATCGAGGAACTGGCGCGCACGCTGCTGCGCGACCCGGTGCGCGTCGAGGCCGCGCCGCAGGGCACGACCGCCGGCGAGATCGTCCAGAGCGTGGTGTTCGCCCGCGTCAAGCAGAAGCGCAAGCTTCTGTCCGACATGCTGGCCGACCCCGCCATGTCGCGCGTGATCGTCTTCGCCCGCACCAAGCACGGCGCCGACCGCGTCACCCGCGACCTGGGCCGCGACGGGCTGGACGCGGCCGTCATCCACGGCAACAAGTCGCAGAACGCCCGCCAGAAGGCGCTGAACGGGTTCCGCGACGGCACGGTGCGCATTCTCGTCGCGACCGATATCGCCGCGCGCGGCATCGACGTGCCGGGCGTCAGCCATGTCGTCAATTTCGACCTGCCGGACGAGGCCGAGAGCTACGTCCACCGCATCGGCCGAACGGGGCGCAACGGCGCCTCGGGCATCGCGATCACGCTGGTCGACCCGTCTGAGAACGCCAAGCTGCGCCAGGTCGAGCGTGTCATCCGCATGAAACTGCCGGTGACGGGCGACCATCTCGACGAGCCCGATCCGGTGCGCTCGGCGGCGGATCGCGCGATCGCCGCCAATGACGACCGCCGCGACGCCGAGCATGCCGCCCGCCAGGGCGCGGGCCGAGGCCAGGGAAGGGGGGCGCCGCGCGGCAATGGCGGTACGCCGAAACCCAAGGCGGCGCCGGCTCGCCACAAGCCGCACGGCGCCGCGCAAGGCCGCCCGTTCGGCAAGGCGTTCGCCGACAAGGTGTTCGGCGCCGACGGGCTCGGCGGCGGCGAGCGCCATGGGGAGCGCAGTGCCGAGCGCGGGCAGGCCCATGCGGCTGCCGGCAAGCCGGCTGCCAAGCCCGCCGGCAAGCCCGCTGGCGGACGCGGCCGCCGCAGGCGCGGCGGCGCGGCACGGCGCGCAGCCTGAACCGGGCCTGATAGCAGGGGCCTGCACCTTTTATCTGATCCAACCAACGGCCCGCTTGCGGGCCGTTGGCACAATTGCCCCCGCAATGTCCGTGGGCTAGAGCAATTCCGGTGAAATCCGGGTCACTCTGTTTCTCCGATGGCGAGGCG
>CAZVTK010000147.1:0-11351 GCA_964629765.1 uncultured Mesorhizobium sp.
ACAACTCGCGTCAATCCGCATCTGGCTGCGGAATTATGAGTCGGTCGCCTAGAGCGAAGGCCGGGCGAGACAAGTGGCTCGCCCCCCGGGCGCAGTCCCGATGTGGTTCATCGGGCAAGCGGGCTGGCGCTGCGGGCATCTGCCCCGATTCCACCCAATTGGGGGAAACCCTCCGGCGGAGCGATTCCATCCAGCCATAAAACGGTCTACGGCACGCGCAGCACGGCGCCGCGAACGAGAAAGCGGCCATGCACAGTGAACCAGACAGGCTCGCCGCCGAGCGGCGCGTCGGTCGGCACGCCCCGCTGGACATGCATGTGCAGATGCGGCTCCGACGTGTTGCCGCTGTTGCCGACGCGGCCGACCCGCTCGCCCTGCGCCAGAAACGCACCGGGGGAAACGGCGACCGAGCCGCGCATCAGGTGCGCCAGCACCACGACATGCGGACCGCATTCGATCATCACATGGTTGCCGGCAAGGTTGTCGCGGTCGGCCTGCGGCACGTCGAGGTCCGGAAGCCCGTCGCGAGCGGTAAGCACCGTGCCGTCGCAGGGCGCCCTCACCTCGGTCCCGTAGATCGCATAGGCGGCGGGGTCGCGCGGCGCGATCCCCGAGGCGCGCAGGCCGGCGCCGTCGATGCCGATCAGGTCGACGGCACGGCTCTGCCCCCGGTAGCGGCTGAACCGCTCCCCGGCGAGCGTCGCCAGATGCGTGTTGACGGCCAGCGTGGAGCCGCCGCTGACGACGAGGTAGCGGCCCGGGCCGAGGGGCATGGCCATGTCGACCGCGCCGTCCGGCCGCATCTGCCCGCGCACCGCGGGCGCCGCGAGAAACGCCACGGCGGCAAGCGCAACAAGACCAGCCGTGGGCTCGCCCCATCTGCGCCAGGCTGGCGCCTTGCGGCCGCGACGATGCAGGCGCATCGCCGCGTAGGTCGTTCCGGCGGCATGCAGCAGGCCCAGCACCCATGGCGTCCAGTAGGGCGGAAACAGCCACATGCCGGCCAGCGCAACATAGGCGACGACGACCAGCACGGCGCCGGCGCGCAGCAGCAGCGCGGCAAGGGACGCGGCCGGCACCAGCGCGTTGGCCGCTATGAGCGCGAGCGGCAGCAGCACCTGAAAGGCGACAAGCTGGAGAATGAGCGCGTTCACGGCGGCGTTCCTCCCGGCACGGGAGGACACTATCCCCGCCCGCCGCGCCGGCCGCCTTGACCGCGATCAAGCCTCGCGGCGCGCCTCAGACCAGCCGGCTCTGCTCCACCGCCGCGCCGATGAAGCTGGCGAACAGCGGATGCGGCTCGAAGGGCCGGCTCTTCAACTCCGGGTGGTACTGCACGCCGATGAACCAGGGATGGTCGGCATATTCGACCGTCTCCGGCAGAACGCCGTCGGGCGACATGCCGGCAAACACCAGCCCGCACGCCTCCAGCCGCTCCTTGTAGTCGACATTGACCTCGTAGCGGTGGCGGTGGCGCTCCGAGATGCGCGTGTCGCCGTAGATCCCCGCGATCCTGGAGCCCGGCGCCAGCCGTGCCTCATAGGCGCCGAGCCGCATGGTGCCGCCGAGGTCGCCGGCGGCGCGGCGCTTTTCCAGCATGTTGCCCTTGAGCCATTCGGTCATCAGGCCGACCACGGGCTCGCCGGTGGGGCCGAACTCGGTGGACGACGCCTTCTCGACGCCCGCCAGCGAGCGCGCCGCCTCGATGCAGGCCATCTGCATGCCGAAGCAGATGCCGAAATACGGCACTTTTCGCTCGCGCGCGAATTTGGCCGCGAGGATCTTGCCTTCGGAGCCGCGCTCGCCAAAACCGCCCGGGACGAGGATGCCGTGCACCTTCTCGAGGAAGGGCGCGGGGTCTTCCTTCTCGAAGATCTCGCTCTCGATCCAGTCGAGCTTCACCCGCACGCGGTTGGCCATGCCGCCATGCGACAGCGCCTCGATCAGTGATTTGTAGGCGTCCTTGAGGCCCGTATATTTGCCGACGACGGCGATGGTGACCTCGCCTTCCGGGTTGTGGATGCGCTCGGAAACCTCCTGCCAGCGCTCCATGCGCGGCTTCGGCGCGGGGTCGATGCCGAAGGCGGCCAGCACCTCCGAATCCAGCCCTTCCTTGTGATAGGCCATCGGCACGTCGTAGATGTGCGCCACGTCCAGCGCCTGGATCACCGCGCTCTCGCGCACGTTGCAGAACAACGAGAGCTTGCGCCGCTCCTCCTTCGGCACCGGGCGGTCGGCCCGAACGAGCAGGATGTCGGGCGCGATGCCGATGGAGCGCAGTTCCTTCACTGAATGCTGGGTCGGCTTGGTCTTGAGCTCGCCCGCGGCCGGGATCCACGGCATCAGCGTCAGGTGGATGTAGACCGCGCCGCCGCGCGGCAACTGGTTGCCGACCTGCCGGATCGTCTCCAGGAACGGCATCGCCTCGATGTCGCCGACCGTGCCGCCGATCTCGCACAGGACGAAGTCGAACTCCTCGTTGCCGTCGAGGATGAATTTCTTGATCTCGTCGGTGACGTGGGGGATCACCTGCACGGTGGCGCCGAGATAGTCGCCGCGCCGCTCGCGCTCGATGATATTCTTGTAGATGCGCCCCGTCGTGATGTTGTCCGACTGGTTGGCCGAGCGTCCGGTGAAGCGCTCGTAATGGCCGAGGTCGAGGTCGGTCTCCGCCCCGTCGTCGGTGACGAACACCTCGCCGTGCTGGTACGGGCTCATCGTGCCCGGATCGACGTTGAGATAGGGGTCGAGCTTGCGGATGCGGACCCTGTAGCCCCGCGCCTGCAAAAGCGCGCCGAGGGCGGCTGCCGCAATGCCCTTGCCGAGTGAGGAGACCACGCCGCCGGTTATGAAAACATATCGCGCCATGGGAACCGAGCCTTAGACTCGGGCCCGCGATTCCGCCAGCGCAAAAAGCGATGACGATGCGTTATCCCGAACCGATCTCGAAGGCCCGGCGCTGGCCCAACGCCCTCCCCCTTTGCATCGTCTCATACGATCGCTAGAAGCAGCGCCTCACCGGGAGGGCCGTAATGTCCGCCGCATCCGGCGCGATGGGCGCCACCACGACAGGCTGGCTCGCCGAGGCGCGCGCCACCGGCGCGCTCGCCTGGCCGATGATCCTGACCAATCTCGGCCAGACCGCCATGACGACGACCGACGTCGCGCTCATGGGTCGCCTCGGCCCGGAGGTGCTGGCGGCGGGCACGCTCGGCACGTCGATCTATTTCACGCCGATGATCTTCGGCATGGGCCTCGTGATCGCCACCTCGCCGATGGTCGCCAGCGCGTTCGGCCGCGACCGCCACTCCGTGCGCGACGTGCGCCGCACCGTACGGCAGGGCCTGTGGCTGGCCCTGCTGGCGGTGATTCCGCTCTGGCTGTTCCTGTGGTTCGGCGCGGAAGCCGCGCTGCTGGCGATGGGCCAGGAGCCGCACCTGGCGAAGCTCGCGGGGAGCTATGTGCGCGCCCTGCAATGGGCGGCCCTGCCCTTCTACTGGTACATCGTGCTGCGCTCCTTCGTCTCGGCGCTGGAGCGGCCCGGCTGGGCGCTCGCGGTGGTGGGCGTCACCGTCCTCTTCAACGGGATCGCCGCATGGTCGCTGATGTTCGGCCGGCTCGGCATGCCCGACCTCGGCATCGCCGGCGCCGGCGTCGCCACCACGCTCGCCTCGACCATGATGTTCGGCGGGCTGGCGCTGGTGCTCGTCACCGAGCGGCGCTTCCGCCGCTATCGCATCTTCGGCCGGTTCTGGCGGGCGGACTGGCCGCGCCTGCTGGCGCTGCTGCGGCTCGGCCTGCCGATCGGCGCCATCCTCGTCTTCGAGGTGTCTCTGTTCAACGCCACGGCCTTCCTGATGGGGCTGATCGGCGCCGTGCCGCTCGCCGCCCACGCCATCGCGCTGCAAATCGCCTCGGTCGCCTTCATGGTGCCGATGGGGCTCGGCCAGGCCGTCACGGTGCGCGTCGGCCGCGCCTTCGGCGCCGGCGACGCCGAGGGCGTGGCGCGCGCCGGCTGGACGGCCTTTGCCATGGGCGTTGGCTTCATGGCGCTGACCGCGCTGGTGATGGTGTCGGTGCCGCGGCTGCTCATCGGCGTGTTCGTCGATCTCGACGATCCCGTGAACGCGCTCGTCATCGACGCCGCGATCGTGTTCCTCGCCCTCGCCGCGCTGTTCCAGGTGGTCGACGGGGCGCAGGCGGTGGCCAGCGGCATGCTGCGCGGGCTGCACGACACGGCGATGCCGATGCTGTTCGCCGCAATAGGCTACTGGGGCGTGGGCATGCCGCTCTCGGCGCTGCTCGCCTTCCGCTTCGGCCTCGGCGGCGCCGGCCTCTGGATCGGCCTGTGCGCCGGCCTGCTGGTCGTGGCGGTCCTGCTCACGCTGCGCTGGATCGGCTGGCTGCGCCGCAGCCGCTTCCTACCGGCGACGGCGGCTCGCGGGCGCTAGCACGCTCTTGGCCTGGTCGACCAGCATGTTGGCGATGCGCATGCGCTGCTCGGCGCGCTGGCGCAGCCGGGGCTCGACGCGGTCGGGGTGATTGGCGAAGGCGAACCGGCGCCGCGCCGCATCCAGCCCCGCCGCATCGCCCAGCCCGTCAAGGCCGAGCTCGCGGCGGATGTCCGCAGGGTCGAGGCTGGGCAGCGGCGCTGCCGGTGCGGCCGCAGTGCGCTTCGCAGCGGCCTCGGGCGCCGGCTTCGACGGCCGCTCGGAAGCCATCTCGCCATAGCTGGCCGCCGCCATGCGGTCGCCGACGCGCAGGCCGCCGGTCTGAAGCTCCTCCATCGCCGCGAGGAAATCGGCCCGGCCGATGGTGGCGGCGGAGGCCCGATCCGCCTCGTCGGCGAGGATCAGCTCGTCCAGCATCGTTGCGAAGTCCCGGCTCACAGTGGCCATGGTCAACTCCGTTCCGACCTTTCCGCCCACGCCGCGAATCTGCCACCGACACCTTAACGTTTGCCTGCGCCGGACGCGCGCCTTTTAGCGAAGAACCTGATTCGAAACGATGTTTCGAGGCGTGCGCCACCCCCGATTCAATGCTTCGGCCCGGCCGCGCAAAACGGCGAGACTGGCCCGGAAACGTCACCGCAATGTGACAAACGCCACGGAGGGCCGCATGGCAGCCATGCGATTGCTGCACTGCACAAAGCGGCACGAATCCCTATGTTGCGACGCGGGAGGATCGACCCGAAGGAGCCGATCCATGGGATTTTTCACCGAACTCTTTTCCCGCCCGCGTCCGCGCGAGGAAGCCCGCTACCGCGCCGCGCTGGCCGTGCTTCACGCCATGAGCAACGCGGAGCGCGCCGACATCAACATCAAGCCGGCCGATTTTCCGCGCATCGCCCGCGAGATGGCGCTGCGCTGAGGCACGAAGCGGCCGCAATCGCTGCTATTGTCCGCCGGTTACCGGCGGAGAATCACATGTCTCGTCTTCTTCAGGCAGTGGCCTTGCTGGCCGTCGGCGTCATGCCCGCGCAGGCCGCCGATCCGTCCTATCTCGACGACCGGTCCTCGCCGGAGGCGCTGATCCGCTCGCTCTACAACGCGGTGGAGCGCAAGGAATATGCGCGGGCGTGGTCCTATTTCGCCGAGAAGCCGGCGGCCAGCCTCGACGCCTATGCCGAGGGCTACGCCGACACCGACACGGTGATCGTGCGCACCGGCCCGGCCGGCGAGGAGGGCGCGGCGGGCAGCGTCCACTATTCGCTGCCGGTGGCGATCGAGGCGCGCACCGCCGACGGCGACATGCAGGTCTATGGCGGCTGCTACGAATTGCGGCTGGCCAATCCGCAGATCCAAAGCGAGGATTTCGCGCCGCTGCACATCGTGCGCGGTGCGCTTGCGCCGTCCAGCGACAGCGTCGAGCAGGCGGTGCCGGCGCGCTGCGGCGACGCGCCCGCCCCCGACCCCTCCGAACTGCTCGACCGCAAGGCGCGCGCCGTCTACGAGGACGCCTTCGCCAGCACCTGCATGATCGACGAGGCGGAAAAACGGGACCCGGAGAATTTTTCCCGCTGGGACATCGACTTCGCCTATTCCTACGAGGACGCCGGCGCACCGACCTCCAAGGCCCATCTCTTTCGCTTCCTGTGCAATCGCGGCGCCTACAATGAAAGCCACGTCTACATACAGGGCGACGCCTACGGGCTGATGCGGCCGCTCGGTTTCGCCACGCCCGAGCTCGACATCCGCTATCAGGACGACGACTTCGAGAAGCCCGTCGAGGCGATCTATGTGAAGGGGTTCCGCTCCGCCGCCGAACTGGTGAATTCGGACTTCGATCCGGCTGTCATGACGCTGAGTTCATGGTCGAAATGGCGCGGCGTGGGCGACGCATCGGCCATCGGCACATGGATCTTCCGCGACGGCGAGTTCGCGCTGGTCCGCTACGAGGTCGACGCCACCTATGACGGCGAGATCGAGCACCAGAGCGTGGTCGACTACCTGACCGGGCCGTAGCCGCCGGTCATTTCGCCGCTGCCATCCAGTTGATGGTTTCGCGCCAGTCGGTCATGCGGATCGGCGTGCCGTGGCTGCCGCCCCGGAACACAACCATGCGCACCGGATAGGTTTTTGCACGCGCGCGAATCTGGTCGTAGAAGGTGCGCATTCGTTCGGCCGGAAACACGCTGTCGCGGCTGCCCTGCCCCAGATAAAGCGGCACCCGCCGCTTGAACGCGGCGCTGCGCAGGAAACCTTCGTCCCACAGCGAGCCGAGCAACAGCAGGCCGCCCAGCCGGGCGGCGATGCCGGCATCGTCGGCCAGCCGCCAGCAGATCGTCCCGCCCATCGACCCGCAGGCGAGGTAGATGTCCGCCTTCGGCGAGCGCGCCGTGTAAAGCGCGAGCAGCGCGCCGATGCGCGCGGCCCCGGCATCGTCGAATGCCGCGACATCCGGCGACAGATAGAGGCCGCTGGCCGCCACGGTCATGTTCTTGATGCGGTTGAAGTTGCCGCCGAAGGTGAAGTCGTCCGCCCCTTGCCGGCGGTTGCCGCCCTGGCCGTGCAGATAGACCACGATGACCGACGCCCCGTCGGCCCTGCCGACCGCGAAATGGCGAACCTCGCCGGCCGCCGTCTTCGCCACGAGCTCCTGCTGCTCGCGCCGCACGCCGAGCGCGACATATCGGCCTTGCACCCGCCGTTCGGGGATCTCGTCGCGGCCGTTGATGTCGCGCATCTCGTCATAGTCGGCCACGCGCCAGGCGCCGCCGTCGCGCGTCTCCAATATGCCGGGATAGGCGAACAGCTCGTCCTTGAAGGGTTTCAGCAACTCGGCGCGCGCCGCGACGCCGAAGGCGAGCAGCGCCAGCCCGGCGAGCGCCAGCCGCCTCACGGCGCGATTTCCCCGCCCGCGGCGGCCAGCGCCTCCGGCGTGTCGACATCCAGCCGCGCGGCCTCGCCCAGTTCCACGTCCACGATCTCCAGCCCGCCCGTCTCGATCAAGTGCCGCGCCCCGGTGTCGCCCTCCAGCTCGCCCACCCGCGCGGCGAGCCCGGCCGGCAGGATCACCGGATTGCCGCGCTGGCCCGACGCCGTCGCGCGCACCACCACCTTGCCGCCGTGCCGGCGGAATGCGGCGATCATGCGGTCGTAGTCCGCCGTCCCGACGCCCGGCATGTCGGCCAGCGCCACCAGCACGCCGTCGGGTCCGTTGCCGGCGGGGCGCCCCAGCGCGGCAATGCCGGCCTTGAGCGAGCTCGCCAGCCCCTGGGCGAAATCCGGGTTGTCGACGAGACGCACCGGGATGTCGCCGATCGCCGCGCGCACCGCCGTGCCCGAATGGCCGGTGACGACGACCACCGGGCGCGCCCCGCTCGCCGCGAGCCGCGCCGCCGACAGCCGCGCCAGAGGCACGCCGCCGAACGTCGCCAGCAGCTTGTTCGGCCCGCCCATGCGGCTCGACCGGCCGGCCGCCAGCAGCACCGCCGCCACCGATGCCGGCCGCGCCGGGCGCGGCTCGCGCGGCTGCGGCCGCGTCGGTATCTCCATCAGCAGGCCGCCGACGCCCATGCCGGCAATGATCCGCGAATCGACCGGCAGGCCGGCTGCCAGCCGGTCGAGCACCCAGTCGAAGCCGTTGAGCTTGGGGCTGCGCGCACAGCCGGGCGCGCCCAGCACCGGCACGCCCGAGAGATCCCCGATCACCAGCAGGTTGCCGGGATCGACCGGCATGCCCGTGCGCTCGACCGTGCCGCCCGCGGCCCGGATCGCCGCGGGGATCGCATCGTTCTCGTCGCTGACGGCAGAGGCCCCGAACACCACCAGCAGGTCGCAGGACGGCCGCAGCCGCCGCAGCGCCTCGGCCACGGACGCCTCGTCATGGGAGACCCGCGTCTCCATCGCCACCGACCCGCCGGAGCGGCGCAGGCGCGCGCCGGTCAATTCCGCCGTCTTGTCCAGCACGCCCGGCTTGGTTCCCGGCAGCACCGTCTGCACCAGCCCGGTCCTCAGCGCGCGGAACGGCGATACCGTAAGCGTCGACTTACCCGAAACGATCGCTGCCGCCGTCTCAAGCCTCTGTCCGGGCACGGCGAAGGGAATGATCTTCACCGTCGCGACCATCTGCCCTTCCGCGACATCAGCGAAAGCCGGCAGCGTCGCCAGCGTTATGGCGGGGTCGACCGCGTTGAAGGCGTCGACCAGCGCCGCCTGCACGGTCAGGACGCCGGCCGCCGTCGCGTGCAGGTTGACGCGGCCGGTGCTCGCCGGCCGCGCCTCCACATGATCCGAGGCGAGCAGCCCCGCCAGGCGCGCAGCGGCCTCGTTCTCGCCGACATCGCCCTCTTCCAGCACCGCCGCGACGACGCTGCGCACGCCGGCCTCCAGCAGCCGGGCGATGTCCTCGCGGTCGAGCCGCCGCGCCTTGGGCAGCCGCAGCGGACCGGCATTGACGGCATGCGCGAGGATCGCGCCCTCGGCCTCGGCGGTATCGACGCGCCCGAACCTCACGATACGGCCGCATCGTGCGGATGGTCGAGGCCGCGGCGGCGCAGCGCGCCGATCATTTCGGCGAGGATGGCGACGGCGATCTCCGCGGGGCTCGCCGCGCCGATGTCGAGACCGATCGGCGCGCGGATCGAGGCGATCTCAGCTTGCGTAAGTCCTGCCTGACCAAGCCGCTCCACGCGGCGCGCATGCGTCTTGCGGCTGCCGAGCGCGCCGACATAGAAGCAGCCCGCGCGCAGCGCCTGCTCCAGCGGCCAGTCGTCGATCTTGGGATCGTGGGTCACGGCGGCCAGCGCCGTGTAGCCGTCGAGCGGCCGCGCCGCCAGCACGTCCTGCGGCCAGTCGGCGCGCAGCGCCGTCCCGGCAAAACGCTCCGACGTCGCAAAGGCCGTGCGCGGGTCGATGATCTCCACGTCGAAGCCGGCGATGCGGGCCATGGGCGCCAGCGCCTGGCTGATATGCACGGCGCCGATCACCACGAGGCGCGGCGCCGGAACGTGGACGTTGAGGAAAAGCTGCCGCCCGTCGACTTCGACCGTGCCCGACTTGCCCGAGCGGAACGCCGCGGCCGCGGCCTCGCCGAGGGCGCCGCCCGGATCGTCGCCCTCGCGCAGCAGCCTGTCGGGACCGCCGCCGTTGAGATCGGAAACGAGGATCGCCGCGCGGCGGGCGCGCCGTTCGGCATTCAGCGTGCGTAAAAGAGCGATATCCATCAGGACACGGGCTCGACCCGGACCCGGATGCGGCCGCCGCAGGAGAGCCCGACCTGCCATGCCGTCTCGTCGGCGACGCCGAATTCGAGCATGCGCACGCGCCCGTCGGCGATCACCTCGGCGGCTTCGGCGATCACCGCGCCCTCGACGCAGCCGCCGGAGACGGAGCCGTCGAAATTGCCGTCGGCGTCGACCACCAACTGGCTGCCCACCGGGCGCGGCGCCGAGCCCCATGTCTCGATCACGGTGGCGAGAGCGACCGCGCGCCCGGCCGATCTCCAGTCCTCCGCCACATCCAGCGGATCGCGCGGCGCGGCGCTATCGGTGGCTACGTCCATCATGGCCTCACTCCCGGAACCTGATTATGCGTCCGCCCGCGACGCGTTGCCAAGGGCCGCAGCGGGGACCGGTCTTGCGCCAGCCCGGCGCGGCGCGTCGTTGAGGGAGGCGACAAGGTCGGCGATGGCGGCGAGATTGTGCACCGGCCGGAACTCGTCGACATGCGGGAGCATGGCCCGCACGCCGCGCGCGCGGGGCTCGAAACCCTCGAAGCGCAGCAGCGGGTTCAGCCAGACGAGCCGCCGGCAGGATTTGTGCAGCCGCTCCATCTCGGCCGACAGGCCCGACGCGTCGTCGCGCTCCAGCCCGTCGGTGATCAGCAGCACGATCGCCCCCTGCCCCAGCACCCGGCGCGACCACAGGCGGTTGAACGTGCCGATCGCCTCGCCGATGCGGGTGCCGCCCGACCAGTCGCGCACCGCCGCCGCGCACTCGGCCAGCGCCTCGTCGGGGTCGCGGTGGCGCAACTGCCGCGTCAGATTGGTCAGCCGCGTGCCGAAGGCGAAGGCGTGCACCCGCCGCCGCTGCTCGGCCAGCGCGTGCATGAAATGCAGGAAGACGCGGCTGTACTGGCTCATCGAGCCGGAAATGTCGGCGAGCACGACCAGCGGCGGCTGCACCTGCCGCACGACACGGAAGCGCGGCAGGATCAGCGCGCCGCCGGTGCGCATCGAGGCGCGCATCATGGCGCGGGCGTCGATCCGCGCGCCGCGCGCGTCGGGGCGGAAGCGCCGCGTCGCCACGCTGTCGAAGGGCAGCCGCATGGCCGACAGCGCCCGCCGCGCCGCCGCCAGCTCGGCCGCGTCCATCTGGGCGAAATCCTTGGCCCGCAGCACCTCCTCGCCCGAGAAGGTCATGGTCGCGTCGATCTCGATCTGCGGGACTTCTTGCGGACGCTGCGCGTCGCGGTGCCCGGCGAACAGGGCGTCGGTGACGCGCGACTCGGCGGCACGGTCCTTCCTGCGCTCCATGTTCGCCGGCGCCACCGGCGAGAACATGGCGATCAGCTTCTCGATCAACTCGCGCGACTTCCAGAACAGGCGGAACGCCTCGTCGAAGACCGGCCGGTCCTCGCGCCGCTTTACCAGCACCGCATGCAGCGTCCAGTAGAAATCGTCGCGGCCGCCGATGCCCGCGACCATCACCGCCTCGATGGCATCGACCACGGAAGCGGGGCCGACGCGCATGCCCGCCTTGCGCAGGGCGCGGGCGAAATAGACGATGTTGTCGGCGATGCGGCCGTTCGGGTCGGGGGTGGCGGCCATCTCAGTGCGCCCTGACCGGAACGATACCCCTCATCCGCCTCGCTATGCTCGGCACCGCCCTGGGTGCTTCGCACCCGTCC
>CAZVTK010000148.1:0-11335 GCA_964629765.1 uncultured Mesorhizobium sp.
CGACCCGTAGCTGCCGTTGGCCGAGACGTCCCGGGCGTCGGCTATGCAGCGGGTGCTGCCGGTCGCCGTCAGCCCTCGCATTCACACGCTCTCGGACATCTCGCAGTCGTTCGGGCTCTCGTCAGATGACATCACATGCGCTTGACACTCAGCTCCTGAGCGATGCGCTTCGCCAGATGCGTCCTTCCCTGTGACTTGGCGGGAATGGCTATAGCCACTTCGTGCGGAACGTCCTCGGGCGGTCCCTCGTAGACCCAGATCGCGTTGTTCAGGTTGACCCTCTCCCGTTCGAGAATGAGGGCAAGCGCGTCAAACACGATCGCGCGCTCTGCGCTCGCGTAGACAAGTGTCAGGTCCACCCGTGATCCCCACTGCGTCTCGAACGCCCCGAGCAAGGACATGTTAGAGCCCAGCACAAAGCAGCGGCCGATCTGGGCCAACTCCACCACGTCGTCCAGAATGCGATCCACTTCAGGCTCGCCCAGTCCGACAAAGACGATGACGGGCCTTTCTGTCGGGGATTTGTTCACATAAGGGTCTTCGGTACCAGCGAATGCCTACGGCGGCGGTGGCCCTGGTTCAGCGAAGTTGCTGACCTACTCAAAGAGGCACTCGCTCCGCTGCGATGCGACGCGGTCATGGCAGTCCCGGTTCATCGCAACGACCAGCCGCTGACCGCTCGCCTACGCCATGCCGCGGGAGTTGGTGCGTCTTGACACCATGTCTAGCGCAACGTCTAAGATCATGTCCTCCTGGCCGCCCACCATATTGCGACGGCCCAACTCAATCAAGATCTCCACCGTCTTCAGGCCGTACTTGGTGCCCGCCGCTTCGGCGTGACGAAGGAAACTGGAGTACACCCCCGCGTAGCCCAAGGCCAATGTCTCGCGATCCACGCGGACCGGCCGATCTTGAAGCGGTCGCACGATGTCATCCGCCGCATCCATCAGCGCGAGCGTGTTGCAGCCGTGGTTCCATCCTAGGCGCTCCACGGCTGCCACGAAGACTTCGAGAGGGGCGTTTCCGGCGCCGGCGCCCATGCCGGCGAGGCTGGCATCGATGCGATCACATCCCTCCTCGACAGCGATGATCGAGTTCGCCACCCCAAGGCTCAAGTTGTGGTGCGCATGAATGCCAGTTAGCGTGTCGGGCTTCAGCGCAGCCTTGAACGCCTGGAAGCGATCACGGACATCCTGCATGCCGAGCGCACCGCCAGAGTCGACGACGTAGATGCATTGAGCACCGTAGGCCTCCATCAGCCTCGCCTGCTCCGCCAGCTTCTTGGGCGTGGTCATGTGGCTCATCATGAGAAAGCCGACAGTGTCCATGCCTAGTCGGCGGGCGTACTCGATGTGCTGCTTGGAAACATCGGCCTCGGTGCAGTGTGTAGCGACACGCACAACCCTGGCGCCAGCATCGAAGGCTTCGCGCAGATCATGCACAGTTCCGATGCCTGGGATAAGCAAGGTGGCGACCTTGGACCGCTTGACAGTCTCTGCGACGGCTTCGATCCATTCAAGATCAGTATGTGCGCCGAAGCCGTAGTTGAAACTCGATCCCGCCAAGCCGTCGCCATGCGCTACCTCGATTGAATCGACTCCTGCGTGGTCAAGCGCGGCAGCAATGCGGCGAACATCCTCGACTGAATACTGATGCCGTACAGCGTGACTGCCATCTCGCAGCGTGACGTCGGAAATGTAGAGCTTCTTGCCGATCATGCTGCCTCCCGAAAGCCACGAGCAATGCCAGCGTCCATGCGCCGCTTGGCCATCAGGTCGCCGCAGGCAAGCGCTGCGGAGGTCATGATGTCCAGATTGCCCGCATACGATGGCAGATAGTGAGCCGCTCCCTCCACTTCGAGAAAGATGGAGGTCCGCAGGCCATGGCGCCTGCCGAGGCCGGGAACGTTTGGTGCCGCCTCGGGCGCGACCCGCTCGAACTGCACCTGCTGTTTGAGGCGGTAGCCGGGCACGTAGCTTTGCACCCGATCCACCATGCGCGCGATGCTCGTCTCCACTGCAGCGGTATCCGCGTCCTCCGACAACACGAACACGGTGTCGCGCATGATCAGCGGTGGCTCGGCCGGATTCAGGACGATGATTGCCTTGCCACGCTCGGCTCCCCCGAGCCTCTCGATAGCTGCGCGTGTGGTTTCAGTGAACTCGTCGATGTTCGCCCGGGTACCCGGACCGGCGGACTTGCTGGAGATCGACGCAACGATCTCCGCGTAGTGGACCTTGGCCACCTGCGAGACGGCCGCCACCATCGGAATGGTGGCCTGGCCACCACAGGTGACCATGTTGATGTTCGTCGAGTCTTCGGCGTCCAGATTGATCGCCGGGATCACGTACGGACCGATCGCCGCCGGTGTCAGGTCGATCACCTGCACGCCATGGGCACGCAGCACCTCGTCATGCCGCCGATGGGCCCCAGCCGAGGTTGCATCGAATGCGATATCGATGTCGCCGAAGCCCTGCAGCGCCAGCAAGCCATCGACACCGCCGGCCGTAGTCGGAATCCCGAAGCGTTGAGCACGCGCAAGGCCGTCGGAGTTCGGGTCGATGCCAACCATGGCCCCCATCTGCATGTGCTTGCTGTTGCGCATGACCTTGATCATCAGATCCGTGCCGATGTTTCCCGATCCAATGACCGCGACCTTCACTTTCCTTTGACTCATACGGAACCTTTCGATGATTGCTAGGCTGCTGACGGAGGCGCTGCCGCCTCACGCTCGCGTTTGGCTTGGACTGTCTCCCCCGCAATGCCCCACTGCGCAGCCGGCACTTCGGTAACGAGCACCCGGATGGTTGCCATCGGTGCATCCAGCGTGAGATGAATGGCCTCGGTTACGGCGCCAATCAGTTGTGCCTTGGTGTGCACGTCGCGCCCTTCAAGGATTTGCAGAACTGCGATCGGCATCAGTTCGCTCCGACCGTGAACGCCACATTGCCGAGACTCTGGACCTCCAGCTTGACGTGCACGCCTGGACGCAGCCCTTCGGCCGCGGTTGCGCCGCCCGCCATCACGATCCAGCCGGCCTGGAGCGGCTCGCCTGCGGCGGCAGACAAGCGTGCTGCTGCGACGAGCGAGCGCAGTGGGTGGCCCAGGATGGCAGCGCTGGTTCCCAGTTGCGCAGGCCGTCCGTCGAAAGACATCACCATGCCCAGGTTGGCAAGATCGATCGCCGGACTGGCCCACGGGCCCACGACCAGACCCGCCGAGGAGCAGTTGTCCGCGACGACGTCGGCCAGCGTGAACTTGAAGTCGCTGTAACGCGAGTCGATGATCTCGATCGCCGGCGCGACGGCCTCTACCGCAGCCAGGGCTTCCATCGGCGTGACGCGCACCCCGAGCGGCTTCTTCAGCAGGAACGCGACTTCCGGCTCGCAGCGCGGGTGGATGTAGTCCTTGAGGTTGACGACGCCGCCGTCCTCCACCAGCATGCCGTCCGTGAGGCGGCCCCAGATCATGTCGTGCACGCCCATCTGGACCATCTTGGCCCGACTGGTGAACCCCATCTTCACGCCGATGCGCTTCTCACCGCGAGACAGTCGCCGGTTGATGGCTTCGACCTGGATGGCATAGCCATCGCTCTCGCTCAACGTGTTCGCGGCGGTCAGTTGTGTGACTGCAGTGGCTTTGACGGCCGCTTCGTCAACGACGGCCGCGAGTTCCTTGATGCGGCTCATTGGCTCGCCTCCTGTCCGAACACGGCCCGCACTGAGCCAAGGCCTGAGATATGAGCTTCGAGAACGTCCCCCGGCTGCACCGAGACCATCGGCCCGAGGGCTCCGGTGAGAACGAGATCGCCGGCGCGAAGCGGTGACCCGAGCGCGCTCATCTTGCGAGCGAGCCAGAGCGCGGCCTGCAGCGGATGCCCCAGACACGCTGCGCCAACGCCCAGCGACACCTGGTCGCCGCGTCGCTCCATGACCATCCCGCACAGACGTGCGTCGAAGTCAGAGAGCGACCGCGGCGTGCCTCCGAGTACGTACAGACCCGACGACGCGTTGTCGGCGACCGTGTCGACGATGCCGATCTTCCAGTTCGCAACCCGGCTTCCCACGATCTCGATTGCGGGCAGCGCATAGGCGGTGGCGTCGATGAGATCCGCCAGCGTCGGTTGGTCCGCCGTGAGATCACGGTCGAGCACGAGCGCGATCTCGGCCTCGGCCTTGGCCTGCAGGGTCCGCGACCAGGCGACCTCCTCGGCATCGGCGTAGGCCATGTCCGCGAACAGCACGCCGAAATCAGGCTGATCAACGCCCAGTTGCTGCTGGACTGCCCGCGAGGTCAGGCCGATCTTGAAGCCGGTGCGCCGCCGCCCGGCGTCAACGCTGCGTCGTGTGTTGATCTCCTGGACCTTGTAGGCCGTCGCGACATCATTGGCCGGCAGCAGTTCTCGCACGGGCGCGCATGGAACCCGCGAACGTGCTGCTTCCCACAGCTGATCGGCGGCGCGTTGAACAGCGTCGTCGGTGGACGTTGCTTCGATTGAACTCACTGCGTGGACTCCGTTGCGTTGGGTTTGGTGCTCGCCTCCTTCTGCGCGATCTGCGCGAGGAACTCGGCCCCGCGGTTGGCGGCGGAGAGCCCGCGGAACAGATAGCAGAGGCTGATGACGGCCTGCATCTCCTCCCAGCTGGCGCCGGCGCGACGCGCGGCCAAGCCGTGGATGAAGGTGGCATCGCTCAGGTCCATCAGGAGCATTCCGAACAGCAGGAGCTGCACGGTCTTCTGGTCGAAACACTCCGGGTACATCGCATGCGCGCGGATGCGCTCCTGCAGATCGAGCATCTCGGCATCGAGAGCGCCGGTGATCTCGAAGCGCGCCTGGATCCGCGGTGGGACGAAACCCACCATTTCTCTGTACACGCGCCCGTGTGTCTCGACCCTCTCCTGCGCCTCGCTCTGGGGGCCGATCTGCGAGCGGATTGCGTCGAGGTTGATCGTGTTCGTTGACATGGTTGCTCCGTTGGGGATCAGTTCGCCAGCAGTTGCGGCCCGATCAAGGAAATCGCCGGCACATAGGTGATCAGCACCAGGGCGATGAGATACAGCACGATGAACGGCAGGATCCCGCGGTAGATCGTCGCGAGCGGCAGCTTGAGTGCCGCCTGGGCGGTGAAAATGTTGATCCCGAACGGCGGATGGAAGAGGCCGATGGCGATGTTCACCGTGAACACAATTCCGAAGTGGACCGGGTCGATACCGGCCTGCTTGACGATCGGTACCAGCAGCGGCGTGAGCACCAGAATCGCCGACAGCGGGTCGACCACGCAGCCGACCAGCAGTAGGACGATGTTGAGCACCAATAGGATCGTCCACTTGGACAGAGCCAGCCCCTGCACCAGTTCGACCAAGGTCGCCGGGATCTGGTTCACCGTCAGCAGCCACGAGAACACGTTGGCCGCGGCAACGATGATGAGGATCTGCGCCGTGAGCACAGCCGTGCTGGCAGCCGTATCGAAGATCTGCTTCCAGCTCAGCTCCGAGTAGACGAAGCGGCTGACCAGGACGGAGTACACGCAGGCGACAGCGGCAGCTTCCGTCGGCGAGAAGCCGCCCGTGTAGATGCCGCCGAGGATGATGACCGGCGCGCCAAGCGCCCAGCCGCCACGCCAGATCGACGTCAGCAGGCGACGCATCTCGAACCGCTCCTCGACCGGGATGTTGCGGGAGCGGGCAAACCAGATCACGTACACCGCCAGGATCCCCGCGATCAGCAGACCTGGGATCACGCCGGCCGCATAGAGCCGTGCGACCGACTCTGAGGCTGCAGCGCCATAGACGATCATCGGGATGCTGGGCGGGATGATGATGTCGATGGCACCCACTGCAGTGATGAGCCCAGCCGAGAAGGTTTCGGGGTAGCCTCCCTTGCGCATGGCCGGAAGCATCAGGCGGCCCACCGTGGCGACGGTTGCAGCGCTGGCGCCCGAGATCGCTCCGAAGATCGCCGACGTGCCCACGGTCGTGACGCCCAAGCTGCCACGCACGCTGCCCACTGAGGCCTGCACCATGTCGACCAGGCGCCGGGCGACGCTGCCGCGGCCCATCAACTCACCGGCGAATATGAAGCCGGGCACGGCGAGCAGGACGAAGTTGTCGATGCTTCCCAGCATGATCTGGGGCAGCATCTGGACGGGTACCTGCATGAACGTGAGGATGGACACCAATGCCGTCGCCAGCAAGATGACGAACATCGGGAAGCCCGCCACCAGGAGGGCGATCGGCATTGCGCCGAGAACGAGAAATGCGGTCAAGTCAGTTCTCCCGCGTCACCGATGTCCTCATGGGACTGCGGAACGTTGAAGTAGCGGCGGCAGCCGGTCAGCGCGACCAGCAGGGTTCCAAGGAAGCCGACGAACACGGCAGCGTGGACGGCCACCATTGGCAGGCTCATGGCCACGCTGCGCAGATTGGCCTGGGCAAGTTGCCTCAGGAGCATCCACGACCCAAACACGACGACGGCGCAGACGATCACCGTGACCGCCCAGCTCAACACGCACAGCACGCGTGCCCAGCGGGGTGGCAACGAGCGCAGCACGAGGTCCATGCGCAAATGCGCGTTGTCCTTGGTCACCAGGGCCACGCCGATGAACACGCACCAGACGTTGAGGTAGACCGCGGCCTCCTCCGCCCAATAGAAAGGCGCGGCGAAAACCAGCCGCGCGATCACGTTGGCGAACATCAGTCCGACCCCGGAGAGCATCAGCACCCCCAGTGCCGCGCGCGCGACCCACGCAACGCGCGTTTCTGCCGCAGAGAGCTTCTCCGTAAACGTCGGCGGGCCCAAGGTGACGGCCTTCACTTGGCCCTCGCCGCAGCCAGCAAGCTGTCGTAGATCGGGCGGAAGTCTGGACGGTCCTGAACAATCTTGTCGCCGACGCCCTTCATCCGGCGCATCAGTTCCGCTTGGTCAGGTGCCGGCAGATTGACGATCTCGCCGCCGTCGGCCTTCCATTGCTCGAGCATCTTGTCCTCGTAGCTGTTGGCCCAGGGCTGGATCTCTGCTTCGAGTGCTCGCGCCTCGTCGACGATGATCTTCTGGATGTCGGCGGGCTGACGAGCAAGCCACATGGCGCTGATGGACGCGTAGGTGACCAGGTAGCTGTCCTGGGTGACGGTCATCACCTTGGCCAGATCCTGGTACTTGAAGTTCACGTACACCGCGGGCACGCTTCGAGTACCGTCGATCACACCCGTCTGGAGTGCGGGCAGCACCTCGGACAGCGGCAGCGGGGTAGCGGATGCGCCCAGGCGCTGCATGGCCTCGCGTTCGACCTCGCTCGCGTTGATGCGCAGCTTCTTGCCCTTGAAGTCGTCCAACGCACGGATGGGTTTGCGCGCCAGGTAGGCAGGGGTGCCGAGAACGAAGGCAGACAGCCCCTTGATGCCACGCGACTCTGCCAGTGCCATCAGCGGATTGCGCACGGCCGGGTTCTGCAGCGCCGCGGCGGCGTTCGCGCGATCCCGGAACATGCCGGGAATGCCGTAGATCATGAATCGCGGGTCGACGCCGACCAGGAAGTCGGTGGGGCCGAGGTACACCTCGACGGTGCCCAGCTGCAGGCCTTCGATCATGCGCGGGATCGGGCCCAGCTGGTTCGCGGGGTAGATGTCCACCTTGACCCGCCCGGCCGTAGCCTTCTCGACGCGGGCCTTGAAGAGCTTCATCCACTCGTGCTGCGCGTCGTTGACCGTCGCGCAGCCGACCTTCATCGTCACCTGTTGTGCGCGTGCCGGCCACGCCAAGCTGCAGCCCACCGATGCCGCGGCGGCGTGGGTCAGCAGCGTCCGTCGATTCATTGCCATGTTGTCTCCTGATGTTTTGGGTTGGTTAGAACGGATACGGCGTGGCTTCTTCCTTGACGGTCACCCACTGCCACTGGCTGAACTCTTCCCAGTTGGCTGGGCCGCCGTGCCGGCCGCCGTTGCCCGAGGCGCCGACACCGCCGAAGGGGATGTGCGCTTCGTCGTGGACCGGCTGGTCGTTGATGTGCAGAAGGCCCGTCGGGATGCGGCGCGACATCGCCATCGCTCGCGGCAGGTTGCGCGAGATGATCCCCAGCGAGAGGCCGTACTCCGTATCGCAGGCGTAGGTGACGGCCTCGTCGTCGGTGTCGAAGGGCGTCACGGCGGCCACCGGGCCGAACATTTCCTCGTTCCAAGCCGACATGCCGGGCTTCACGCCGTCGAGAACGGTCGGGGAGTAGAAGAGCCCGTCGTGCTTGCCACCGGCACGCAGTTGTGCCCCTGCGGCGACCGTCTTCTGGACGATGTCGTGCACCCGGTCGACCTGCTTGCGGTTGATCATCGGCCCCAGGGCCACCTTGCCGGACGCCGGATTGCCCACCGGGAGCTTGTTGGCCTTCTCGACGAGGCGCGCGACGAACTCGGGAACCAGCTTGCGTTGCACGAGCAGGCGACCAGCCGTCATGCAAATCTGGCCTTGGTGCAGCCATGCGCCCCAGGCGGAATTGGAGGCGGCGACGTCCAGATCGGCGTCGTCGAGGATGATTAAGGAACTCTTGCCACCGAGTTCGAGTGAGACCTTCTTGAGCGAGCGACCGCACAGTTCACCGACCCGTCGTCCGGTGGCCGTGGACCCGGTGAAGGACACCATCGAGATGCTCGGGTCGAGGCACAGCGCTTCGCCGACCTCGGCACCGCCCGGCAGCACGTGGAACAGGCCTTCGGGCAGGCCGGCCTCCTCGAAGATCTGCGCCATCAGCAAGCCACCCGTCACCGGGGTCTGCAGATCGGGCTTGGTGATGACCGCGTTGCCGCAAGCTAGCGCGGGCGCGATGGCGCGCATCGAAAGCGCGACCGGCGAGTTGAAGGGCGAGATCACGCCGACGACGCCGTGCGGGATGCGGCGCGCGAAGCTCATGCGACCGCCGTCGGAGGGCAGAACCAGGCCTTGCGGCTGCGTCAGCATCGCCGCGGACTCACGCAGGCCGCCGATGGCGATGCTCAGCTCGAAGCGGGCCTTCGGCATCACCGAGCCAGTTTCGCGGATGAGCCACTGCGCAATCTCGTCACTGCGCTGTTCGACGAGCCCCGCGATGCGGCGCAGGATGGCCGCGCGTTCCTCGAACGGCATCTGGGCCCATCGCCGCTGCGCACTCTTCGCTGACAGCGCCGCACGCATCACGTCGGCAGCGCTGGCCACGCCGCAGCGGGCGAGGACCTGACCGGTCGCCGGCTCCACCACATCGCGTACGCCCGCCTCGCCGGCTTTCCAGCCATCGCTGTAGATGCGGCCATTCCAGGGGTGATCGTTCGGAGCTGACATCTGAGTGCTCATGGCGTTCCTTTGCTAAGGGTTAGGGGACCAGCACGCTGGATCCGACGGTCTTGCGGGCCTGCATGTCGTGATGGGCTTGAACGACGTCCTTGAGTTCGTAGCGCTGCTCGATCCCGATCTGCAGCAGGCCGGAGGCGTGCATCCCGAAGTAGTCACCCGCCATCGTCAGCAGGTCTTCCCGCTTCTGCGCGTAGTGCACGAAGCGGGGCCGCGTCACGTACAGCGAGCCGAGTTCGCTGATTTGGTGAAGATCGACAGCGGGCGGTGAGCCGGACGCGGACCCGAAGCTGACCAGGGTTCCACGCATCCCAAGGCTGCGAATCGACGCCTCGTAGGTTGCTAATCCCACCGAGTCGTAGACCACGCGGACGCCCTTTCCGCCGGTGATCTCCATCACCCGGGCTTGGACGTCTTCCTTGCTGTAGTCGATGACGTGTTCGCAGCCGTGGCGAAGCGCGTGCGCAGCCTTCGCCGCGCTGCCGACCGTGCCGATGACCCGCGCGCCCAGCCGAACGGCCCACTGGCAGGCGATCGTGCCGAGCCCACCTGCTGCCGCGTGGAAGAGCACCCAATCGTCATGCTGAACCGGGTAGACATCACGCAGCAGGAAACGGGCCGTGACACCTTGCTGAAGGGTTGCGGCAGCAACGTCCGCGCTCATGCCGCCAGGCAAAGGGACGAGCCTGTCGGCCGCGACCAGTCGTGCGGTTGCATAGCTGCCGGGCGGCACGCCCGCATATGCAACGCGCTGCCCCACCTGGACTTCGGAGACATCGGGGCCGACGGCCTCGACCACACCAGCGCCGGCCACCCCGAGCCCGGTGGGCAGGGGCAGTGGATAGTCGCCCTGCCGCTGGTAGATGTCCAAGTAGTTCAGGCCGATCGCCTCGTGCCGCACGAGCGCTTGCCGCGGACCAGGTTGGGACACTTGAACTTCTTCGAGTTGCATCACTTCGGGTGCGCCGAACTGATGAACACGCACTGCGGCTTCCATTGAGTTCTCCTTGGGCACCGGCTTAGACACGCGACGTTTGCACGCCCTCGAAGCGCCTCGCACCGTCCGCGAAGGCCCATTCGGCGAAGTTCGCCGGCGAGCGTTCGTAGACGCGCGGCTCCCAGTGGTCGTCGACGACATCGGAGTCGAAGTCGTACTCGGCCGCGCCGCCGCAGGGGTTCTTGAAGTACCAGAAGTAGGCGGATGAGAGCGGGTGCCGACCAGGCCCGATGTGGGTCTTCCAGCCTTGAGCCGTCATGTGCAGCCCGCCGCCGAAGAGTTCGTGGATGTCGCGCACATCGAACGCCAAATGGTGGAAGCCGACCGCATCGCCGTGCTTCAGCAGGAAGAGGTGGTGGTGGTCGTCGGAGCCCTCTGCGCGGAGGAACGTGCCCGAGTCCACGTACGAATCCGTGACCCGGAACCCCAGGCGACGCTCGTAGTACTCGGCGGTCTCTTTGAGGTTCTGCACTGCGAACACCACATGAGCCATGTGCACCGGCCGAGCGGTCGGGTAGATGCGGCCGCGCGCGTTCAGCCGCTGCGTGTTGCCGGGCATGTTGAACAAGGTCGGCTCGATCGCCACCGACCGCAGGCGCGAGAGTTCGAACGCGATCGCATGCCCGGCGGGGTCGACCGCGAAGACACGGCCTTCTGCGTCGCGGCGCGTCGTTGAGTCCGACCCCAGTTCGCGCGCAATGGCATCGAGGGTCTGCGGGTCCGCAACCGCCCAGGTGACCTGCCGAACGGTTGGGCCTGCGACCGGGGCAGGCGGCAGTGACGAGCTGGCCAGCTGGCGGGCAACGACCGTCGCACCCTCCGGCGTCGAGAAGACTACTTCGTCGCTGCCGGAAGAGGTCGGCTCCAGCCCGAAATCCGACCAGAAGCGGTTCGCTTCAACGAGGTCCTCGACCCCGTACATGACTGACTGCAAGCCCTTGATGTTCACGGCTTCTCCTAGATGCGTGGCGTTTGGCAGATTATCGTTATTTCAACCATGATCGTTATTCTGGTTAATACCGATGATG
>CAZVTK010000149.1:0-11312 GCA_964629765.1 uncultured Mesorhizobium sp.
CCTTCTGCGACGTGCTGGTGGTCGGCGCCGGGCCGGCGGGCATCGCCGCCGCCAGGGCCGCTGCCGAGGATGGCAAGCGCGTCGTCCTCGCCGAGATGGAGCCGACCACCGGCGGCAGCGCCAAATGGTCAGGCGAGGCCATCGACGGGCGGCCGGCGGCCGACTGGGCCCTGGACGCAGCGGAGGAACTGGCCGGGCTGGACAATGTGCGCGTGCTGACGCGCACCACGGTCTGGGGCTATTACGACGGCAACGTGCTCGCGGCCATCGAGCGCGTCGGCGACCACAAGCCCGCACCCGGCGCGGGTGAGCCGCGCCATCGGCACTGGGTCATCCGCGCCGGCTCGGTCGTGCTCGCCACCGGCGCGCTGGAGCGTCCGCTGGTCTTTTCCGGCAACGACCGGCCGGGCGTCATGCTCGCCTCGGCGGCGCAGCGCTACGCCGCCGAATACGGAGTCCTTCCGGGGACTTCCGTCGCCATCTTCACCAACAATGACAGCGCCTACCGGGCGGCCGGGGCGCTGGCGAAGGCCGGCGCCGGCATCGCCGCGATCATCGACGTGCGCACCGAAATCTCCGAGGCCGCGCGGGCGCTGGCGAAAGAGGCGGGCGCCGCGCTGATGACCGGCCACGCGGTGACGGCCACGGCGGGCCGCAAGGCGTTGTCCGGCATCACCGTGCAGCGCCTCGCGGGCGGCAAGCCTGCGGGCGAAGCGCAAAAACTGCCGGTCGACTGCCTCGCCGTCTCGGGCGGCTGGTCGCCGGTCATCCACCTCGCCAGCCAGGCGGGCCAGAAACCCGAATGGAACGAGGCGTTCCAGGCGTTCCTGCCGCCCGCGCCGACGCAGAACTGGGTCGGCGCGGGGGCTTTCACCTGGGTCTTCGACACGGCATCAGTGCTCGACCCCCGCCCCGCACCGGTCTTCGAGATCGAAGGCGGCAAGAAAGCGTTCGCCGACCTCCAGCACGACGTGACCGCCGACGACGTGCGTCTCGCCCACCGCGAAGGTTTCGTCTCGGTCGAGCACCTGAAACGCTACACGACGCTCGGCATGGCGACCGACCAGGGCAAGACGTCAAACGTGCCCGGCCTCGCCATCATGGCCGCCGCGCGCGGCATTTCCATCGCCGAAGCCGGCACCACGCGGTTTCGCGCCCCTTATGCGCCGGTCTCCATCGGCTCCATCGCGGCGGAGCGGGCCGGCCACTTCGCGCCCGACCGGCTCACGCCCATGCACGACTGGCATGTCGAGCACGGCGCGCGCCTCTACAATGTCGGGCCGTGGCACCGGCCGATGGTCTACGGCCTGCCGGGCGAGACGGTCGAGCAGGCTTATGTGCGCGAGGCGCGCGCCGTGCGTGCCTCCGTCGGCCTGATGGACGTGTCGACGCTCGGCAAGATCGCCGTGAAGGGGCCGGACGCGGCGACTTTCCTCGACCGCGTCTACACCAACCTCTTTTCCACCTTGCCGGTCGGCAGAGCGCGCTACGGGCTGATGCTGCGCGAGGACGGGCTCGCCCTCGACGACGGCACGACGTGGCGGCTCGGCGAGCACGACTTTTTGATGACCACGACGACGACCAATGCCGGCAAGGTCATGCAGCACCTCGAATATTTCCTCGACGTGGTGTGGCCCGACCTGCGCGTCAGCCTCACCTCGGTGACCGACGAGTGGGCCGGCGCGGCGCTCGCCGGGCCCGATGCGCGAAAAGTGCTGGAGCGGGCCATAACAGGCACCGCCGTCGACGACGCGGCGCTGCCCTTCATGGGCATCGTGCGCGGCGAGGTCGACGGCGTGCCGGTGATGGTCTGCCGCCTCTCCTTCTCGGGCGAGCTCGCCTACGAGGTCTATTGCGGCGCCGGCCACGGCACCCATGTCTGGGAGGCGCTGATGGAAGCGGGCGAGCCCTTCGGCATCCTGCCCTACGGGCTGGAAGCCTCGGGCGCGCTGCGCATCGAGAAAGGCCATGTCACCAACGCCGAGATCGACGGGCGCGCCACGGCGCGCGACCTTCATCTCGACTGGATGCTGTCGAGGAAAAAACCGTTCGTCGGCTCCGCGGTGATGGATCGCGGCGCGCTGAACGATCCCGACCGCATCCGCCTCGTCGGCATCGTCTCGCTGGACGGGCGCGCGCTTGCCGGCGGCAGCCACATCGTCCTGTCGGGGGATCTGAACCAGCTCGGCGACAGCATCGGCCATGTCACCTCGGCCTGCTATTCGCCGATGCTCGAAAAATACATCGCGCTGGCGCTGGTGCGCGGCGGCAGGGCGCGGCACGGCTCGCGCGCCTTCGTCTCCGACCCGCTGCGCGGCCGTTTCGGCCCGGTCGAGATCGTCAGCCATCATTTCTTCGACCCCGACGGGAGCCGCATGTATGGTTGAGTGGCATGGTTGAGCGCGAATCCCCGATCGGGGCCGACTATCGGCCCGGCACCTACGGCAATGTCGCCGACGGCATCGGTTTCAGGCTGCTGGAGCTGAAGCCGGGCTCGGTGGTCGAGCTCGTCGCGTGGCCCGGCAGCGAAGCCACCGTGCGGGCCGCCATCAAGGCGGTGACGGGGCTCAAGCTGGCGGACGCTCCGGGGTCCGGGGTGGCGACGCAGGCGATATCGGCCTTCGGCTTCGCGCCGGGAAAATGGCTGGTGATCGACCGGGCGGAAGGCACCGGCGCGCAGCTCGACGCCGCGCTGACCAGCGATGCCGGCAGCGTCACCGACCTCTCGCACGGCCGCACGGTCATCCGCGTGTCCGGCCCGCGGGTCGAGTGGGTGCTGTCGAAACTGTTCGCGCTGGACTTCGCGCCGGCCGCGTTTCCTGTCGGAGCGGGCAAGGCGAGCGCCCATCACGAGATCTTCGCGCAGATCCAGCGTAAGGGCGAGGCGCAGTTCGACCTCGTGGTCTTCCGCTCCTATGCGCGCTCGTTCTGGAAGACGCTGCGGCACCTCGCCGAAGAGGTCGGCTGCGAGGTTGCCTGAGCAGGCGGCAAAAATTTGTGCCGGCCGGGAATAAACGGCCGGTCGCCGGCATCTCATCTGCATGCGCCCGCGTGGCGCGTTCCGAGATGGGAGGTTTTTCGAGATGAGGAAGTTTGTGCTCTCCGCCGCCTTCGTCGCGCTCGCCGCCGGCGTCGCGTGGGCGGCCGTGCCGGTGAAGACCGTCAAGACCGGCATCGGCGACGTGCTCGCCGGCGATAACGGCATGACCCTCTACACCTTCAAGAAGGACACGCCGGGCGTGTCGAACTGCTACGACCAGTGCGCCGTCAACTGGCCGCCACTGATCGCCGCCGCCGGTGCTGCCGCCGAGGGCGACTATTCGCTCGTCGAGCGCAAGGACGGCTCGAAACAGTGGGCCAAGCAGGGCTGGCCGCTCTATTACTGGGCCAAGGACGTGAAGGAAGGCGACACGACCGGCGACGGCGTGGGCGGCAACTGGGAAGCCGCGCGGCCCTGAGCATTCGAGGTGGCGGGCGGGGCCGCGAGACCCCGCCGTTCGACATGGCTGACCCTACGGACGAGATCCTGGCCCTGATGCCGGCGCTCAGGCGCTACGCGGCGAGCCTGTCGCGCAGCCGGCAGGACGCCGACGACCTCGTGCAGGACGCGATGGAGGCGGCCTTCGCCCATATCGGCGCCTGGCGCGGCGTCAATCTGCGCGGCTGGCTGATGACCATCGTCACCAACGTGCACCGCCGCCGCTACCGCACCGCCGCCGGCCGCACGCAGTTTGCGCCGCTGGACGAGGCGGGCGAGGTCGCCGCGCCCGCCACCCTCGGCGACCCGCTGGCGCGCGACCAGTTGCTCGCGGCGATCGACCTGCTGGCGCCGGAGCAGCGCAGCGTGCTGATGCTGGTGGTCGTCGAAGGCTACGCCTATGCGGAGATCGCGGCGATGCTGGATATTCCGGTCGGCACGGTGATGTCGCGCCTGTCGCGCGCGCGCCGCTCGATCGCGCAGACCATGGAAAGCCGCAACGTCATCGCCATGCGGAGACCCGGATGAACGACGCCAGCCCGCCGCCCGTGAGCGACGACGATCTCCACGCGCTTGTCGACGGCCGGCTCGACGCGCCGGGCCGCGCCGAGGTCGAGCTCCGGCTGGCGCAGAACCCGGCCGCGGCGGCCGAGGTTGCCGCATGGAGGGCGCAGAACGAGGCGATCCGCGAGCTCTACGCAACGCCCGCCCCGCATCCCGACGAGCGCCGCCTGGTCGCCGAGATGGCCCGCCTCCACGGCGGCGGGAGGCGCGCTTCGCGGATCGCGGCGGTCGCGCTGGTCGCCCTCGGCATCGGCATCGGTGCCGGCGTGGGCGTGGGCGGCACGCTGGCCCTTGCACCTTCCGCCGGCGACAGCACGCGCCTGCTGCCGCAGGCGGCACGCGCCAACTATCTGATCTACACGCGCGAGGCGCGCCATGCGGTCGAGGTCGGCGCCGACGAGAAGGCGCATCTGGTCACCTGGCTCGGCAAGCGGCTGGGCAGCGAGATCGCGGCGCCCGACCTTTCCGGCGAGGGCTTCGAACTGATGGGCGGGCGGCTGGTGCCCTACCGCGACAAGCCCGGCGCCCTGCTGATGTACGAGAACGCCGCCGGCCAGCGGCTCACCTTGCTGTTCGGGCGCAGCGACGTGAACCGCGAGACCGGCTTCCGCTTCGACACCGGCGAGGCGGTGCAGACCTTCTACTGGATCGACGGCGCGGTGGGGTACGCCATCAGCGGGGAGATCGGCCGCGCCCAACTGGAGCGCATCAGCGAGCTGGTCTACCGGCAGTTGCCGGCTGTGTAGTCACCCGACGAACTTCACCCACTCCCCGAGCGGGGCGCGCTCGGTGCGGAAATTGTTCTCGGGCTTGCTCTCGTCCTCGTAGCCCAAGGCCATGCCGCAGACGACGATCTCCTCGTCGGGAATGCCGAGGATCGGCCTGATCTCGTGGTGGTAGGGCGCGAAGGCGGCCTGCGGGCAGGTGTGCAGCCCCCTTCCCCGCGCCGCCAGCATCAGCGTTTGCAGGAACATGCCGTGGTCGATCCACGAGCCCTTGTTCAGCCGGCGGTCGATGGTGAAGATGATGCCCACCGGCGCGTCGAAGAACACGAAATTGCGGTCGTGCTGGGCGCGCATGCGACCGACCTCGCGGCGCTGGATGCCGAGCGCGTCGTAGAGCGCGAAGCCGACCGTGCGGCGGCGGGCGAGATAAGGGTCGAAGAACTTGTCGGGATAGTAGCGGTACTCGTCCCACTCGATCTTTTCGGCGCGCTTGCCGGAGTCGAGGATGGCGCGGGAGATCGCATCCTTCACCGCGCCCTTGACCACATAGGCCATCCAGGGCTGCATGTTGGTGCCGGACGGCGCGCGCGCGCCGAGTTCCAGGAGTTCGCGGATGAGTTCGTCGTCGACCGGATCGGGCCTGAAGGCGCGCACCGAACGGCGCGTCAGGATGGCCTCGTCCACGGTTTCGGCAATGTCGGCCCCCTGGCTCGCTTCGGGGCCGGTTTCGGGGCCCGCCTCGCCCGACTGCTTGTCCGGAGCCAGCATGCGCGGCATCCTCTCCTGCGCCGTTGCCCGGCCCTCGGGCGCCGTCCCCGCGCCCGGCCGCACCTGCGACGCGCGGCCGCCTCGACAAACCGGTGAAATTCAGCTTTAGTTTTTCACCACACCGTCGTCAATGAAATTACCGGGGCGTTTTTCATGCCCGACTCCGCCAATCCCGCGAAGGACAGCACGCTGGTCCGCGCACTGGCGCGCATCGACCAGCGGCTTTCGCACGATCTGCGCGCGCTGCGGCAGGCCAAGAGCCTGACGCTCGCGCAGATCTCGGAGAAGATCGGACGCTCCGTCGGCTGGCTGAGCCAGGTCGAGCGCGGCATCTCGATGCCGACGCTGGCGGATCTGCGCCGCATGGCCGACACGCTGGGCGTGCCGCTCAGCCTGTTCGACACGCGCGGCGTCGTCGCCGAGCCTGAGGGCGGGATCGTCGTGCGCGCCGACCAGCGCCGCTTCATCGGCGCCGCCGCCTGCGGCATGTCCGAGGAGCTTCTGTCGCCCTCGCTCGGCGGCTCCAGCCAGATGCGCCGCCGCATCATGTCGCCCGGCGCCGCCCTGTCGCAGCCGGCGCGGCGCGAGGTCGAGGAATCCGGCTACGTGCTGTCGGGCCGGCTGACGCTCGACGTCGACGGGACGATCCATGTGCTGGAGGCCGGCGACAGCTTCCGCTTCAAGGGCAAGGCCGCCGCATGGTGCAATGACGGCCCGGACGACGCGGTGGTCATCTGGGTGATGTCGCCGCCCGCCTATTGAGCCTGTCTCTTGAACCTTTCGGGGCCGCTACCAGCGGTCCATGAAGGGCGGGCGCACGAGATCCTCGTTGACGCAATTGTAGACCGGGCACTGCGCATCGTCCCGGGTGCGCACGGTGGCCGGCCAGGGGATGTCCGGCCGCAGGCATGCCGAGGCTCGGCCGACGAAGCGGTCGTAGGTATGGGGGCCGGTGGTCATCACCACCGCGCCCTGCTGGCGGATCGCCGCCTGCACCTGCCCGCATGTCATGGCGCGGGCGTCGGGCCGCGCCGCGGCGACGGCGGTTGCGGTCAGCACCATGACGGCGGCAGCCGCCGCGATCTTCCGTATCCGGCTCAACCCAGCCTCCTTCATTCTCGCCCCCGCCAGCGCGCGGCAGGACGAAACCCGTACGGCGCAACCTATATCCGCGCCCGTGTTGAAATTAGGACGGCGGCAATTGCGGGCAAGCCCCGGCGCGCAGAACCGCCTTTCGGGGGCACCGAGCTTTTCAATTGCCTGCCCGGCGCCTCGTACGCCGGGCAGGCACGGGCATGCCTCCACGATGGGGTGGGGTGGCCGCATCTGCGGTCACGGCGGCATACCCGCCGCGCACCATGCATGAGTCGCAACCCGCCTGTCATGGTGCGATCGCATGGCAAAGGACAGGGGCGCCGCGATTTCGGGAGGGTCGCTTTCGCCTCCCATTGTGGCATAGAGAAACGATGCCGCTTTCGTCCCGCTACCGGCCGTCGCTCCGTCATGCCGACCTCGGCCCGGATTTCTACGACCCCGTCAGGGCGGCCGAATTCCCGCGCCACGAGCTGCGCTGGCGCAACGACCGGTGGGCGGCGCGCATCGGGCTGGAGACGCTGACCGATGCCGAGTGGATCGACCATTTCGGCCGTTTCACGCCGTTGCCGGGCAGCTTTCCCGAGCCGCTGGCGCTGCGCTATCACGGCCACCAGTTCCGCTCCTACAATCCCGATCTCGGCGACGGGCGCGGCTTCCTGTTCGCCCAGCTTCACGACGCGCACAACGGGGCCGAGGACGGGCGGCTGCTCGACCTCGCCACCAAGGGCAGCGGCCGCACGCCGTGGTCGCGCACGGCGGACGGGCGACTGACGCTGAAGGGCGGCGTGCGCGAGCTGCTCGCCACCGAGATGCTGGAGGCGCTCGGCGTCGACACCTCGAAGACGTTCAGCCTCGTCGAGACGGGGGAAGAATTGTGGCGCGGCGACGAGCCTTCGCCGACCCGCTCCTGCGTGCTGACCCGGCTCAGCCACTCCCATATCCGCATCGGCAGCTTCCAGCGCCTGCTTTATCTCGACCAGCACGACAACATCCTGAAGCTGATGGATCATGCCGTGCGCAGCTATTTCCCGGCGATATGGGTGGACGACACGCCCCGCCGCGCGGTGGCGTTTCTGGAAGAGGTCGGCCGCCGCGTGGCCGACACCGGCGCGCGGTGGATGGCGGCGGGCTTCGTCCACGGCGTGCTCAACACCGACAACATCAATATCACCGGCGAGAGCTTCGACTACGGGCCGTGGCGGTTCGCCCCGGTTCTCGACCCGGCCTTCACCGCCGCCTATTTCGACGAGACGGGCCTCTACGCCTTCGGCCGCCAGCCGGACACGCTGCTGTGGAACCTGACACGGCTGGCGGAATGCCTGCTGCCCTTCGCGCCGCAGGACGGGCTGATGCGGGTGCTGGAGGAGTTCGGCGCCACGTTCCGCGAACGTTTCGCCGCCGCGATCCGCCGGCGGCTGGGGCTCGCGGACGCGGGAGAGGAAGCCGGGCAGGAATTGGTCGGCACGGTCTGGCGGTTCCTCGAAGGCACGCGCATGCCGTTCGAGCGCTTCTTCTTCGACTGGCGCGGCGGCTTGCTGTCCGAGGACCGCGCGGGCGCGAGCCCGAACCGGAGCGACTACGAGGGCGAAGCCTTCCGGCCGGTGCGGGACGCGCTGGCCGCGCATGCCTCCGCCGCCGGCGCGCTTGGCGATCCCTATTTCGGGCGCAAAACCCCGGTGACCATGCTGATCGACGAGGTGGAAGCGCTCTGGGCGCCGGTCGCGGCCTCCGACGACTGGTCCGGCCTCCATGCGAAGATCGCATCGATCCGGCAGATGGGCGACGCCTATGCGGCCCCATGACAAAAAAGTTGCTCACGCCCGAAAAAATCATCGCATAGGATGGAACCAAGGCGCGGCAGGCGCATTCATTGCCGTGACGATGGCGACAAAGGTTCCCCTCCCCCAAGACCTTGCCCCGCCCCGGCAGTTGCCATCGTCACAGAATTTCGGGCTCCGGATATCCCCGTGGGGCATCCCCGTGCCTTCCTGACGGAGCAACATGAAGATGCGGTCCGGCGCGGCGCCTTTCCGGCGCTGCCCGGATCGTACGCATCGGAGCAACGTGTTTGGGCAGGGCAGACAATGGCGAGGGCGCGCAACAGCAGATGCAACTGCTGGCGTCGATCGTTGAATCCTCTCACGACGCCATCATCAGCAAGGATCTGAACAGCCGTATCACCTCGTGGAACCGCGGGGCGCAGATCGTCTTCGGCTATACGGCCGAAGAGATGGTCGGCGAATCCGTGATGAAGCTGATCCCGTCCGACCGGCATGACGAGGAAACCGACATATTGACCCGCATCAGGGCGGGAGAGCGTATCGATCATTTCGAGACGGTGCGCCAGCGCAAGGACGGACAGCTCATCCACGTCTCGCTGACGATCTCGCCGATCCGCGGCAAGGGCGGGCAGATCGTCGGCGCCTCGAAGATCGCGCGCGACATCACCGAGCGCGTGCGCGCCGGGGAAACCCAGCGCCTTTTGATGCGCGAGGTCAACCACCGGTCCAAGAACCTGCTTGCCGTGGTCGAGGCCATGGTGCGCAAGACGGCGACGTCGACTCCTCCGGCCGAGCTGGTCAACCGCATATCGCAGCGGCTCCAGGCGCTGTCGGCCGTGCAGAACCTGCTGATCTATTCGGAATGGCGCGGCGTCGAGCTCGGCACGCTGGCGCGCACGCAAACCGCGCCCTATTGCGAGGGCCGCATCGAATTCTCCGGGCCGGCCGTCACGCTGCTGCCGCCGGCCGCGCAGGCGCTGGGGCTGGCCTTCCACGAGCTCGCCACCAATGCGCAGCGCCACGGCGTGCTCGCCGACCCGTCGGGGCGCATCCGCCTGTCGTGGAACATCGAGGGCGCGGGCGCGCAGCGGCATATCCGGATCGACTGGCGCGAAACCGGCCGCGAGGCGGCCGCGCCGAACACCGCGTCCTTCGGCACCACCATCCTCAAGCGCGCCACCGAGGACGCGCTGGCCGGCAAGGTGGACATCGCCCATGGCACGCAGGGCTATTCCTGGCGGCTCGACGCGCCGGCGCAGGGGCTGCTCGCCTGACGCGCGCTCTCCCCTGAACCGGTCCCGGCGAACTCACACCAGCTCGACGTCGACCACCCCGCGCACCGCCTTGAGCGCGGACGCCATCGCAGGACCGACGCGGTAGCGCTCGGGCAGCTCGATCTCCACCTCCGCCTGCCCGGCATCCTTGATCACCACGAAGCTCACCTGCCCGTCGCCGCGCTGGCCGAGCTGGCGCGACACCGCATCGAGCGGCGCCGCGTCGCGCACGAAGATGCGCATGGCGCTCTGCACATTGGCCGCCTCGTCCTCCAGCAGGCGCATGGTCTGGACCCGCAGGCTGACACCCTCGGGCCGGTTCTCCGCATTGACGGTGATCACCACGGAGCGGCCGGCCTCCATCATGTCGCGGCACTGGCCGAGCGTCTCGGAAAACAGCACCGCCTCGAACTGGCCGCTGGCGTCGGAGAGCTGGAGGATGCCCATCTTGTTGCCGGTGCGGGTGCGGCGCTCCTGCTTGCCGGTGATGGTGCCGGCGAGCCGGCCGGCCGTCACGCCGCGCTTCACCGCCGCCTCGAAATCGGCCCAGTTCTGCACCCGCAGCCGGTCGAGCGTCTTCTTGTACTCGTCCAGCGGGTGCGCGGAGAAATAGAAGCCCACCGCCTGGAATTCGCGGTGCAGCCGCTCCGCCGGCAGCCAAGGCTCGGCGGCGGGCAGCCTGATCCGCTCCGGCTCGCGCTTGCCCGAGCCGGCGCCGAAGATGTCGATCTGGTCGCTCGCCGCGCTCGACTGGGCGAAGGCCGCCGCGGCGGTGATCGCGTCGACGCCTTCCATCATGCGCTCGCGCTCGACGCCGAAGCAGTCGAGCGCGCCGGCCTGGATGAGGCTTTCGAAGACGCGCTTGCCGACCAGCTTGGGATCGACCCGCGAGGCGAAATCCTCGAGGCTCGCGAACGGCCGGTCGGCGCGCTGCGCCACGATGTGCTCGGCCGCGGCCTCGCCCACGCCCTTGATGGCGCCGAGCGCGTAATAGATGCGGTTGTCGCCGACCTCGAACTGGCGGAAGCTGGTCATCACCGACGGGGCGACGACCTCGATGCCGAGCCGCATCGCATCCTGCCGGAAGTCGGAGAGCTTGTCGGTGTTGTTCATGTCGTAGGTCATCGACGCGGCGAGGAACTCGACCGGGTAGTGCGCCTTCATGTAGGCGGTCTGGTACGACACGATGGCATAGGCCGCCGCATGGCTCTTGTTGAAGCCGTAGTCGGCGAATTTCGCCAGCAGGTCGAAGATGAAGTCGGCCTGCGCCTTGCCCACCCCCCGCTCCGTCGCGCCCTTCACGAAGATCCCGCGCTGGGTTTCCATCTCGGCGCGGATCTTCTTGCCCATGGCGCGGCGCAAAAGGTCGGCCTGCCCGAGCGTGTAGCCGGCCAGCTCCTGCGCGATCTGCATCACCTGCTCCTGGTAGACGATGACGCCCTGGGTCTCGGCCACCAGATGGTCGATCTTCGGATGGATCGAGGCGATCTCCTCTTCCTTGTGCTTGCGCGCATTGTAGGTCGGGATGTTCTCCATCGGACCCGGGCGATAGAGCGCCACCAGCGCGATCACGTCCTCGATGCGGTCCGGCTTCATGCCGATCAGCGCCTTGCGCATGCCGGCGCTT
>CAZVTK010000150.1:0-11206 GCA_964629765.1 uncultured Mesorhizobium sp.
CGAGGCCGTCGAGGTACTCGGAATCCGGGTCGATGCCCGAGCGCAGCAGCGCGTTCTCCCGGCGCAGTTGCCGCAGTTCCGCTTCGGCGCGCTCGAGGCGGTCGAGGAGGTCGTTCATGGCGCTTCCTCCCCTCGCTCCGCCAGCTCGGCCATGAGCGTCAGAAACAGGGCTCGCGACTCCTGACGGGCACGGGTGCCCCAGTTGCACCGTCGGCCGTTGACGCGGGCGGGGAAACACTCCATCTCGTTGTCCCCGAGCCATGCATCGATGTAATCAAACGCTTCATAGCCGCCGGACTTGAATGCGGCGACCTGCGAGAACGCCCAACTGTCGTCGTGGCGATCCGCGCTCCGGCCGCTCCACAGCCAGCCAATAGCGTCCTCGAATACCTGCGCGTCTGGAATCGTCATCTTCGCTCCTGTTCGTTCGGGGCCTTCCACCCCGTGGGCCGAAGCTCTGCCGCATCCGCTGCGGCGGGCGCTGCCGGGCGCTTGCGCGCGGGATCGTGTGTCTGTGCCCCGACTCCCACGGGGCTCCGCACTTCGCTCAGTTTGAAAATGGCCGTGCGGTCGGCCGGTGGTCGCTACTTGATGTCCACGCGCCGGCCCTGCTTGAGCCGGCATCCGGGTATGTCAACGCCATCCTTCAACGTCGCGAGGATCAGCTTGCGGTCGAGCACAGGCGGTGGCGGCGGCGGGCTCGTGAAGTAGCCGGCAGGCACCTGGGCCTCGTCCAGCACTTCCACGGATGGCGGGTTCTTGCGTACCGCGATGGCGAAGTACGGCGACTCGATCTTGTCCACGCCAGCCAGCGTCATCGAATCGAGCAAGTAGGCGCGCAGCCTCGCAGCACGGTTCTCCAGCGCTTTCCTGCGCGCCGCCATCTGCGCCTCGGCGTCCTTGATCGCGGCCGCGCTCGCTTCCAGATTCCGGCACACGAACCCGACGTTCGTCCCCTTCTCGACCAGCGCCCCGCCTTCGGCTTCGAGGGTGTCGGCAATGGTCTGCTCGTCCAGATCAAGGTCGGCCAGCCGCGTAGCCATGTCGCGGTACTCGGCCGCGATGTGAAAGAGAGATAGATCGCTCATGCTTCCTCCGTCAGCGCCCACACGGACGCGGTTACTGTTGCTTGTCTACCGTCCCATCGACGGGCGCGTACCAATGTCCGCCCCGCCCGCCGCACCTGGCCGCGCTCGGCCATGCCCGCCAGTTGGGCCGAGACGTTCTCAGGACGGGCTTTCACAAGCCGGGCGATGTCCTGAGCCGTCCCGCGCCCACCGAGGGTTTGCAGGGCTGTCCTGATGCGGTTCGAGCGCATGTCAGAAGGGGATCGTCGAGTCGTCGTCAATATCGACGGGCGGCTCGGGGCGCGGCGCGGGGCGTTGCGGCGCGGGGCGTTCGGCTTCGTCGCGGCGACCGCCTTGCAGGGCAATCTCGGACACGCGCACTTCAAGCGACTTGCGGGCCATGCCGTCACGGTCCGTCCACTCGCGCTCGCTCACAGTGCCCACGACCGTGACCTGCTGTCCGCGAGTCACGTACTGGCTTAGCGCCTCCGCTCTCTTGCCCCACAAACTGCATCGCCACCATGTGGTCGTCTTGTCGCGGCCCTGGTTGTCGGCGACGCTGAATTGCAGGACGGCATCGCCCCCGGGCGTTCGACGCAGCTCGGCGTCCTTGCCGACATTCCCAGCTACCATGATCGTATTCATGCTGCCTCCTTTTGGCGCTTCTTCTCAAGCGCAGCCACAGCAGCGTGGTGCGCGGTTTCGGGGATGTCGGCAATGCGCTCGACGGTGTAGGCGGCGTGCTTCGTCACCCATGCAAGGAACGCAACTTCGTCCGCCCCCACTTCGTCAATCAGGGCCTCGATGTCGGCGGCCTGTTGCTCGCTGATGCGCGGGCTCTCGCGGCGGGCGGTTTCCTCGCCGGCCCACTCGACATACTTCGAGTCGTCCCATCGGCCAGAGAAAATGTCGCCAGCAAAGCCAATCATCGACAGGCACTTGACGAGGGCATCCGTAACCGACTTCTTCGGCGCGTCCTCGTCTACCTTGTTCTTGCCGGCCGAGGTCTTGTAAGCGGCCCGGGTCTGGCCCATCTGTTCGATTTCGCCGCGCTTGCCGTCCCGGATGTACCAGACGCGCACCCGAGCAACGTGCAGGGCTTCTTCGCCGAAGCGCTCGAAACGCTCGTCAATGATCTGCACTCCCCAGCCGATACCGCAGGGGCCAAAGACCTCCGTTGCCCGCTGGATCAGCCAGTAGGGCTTCGGGCTGTTACCCTTGTAGTCCTTGCCGGTGATCGCCTTCACGGACTTCGGGTCGGTCACGCAGACGCTGTTCCACAGGTCCATGTTCATCGCGCTCTCCTTTGCTTCGTATTCCTCTTGCGCCGCGACGGTTTGTGCATACTCGATCTCATCCATCACGCCGTCTCCATTGTTTCGTCCAGCGTCCATTTCACTTCGTGCTCGCTGCCGAAAGCCTCGATCAGCGCCAGTAGGTCGGCAAACTCGCGCTTGTTCATAGCGCTGGTGGACATGCCGAGCGCCACAAACCCGGTGCCGTCGAGGTTCGGAACGACGACGAGCTGACGAAGGCTCGCGGTACAGACATGCTTCCAGTCCTCGGCGCTCAGTTTCTTGCCGTGCCAGTTGACTTGCTCGGACAGGTCCGTCAGGCGGCTCCATAGCAAACTGTTTTGCTCAAGCGAACGAGTCGGCGGGCCCACTCGCACGACGAATCCATCTGGCGCGAGCCGAACGGCTTCCACGGCCCGGCGGCGCGCTTCAGCGTGGGCGAGCGTGAAGATTTGTTTCACGACGCCCTCGCGTAGTAGTCATCTGCCGCCCGCTCGCATTCCTCGCGCCGCGCGAGCTTTTCCTCGGCATCGACGCAGGCGGCATCGCGATACCCGGCGAGCATGTCGTCGGACAGCAGCGCGGTAACATCGACCGCCGGCAGGCGATCCGAGATAGACACGAACACCTGCATCTTCTCGACGCCGGTGGCCCGCCAGTCGCGGTCGTCCCGCTCCCACTGGACGCGGTAGAAAACTCGCGTGTCCAGCAGCTCGCCGCCATCGTCCGGGGTCGCGAGGCAGATCCGGTCCGCAGGATCGAACCAGTCCACCAGGTCGCACTGCCACCAGTCCATGACCGGGCCGCGTTCGGCGGCGGCAACGAGGCGTTGCAGGCGGGCAATCTCGGCGTTGCAGGCGGCGAGGATGTCGGCGCGGCTCATGCGGACTCCCAGCGCAGCGCCTCGCAGCGCAGCGAGAACTCGGCGGTGTCAATGAGGCCGGCGAGCATGGCGAAATGCACCGCGCCGACCGCCATGTCACGCGACAGGCCGCGCATGATGTCGCCCTCGGCGCGATCTACATCGTCCCGCATCTGGTCGAGGACACGCTGGATGTGGGACTCGGCGATCTGGATCATTCGTCGCCCCACGCTGGCCGGGCCGAGCGCGCAATGAGCATGGCGTCGGCCAAAAGATAGTAGCGGCGCGCCAAGACGGAGCGGCCATTCACCCAACTGCCAGGATCGCCCTGCCAACTTGACAGGTCCCCCTGCATCGCTTTGGCGGCGAAGTAGTCACGCAGCGTCATGCCGGGCTCGCCCCACACCGCGATGCCGTCGCCCCACTGCGTCGGGACGCGAGGGAAAGCCGGCCCGCCGTCGTCGATTCGATCAGCCATTGCTCTCTCCCTTCGCCTTGGCGATGGCGGCGCGGGCCACAGGATCGTCCGGCACATGCCCACCCATGCCGCGCACCCAATCGATATCGCGCTTGGTCGCCTTGCGGATGTTGCGGGCATCGCCGAATGTGCCGACCTCGCGGCGGATACGTGATTCGGCCTGCCGCAAGTTGGTGGCGACGCGAATGCCGCATCCCATGTCGCACTCGAAGTAGTACAGCGGCATCACAGCACCCCCGCGATCAGATCCGCCCCGTACCGCTCGGACAGCGCCAGCACAATCAGCCCGCCGATGACGGCAGCGAGCACGATCGACACGGCGCGGTCGCCAGCGCTGCGAACGTGCGGCTCGAACCACTCCGGCTCGCGGTGATACGTCGCCCGCTCGATGCGCGGGTCGTTCGCGGCGGCGCGCGAGAGGATTCGGTGGTGGCGGATGGTCTGCATGGTCATTGCTGCTCTCCGGTGGTGCGGGCAAGGGCGGCTGCAGCATTCCACTCGTTCATGGCGAAGAGCAGTTCCTGCGTGAAAAAGCCGTCGTCAGGCGAGCGGCCGTGCCCGTTGGCGGCCCTACGCAGCCGATTCCCTGCGGCCAGCAGCGCATCCCTTTCGTCGCGCATGGCGTCCCGCTCTCGTCGCGCCTCGTCCCGTGCCGCGCATAGTTTGCGAAGCTCCGCGCTGTCGCGGTGGTGCTGGTCGATGTAGCCGCCGTGGTCGATTGGCTGGCTGGTCTGCATGGCGGGCTCCGGGTGGGTGGTGGGTGGCGATGAGCTCATCTTAGGCGCGCCTATGCTTCATGTCAATAGGCGCGCCTAAGTTTTCTTGCTATGCTTCGCCCCAGTGCGCCGGCATCCGCTGGGCGGCTACAGTGGAGGTCGCGATGGAGAACGAGACGATGGCGCCCGAACTGCGGGCGCAACTACAAGGGCTGGTCGAGAAGTGGAAAGGGCAGGCGCGAGCGAAGTTTCGCTCGGCCGATCTCTACGAGAAGGGAACGATGGAGCGTCGCGCTCTGGAGTTCGGCGCGATGAACAACTACAACTGCGCGATGGACCTTATGAAAGCCCTAGGTGTGGACGAGCCTGCGCCAGAAGCAGTTCCTGCAAGAGAGCAAAGGCAATCGTGGACAGGCCGCCGCCAACCTTCTTGAGAACAGCCGCCCACACCGTATCGTCTGCGGCAGCCGACAAGAATTCGTGCCCGGCCCATGTCATGTTGAGAGGCAGGGCGGACGGGACAGTATCGCCAATAGCAGTGTTGGTCACGGTCTCAAGCAGGCCGGCCTGGCCCATCAGGTAGATGTGATATCGGATCTGGTCGTCCGAGTACTCGGCTATCTGAATATTCCAGCCGTCGTCCGGTGCGAGCCCGTGGTTCTGTGCCTCCATGAACCGGAGGATTTCACGCACCAGGTTGAGGTCACGTTTCATGGCGCCCGTCCTGTTCACCTTGAGAGCGGGATTGCCGCCAGACACGCCCCTAGTCTCGGCGGATCGTTCTTGTGAAGGGAATTGCAGTCAACGGCATCTGTGCGGCATAGCAGCGCCGCCCGCCCGCTTAGTGGCTGACAACGTTCCACAATGTGGGCGCGAAGCAATGCACGCGATTTTTCGGCGTTTTCCTCAAGTGCCCCATCGGCGCCTACCTTGATTCCAAGTGCGTCCGCGATGACCGGGCCGGCGCCGTCCAGCGAGAAAATCGCATCCTTGTACCCGCCGGTCGAAAGGTAGTACCGGACCAACATGGACGAGCCGTCCATCAGGTGCTGGATCTCACCACGCCCTTCGTTCTCTTTGCCGTGCCAGAGCAGGAAGTTGACCCACTTCGGCTCCCATTCGTACGTCACGATGCCGAGGCGCGCCATCCTCGTGTGCTCTTGAAGGTGGGTCGGCTCGCGCTTGTCTATTCGGTAGCTGATGAGTTTGTCCGGGGAAATCAGATCGAGGCTTCGATCCGAGACCGAGAAGTTCATCCAGACTTCACCGGACTTGATGCGGTAAACGCTGAGCCTGTGGCCGTCGGCATTGGTCGCTGCGGCCATCCGCCGCTCCTGATCCGTCATGGCATCCGTAGTGACCCGCAATTTCCAGTCACCGGCGCCGGCGACAAGGGGCAGAAGTAAGCCGGCGATCAATACAGCAAGCGCACCCCTGAGTCGCATTCCTTCCTCCTCGCGCGGCTCTTATTGCGCCGCGTCATGTGAATTCCTCTCTCCGCCGCCAATCATCCAGTCGGTAGACTGGAGCGGGGCCATTCAACCTGCGTTTCGGGCTTGACCCCTTCCAGCGGATACTGATGATTCCGCCGATACTCGCGTCTTAGAATCGCGCCGCACGACAACTCCTAGCGCGTAAGTCTCTATCTCTCGTCGCTTGCCATCCGACAGACCGCCCCAGCATTCTGGCGTCAGTTCTTCAAAGGGCCAAGACGGCGGCGGCTTGGGCGGCTCTGGGTCGGGCGCCGCCCCGTCGGTCGGCAGGACCATGATCGCACTGGTCCCGGAAAGATATCCCGGATTGACCTTGAGATAAGCCGCCGCCAAGTCGGCCGTCGCGGCCTTCAAGGAAAGAGTCTTGCCCGAAAACCAGTTGCTGACGGACGCCTGCTTGACTTTCGCCGCCGCAGCGAGCGTCGTCTGATTCACCGTTTCGCCGCGCGTAGCAATCCGTTGCCGATGTTCTAGCGCCTTGGCGATGCGGATCTTTAGAGCCGGGGTCATTAGGCAAGCCTAACGCGAATCGCATTAGGTGTACCTTGACACTCGAACATAGGTGCGCCTAAGATGCTGCATGGTCGAGAAACTTGACAGTGCAGCAGTGATCGACGCGCTCGGCGGAACGACCGCCGTGGCGCGGATGCTCGGCATCAGGCCCCCCAGCGTCCACGAGTGGCGCGACGGCGGGATTCCCGAGCCACGGATCATCGAGCTCGGTGCCGAGATCGAATCCGCGTGCGGTATCCCTCGGTGGCAGCTTGTGCCCGACCGCTGGCACCGCATCTGGCCAGAACTCATCGGCGCCGAGGGCGCCCCCACCACCCCCACCACCGAGAAGGTGGGCTGAGATGGCGCCGGAGACCGAAGCCCGGATCGCTGCGCTTGAGGCGCGGGTGGAGGCGCTGGAGCGGGCGCCGGAGGAGCGGGCAGCGCTGCGAGCGGCCGTCCAAGAGGCGATGGCTCGCGAGATCGCGAACAGGATCGAACGCTGCCGGCGATACGGCGCCTTCGGAAGCGCTGGCCCGGAGATCAGGACGTTCGGGCTGCGAGCTCGGCGCGACGATCCTCCGCAAGCTGAAACAACCGGCGACCGTTGATGCTCATGCGCAAGTTGATCTCCGCCATGACCCCGGAATATGGTCGCTCCCCCGGCCTCGGCCGGCTGGCGTTCTCGATGCGGTCCAGTACCGCGTCGCGCATTGCGGCCAAGCTCTCCCGCCCGTCCGGTTTCTTCGCGCACTCGGTCGCCAGCATCACTTCGATCAAGAAGCCGTGCAGGTTCACAAGCGCGATCAATTCCAATTGGTCGTCTTCCGTCATGTCCGTCCCTCCCGTGGTGGGCTTGTGTGTGGAAGCTCGATCCTGCCACGGGGGAGGGCGGGCATGCCATCAGCGCCTCAATGGGGCGCCCATCGCCATCCACTTGTCGGCGGGCCAAGTCGATGAAGCGGCGAGCGGGCGCCCCGCCTTTTCGTGTCGTCGTGCTCATGGCCGAGAGCATGCTTTTTTTGCCCGGTCGGCGTCGATCCAAACCGTTACCAATTTCTTGTAACGCCATGCAGCCAGCCCTGTTCCACGAGTCGATCGAGGACGCCCTGCGAGAGATCATCAACGCCTGCGGCGGGGCGAAGGTCGTGGCCTGCAAGCTCTGGACCGACAAGACGCCCGAGGCCGCGCATCGCCTGCTGCTGGCCTGCCTGAACGAGGATCGCCCCGAGCGGTTCTCGCCGGGGCACGTCCTGCTACTGCTGCGCATGGGCCGCGAGCGCGGCTGCCATGCCGGCATGGACTACATCGCCCGCGACACGGGGTATCAGGCCGCGCCGATCGAACCGGAGGACGAGCGGGCCATGCTCCAGCGCGCCTTCATCGAATCGACCAAAGCACAAGCACAGATTGTCGAGCGTCTGGAACGACTTGAGGGCAGCGCGAGGCTTCGCGCCGCCTGAGCAACACCGCCGGCATCGCCGCCGGCATTTCGAGAGCGCAATACGCGCCGGGGAGTCTGGGCTATGAGTGTTTGCAGCAGGACGCAGATAGACACGGTACTTGCGCACCTGCGCCGGTATCGTCGGCGCGGCATCACGGCGATAGAAGCGTTCGACCGATACCGCATTACGCGGCTGGCATCGGCAATCCGCGACCTGCGCAAGCGCGGCACCGACATCGAAACCGAGCTGCTGCGGTCCGCCGACGGGTCGCGGTACGCGGTCTACAGGCTGGCGAAGTGACCGCCGAGCTTGACCTTTTCCTGCGCGGCGTCGCCGTCGGATTCTTCGCCGGCATCGTGTCGGTGTACTGGCTGCGGGGGCTGATGTGCAAGTCGCAGAAAAGCCGCTAGACGCATTCCTGCGCCATGCCGCAGCGCTGAGTGCCTACCGCACTCGCGGGGCCGATTACGCGCTGTACGAACGTCTCAATGGCGATTTGGTGCGGCATTGCCCGGACCTTGAGCCGGCCGAGTACGACCGCGCCATCCGGGCCATTGCACGGTTCGCGGGGGTCTGATGCACAAGGTGATGTTCGCCGTCGAGGTTTACGTCAAAGGTGGCCTTGTCTTCGTGCAGCAGGAGAGTAACGACGGCAGTGGCGAAGACGCCTTCATCCAGCTGACGCCGGAACAGGTCGATGTGGTTGTCAGCTGGATGCGCGAGGCTGCGCGGGAAGCACTCAAGGATGGCGAAGCGTAGGTATGGCAGGCGACTGGATCAAGATGGAAGCCGCCACCCCGGACAAGCCGGAGGTGCTGGCGATCACGGCCAGGATGGGGTGGGACGACCCGGATCTGGCCGTCGGCAAGCTGTTTCGCATCTGGCGCTGGTTCGACCAACACACAGCCGACGGTAACGCGGAAGGTGTTACCAAAACCGTACTCGATCGTATTGTTGGCGTTACCGGATTTGCCGAAGCGATGGAATCGGTGGGGTGGTTGTCGGTCAATGAGGCTGGAATCAGCCTGCCGAACTTCACAAAGCACTGCGGGATCACGGCCAAAAGCCGGGCAGAAACCGCTCGACGAGTTGCCAAGCACAGAGACAAGGCGGCGCCCAGTGAGCCCAACAAGCGAGTTGTTCTTCCCCGCCCGCTGCGCAAGGCAATCCTCGAACGAGATGGCGCGAAGTGCGTCTACTGCGGCCGGCAGGAAGGGGAGTACGCGCCGCCGGAAACGGCTCAGGATGCGCTTCTATGCCTCGATCATGTGATCCCGGTGGCACGAGGCGGGACGGATGACCTGGCGAACCTGGTGTGTGCCTGTAGCTCGTGCAACCGGTTCAAATCCGACCGCACGCCCGATGAGTGCGGGCTGGCATGGCCCCTGAATGAAGCGGGTGAGCGCATGGGTAACGCGGCTCGCGTTACCGGAGCGTTACCTAGAGAAGAGAAGAGAAGAAGTAAACCTACTTGCGCATCTGGCGATGCGCGGCAGCCGGAACGGGCCAAGACGAGCGAAAGCTTCGAGCAGTTCTGGGCCGCCTACCCGAAGCGCAAGAGCCGAGGGCATGCCGAGAAAGCCTTCGCCAAGATCAACCCGGACGAGCAGCTCCTGCAGGCGATGGTCGCCAGCATCGAGCGGGCCAAGACTTCGGACGACTGGCGCAAGGACGGTGGGCAGTACGTGCCGTACCCGGCGACTTGGCTGAACGCCAAGGGCTGGGAGGACGAAATCGCGCCACGAGCGCCTTGCGACGACCACATGGCAGGCGCCCTATGACCGGCCATGAAGACCTGATCCAGGCCCGGCTGCGGGGCGTGGCCATCGGCAACGTGGACCTGCTGATCGACGGCCGTGCCGACATGCACGAACGGGACGGCTCGTGGCATTTCGCCATCGGCGTGAAGACCGAGGAAATGGCCGGCGCCGATCTGCGCTGCTGCCACGGCCTGCGGGTGTTCATCCATGCGCCGAGCTACGCCGATGGCATGCCGCTGTTCGAGCGGCTGATGGACTTCGAGCCGGCGCTGGCGGCGATCTGCGCCCCGGATTCGGTGGTGCGCTACGACAAGGAGGGGATGAAGCAATGGGACATGTGACCGAGGTGCCCGACGCGCTGCTGTACGGCAGCGACTTCGCCGCCTACATGCGCGAGAACGAAATGCCGGCGCAGGTGGTCCCGGCATCGAGCTATCGGCAGGCGGTCAAGCGGGCGCTGTTCACCCCTGCCGAGGCCATGCCGACCATGCCCTGGCAGAAGACCGCCGAGGTCGTCCAGTTCCGCCCTGGCGAGGTTTCGCTGTGGGCGGGGACGAACGGCTCGGGCAAGTCGATGCTGCTCTCGCATGTGGCGCTCGGGCTCATGGGGCAGGGCGAGCGGGTATCGATTGCCTCGTTCGAAATGAAGCCGGTCAAGCAGCTCGAGCGCATGGCGCGGCAGACCTCGATGGGCCAGAGGCCGACCGAGGAAGCGGTCGACCGGATGTGCGACTGGCTCGAGAACAAGCTGTGGTTCTACGACCAGCAAGGCACGGTCCGGGCGGACATGGTGTACCGGGTCTGCGGGTATGCCGCCGAGCGGCTGAAGTGTGGCCATGTCGTTGTCGACTCGCTCATGAAGTGCGTCCGAGGCGAGGACGACATGAACGGGCAGAAGGAGTTCGTCGACGAGCTGACCGCCATTGCCCGCGACACCGGCCTGCACATCCACCTGGTGCATCACGTTCGAAAACCCGAGGACCAGAACAAGGTGCCGACAAAGTTCGACGCCAAGGGTTCGGGCTCGATCACCGACCAGGTGGATAACGTGTTCATGGTCTGGCGCAACAAGGCCAAGGAAGCGATCGAGGAACGGCACATGCGCGGCGAGATCCTGAACGCTCGCGACGAGGAAGCGCTGAACGCTGCGGATGTGCTGGTGGCCTGCGAGAAGCAGCGCAACGGGGACTGGGAAGGAAAGATCGCGCTGTGGTTCCACAAGGCCGCGTTGCAATACTGCGCGGACCGCAGCCGCCGGCCGCAGGAGCTGCTGCGTTGACCCATGCCGACGAATCCCCGGACGAATGGGAGCGCGAGCGCCATCGGTGCGAGGTGCGCAACATGATCCGCCGGTATCGGGAGCAAGGAGCGGAAGCGGTGCGCGAGCAGTTGGCAGGCGTGGCGAAGAAGCGCGGGGAGTTGCTTGCCGAGCGGTTGAGGCAGGACACCTGGGCGCAGATGAAGGCGGGCAACGATGGGGAGTGGGGAACGTGGCTGTGAACGCCATGTCCTTCATGGTCGCGCAGGCGACGGGCGAGAAGCCGCCGAAGCTGTCGGCGACGATGCAGGCGAACCCGTCGGCGAGTCGGCGCAACGAG
>CAZVTK010000151.1:0-1171 GCA_964629765.1 uncultured Mesorhizobium sp.
ACCCGCACCGCCGCAGACGCGCTGCTGCAATCCATCGAGCTTGCCGTCGCGGCGGAAGAGCTCGGCGCCGACGGGGCCTATTTCCGGGTGCATCATTTCGCCCGCCAGCTCGGCTCGCCGTTTCCGCTGCTCGCAGCCTGCGGCGCGCACACAAAGCGCATCGAGCTCGGCACCGCCGTCATCGACATGCGCTACGAGAACCCGCTCTACATGGTGGAGGACGCCGGCGCGGCGGACCTGATCTCCGGCGGGCGGCTGCAACTCGGCATCTCGCGCGGCTCGCCCGAGCAGGTCATCGACGGCTGGCGCTATTTCGGCTACGGCCCGCAGGAGGGCGAGAGCGACGCCGACATGGCGCGCCAGCACACCGAGGTGTTCCTCAAGGTGCTGGAGGGCAAGGGCTTCGCCGAGCCCAGCCCGCGCCCGATGTTCCCCAACCCGCCCGGCCTGCTCCGGCTGGAGCCGTATTCGCAAGGACTGAAGGAGCGCATCTGGTGGGGCTCGGCCACCGACGCGACGGCGATCTGGGCGGCGAAGCTCGGCATGAACCTGCAGAGCTCGACGTTGAAGTTCGACGAGACGGGCGAGCCGTTCCATGTCCAGCAGGCGAAGCAGATCCGCGCCTACCGGGCGGCGTGGAAGGAGGCCGGCCATGCGCGCGCGCCGCGCGTCTCGGTCAGCCGCTCCATCTTCGCGCTGATGAACGACAAGGACCGCATGTATTTCGGCCACGAGCGCCAGACCGGCGACCATTTCGGCTACATCGAGGCCGACACGCGCGCCGTCTTCGGCCGGCACTACGCGGCCGAGCCGGACGTGCTCATAGAGGAGCTGCGGCAGGACGAGGCGATCGCCGAGGCCGACACGCTGCTGCTCACCGTGCCGAACCAGCTCGGCGTCGACTACAACGCGCATGTGATCGAGAGCATCCTGAAGCACGTCGCGCCCGCGCTGGGATGGCGGTAGGCGGGGCGCCTTCCCTCCCCCTTGCGGGGAGGGTGGCTCGCGCAGCGAGCCGGGTGGGGTAAGTGCGGCCGTACTCGGCCTTGCTTTTCGGAACATCGAGGAGGCGGAGGTTACCCCACCCCCCACGCTTCGCTCGGCACCCACCCCGCCAGGGGGGGGGGCCACGCCCCGCCCCCCGCGACCAACACCCACCCCCACCGTTGAT
>CAZVTK010000151.1:1181-11191 GCA_964629765.1 uncultured Mesorhizobium sp.
GGGCTTCTCCCCTGTGAGGTTCCGCGTGAGGCAGTACCAGTATGGCGCGGACGGGCGCCTCGCTTCGCTCGGCACCCTCCCCTCAAGGGGGAGGGACCACGCCGCGCCCGCCGCGACAAACTCCCTCACGCTCCTTTGATCGCGGTCAATTGCACGCCATGATCGCCCGGTCTATTTCAGGGCCATGAGCGACACGACCGCAGGCATCGGCTTCTGGAACGGGTTGGCGAACCCCTCGCGCTTCGTCGCCTTCGCCGACCGCGTCGTGCCGTGGCTGGCGGGCCTTTCCGCGATCGTGATCGCCGCCGGCCTCTGGCTCGGCTTCTCCGCGCCGGAGGACTACCAGCAGGGCAGCACGGTGCGCATCATGTACATCCATGTGCCGTTCGCCTGGCTGTCGATGATGTGCTACGGCGTGATGGCGCTCGCCGCGCTCGGCACGCTGGTGTGGCGGCACCCGCTCGCCGACGTGTCGCTGAAGGCGGCGGCGCCGCTGGGCGCGGCCTTCACCGCGCTGGCGCTCGCCACCGGCTCCATCTGGGGCAAGCCCATGTGGGGCACGTGGTGGGTGTGGGACGCGCGGCTGACCTCCGTCTTCGTGCTGTTCATCATGTATCTCGGCGTGATTGCTCTCACCCGCGCTCTGGACGACCCGTCGCGCTCGGCGCGCGCGGCGGCGATCCTCACTTTGGTGGGGGTGGTCAATCTGCCGGTGATAAAATTCTCGGTCGACTGGTGGAACACGCTGCACCAGCCGGCCTCGGTGTTCCGCATGGACGGGCCGACGATCCATGCGAGCCTGCTCACGCCGCTGCTGACCTGCGCGGCCGGCTTCACCCTGCTGTTCTTCACGCTGCACCTCATGGCGATCCGCACGGAAATCTACCGCCGGCGCGTCATCGCCATGCGCCGCATGGCCGCGCGCGGCGCCGAAGGAGGCGCGGCATGACGCACGCCATGTATGTCGGCGCCGCCTACGGCATCACCGCGGTGGTGATCGCCGCGGTCGTCGGCTGGATCCTGCTCGACCAGGCGGCCCGCCGCCGCGAGCTTGCCGACCTCGAAAAGCGCGGCATCCGGCGCCGCTCGGCCCGATGATCGCCGAGACGGACCCACACACCCCTGCCCCGAGCCGCCGCTGGGTCGCGGCGCTGCCGCTTGCCGTGTTCGCCGCGCTGGCGGCCGTGTTCCTGTTCCAGCTCCTGTCGGGACGCGACGCGGCGACGATCCCCTCGGCGCTGATCGGGGCGGAGGCGCCCGCCACCAGCCTGCCGCCGCTGGAGGGCATGGACCTGCCGGGCTTCGAGAGCGGCGCGCTCGCCGGCAAGGTGACGCTGGTCAACGTGTGGGCGTCGTGGTGCGCGCCCTGCCGGCAGGAGCATCCGATCCTGATGGCCGTGTCGCAGCGGGCGGGCGTGGAGATCGTCGGGCTGAACTATAAGGACAGGCCGGAGAACGCCCGCCGTTTCCTCGGCGAGCTCGGCAATCCCTACACGGCCATCGGCGTCGACCAGAGCGGCCGCGCGGCCATCGACTGGGGCGTCTACGGCGTGCCGGAAACCTTCCTCGTCGGCCGCGACGGCAAGATCGCGTGGAAGCATGTCGGACCGTTCACCGAGGAGACGGCCCGCAAGCAGTTGCTTCCCGAGATCGAGAAGGCGCTGGCCGGCGGCTGAGCCGCGATCGCGAGAACAACGCCGGGAGGGCGTCGCTATTGCCCGTCGAACGGCCCCCCGGAAAGCAAAACCCGGCCGGACATGCTCGAAACCTCGCATTAACCGTATTCGGCTGTTATTGTTCACCCAAAGATCGCCATCTTTGGCGGCAAACGGTGGCGGACATCGGGGCTGATGGGGCTCCGGCGGAGGACGGTATGAAACTATCTCGGGCGGGTGTGGCGGTAGCGGCGCTGGCCGCACTTACACTGGCGGGCTGCAACAGCGCCCGCATGTCCAGCATCAACACGCGCGGGCCGAGCACGGCGATCGCCCAGCCGCTCGAGCCGGCGCCGGCCGGTCAGGTAGCCTCGGCCGGGCAGCTCCCGCCGCCCGCAGGCGCCGGCGCGGCTCCCGCCGACCCGACGGCCTTCCCTTCGGCGCCCACGGGGGCGACCGCGGCCGCGCCGGTGCGGACCGCCGCAGCCCCGGCGGGGGGACCCGCCATCACCCCCGGCTCCGTCGCCGGCGTGTGGAACGCCACCGTTTCCGGCCAGGGCTGCCGCGTCGCGACGCCGCAGACCAAGTTCGGCGCCGGCTACCGCGCCGGTCCGCTGCGCTGCCCGGCCCCGCTCGACGGCGTAAAGTCGTGGAACGTCGAGGGCTCGCAGCTCGCCCTCTACGACCAGAACGGCTCGGTGCTGGCGCGGCTCTATTCGTCGGGCAATGCCCGCTTCGACGGCCAGACGGCCTCCGGCCAGCCGGTTTCGCTGTCGCGCTGACGCCCCCACCATAAAGCGATCCGGGCCCGCCGCCACCTTTGCGCGGCGGCGGAATCGCGCTAACGGCTTGCCCCGACCGGATGCCGCCCCTTCGGGCGGCATTTTCGTTGCGGCATTTCCATCTCGGGATTTTCGGACGGGGCATGTGAAGATCGCCGACGGCCTGACCGACCATCCTGCGCTGATCCAGCGCTATGACGACCTCGTCGCGGCGGGGGCGCTGCTGGCCGACCCCGCCCAGCGCGAGGTGGCGCGCGCGCTCGACACGCTGCTGGACGCGCTCACGCAGAAGCGCATGGCCGCCAAGGGCAGCGCGCTCGGCTGGCTGTTCGCCCGCAAGGCGAAGGCCGAGCCCGTGCGCGGGCTCTACATCCACGGCTCGGTCGGGCGCGGCAAGACCATGCTGATGGACATGTTCTTCGACCTGGTGCCGCAGAAGCGCAAGCTGCGCGTCCACTTTCACCGCTTCATGGCCGACGTGCACGACCGCGTGCAGCGCCACCGCGAGGCGTTGAAGGCGGGGCGCACGAAGGAAACGGACCCGGTGCCGCCGGTGGCGCGGGCGATCGCCGAGGAAACCCGCGTGCTGTGCTTCGACGAGTTCACGGTGACCGACATCGCCGACGCGATGATCCTGTCGCGGCTGTTCTCCGCTCTGTTCGCGCATGGCGTGGTGCTGGTGGCGACATCCAACGTCGCCCCCGACGACCTCTATCGCGACGGGCTGAACCGCGGCCTGTTCACGCCCTTCATCGCCATCCTGAAGGCGCATGCGCGCGTCATCGACCTCGACAGCGAGACGGATTACCGCATGCGCCAGCTCGACCGGCTGCCGGTCTACGTCACGCCTCTCGGCGCCGAGGCCGACGCGCGCATGGACGAGGCATGGGCGGCGCTGAGCCGGGGCAAGGAGGCCGCGCCCGCCGAGATCGAGCTCAAGGGCCGCAGCATCGCCGTGCCGCTGGCCGCCGGCCGCGCCGCGCGCTTCAGCTTCGCCGATTTGTGCGATGCGCCGCTCGGCGCGCGCGACTACCTCGCCATCGCCGAGCGCTACGACACGATCGTGCTCGACCGCGTGCCGGTGATGGACCAGACGCGGCGCAACCCCGCCAAGCGCTTCATCCTGCTGATCGACACGCTGTACGACCGCCACATGCGCCTGCTGCTGAGCGCCGAGGCGCCGCCGGACGCGCTCTATGCCGGGCGGCCGGGCGTCACCGAGGCGTTCGAGTTCGCGCGCACGGCCTCGCGCCTCTACGAGATGCAGAGCGCGGAATGGGCCGAAGCCGCCCGAAGCTGACTACAGCAGATCGATCATCTCCGGCACGAAGCGGCCTCCCTCTCCCGCATCCACCTGCGCCTTGTAAGCGTCGCGCACGGCATCGGCGACCAGCGCCGGGCTGCCCTGCTGCTGCGCCATGGTGGCGTAATAGGCGATGTCCTTGGCCGCGTTCGACACGGTGAAGCGGAAAGCGCCGATCTCCTTGCCGAGGATGTAGGGCGACAGCCGGTCGAGCACGACGCCCCCGCCGCCGCCCGCGGCGAGCGCGCCCTGGAACACCTTCGGGTCGATGCCGGCCTTGGCCGCGGCCGCGGCCGCCTCGACCAGCACGGCCGAAAAACCCAGCGACACGAAATTGTGGAGCAGCTTGAGCGCGTGGCCGGCGCCGACGCCGCCGGCATGGGTGACGTTCTCGGCAAAGCTCCTCAGCAGGTCGAGCTGCCCGGCAAACAGCGCCGCGTCGCCGCCGACGATGAGGTTGAGCCGCCCTTCAGCCGCCTCCTTGGGCGTGCGCGTCATCGGCGCGTCGAGGAAGCGGCCGCCCGCCGCCTCCACCGCCGCCGCCATGCGCTGCGAGGTGGCCGGCAGCGAGGTGGAGCAGTCGATGATCACGGTGCCCGGCCGCATGCCGGCGATGATGCCATCCGGCGCGGTGAGGACGGCCTCCACCTGCGGCGCCCCGGTGACGCACAGGATCACCACGTCGCTGGCCGCGGCGAGATCGCGCGGCGCGTTCACCGACCGCGCGCCGGCCGCCAGCAAATCGTCCACCGGCTGGTTGCCGGGATGGTCGAGGAAGGTCAGCGCAAAACCCTTCTTGCGGATGTTGGACGCGATGCCGTGCCCCATCAGGCCGACGCCGACGATGCCGATCTTCCTCATTCTTCCGCTCCCGTCTGCCGCTGCCGCGCCGCGCATCCGGCTGGCGTTCTGCGCGCTCGCAGCCGCTCATGCAAGGGCGGGCGGAGCATGGCGGAAGGCTGCGGGCACCGCCATCGGCCCCCGCATCGGCGATTGTTGCAGTTGCGTCAGATACCCTCGCCGGCAAGCTCGTCGGCGAGCTTGGCCACTTCCTCCTGCGCGTTGCGCAGCATCGGATAGACGGCGAGCACGCGGTTGTAGGCGTCGAGCGCGGCCTGCTTGCGCTGATATGCCTTGAAGATCTCGGCCATGCCCGACAGCGCGCCGAAATGGCGCGGCTCCAGCCGCAGCGTCCGCTCGATGTCCGCCATCGACTTGGAATAGCTGTCCATCATGTAATGGACGGTGGCGCGCCGGTTCCAGCCCTCGGCGAAATCCGGCTCCAGCATGGTCACCTGGTCGAGGAAATCGAGCGCGGCGTCGTATTTCTTGTCGGTGATGGCCTTGCCGGCCCACTGCATGAGCAGATCCACCGAGGCGCTGCCCGACTTGCCCCATTCCTCGCGGATGGAATCGGCGATGCGCTGGGCGGCGCGCGCATTGCGCTCGCGCTTCAGGTCGGAAAACAGCTTGTCGAGACGCGCCTTGCCGGTCAGAGGCTGCGCGTCGGTGGGGGCGAGCGCCACGGGCGCAACGCCCGGACCCTTGGTGCCGGGGCTTTGGGCAAAGGCCGGATGGAAGGCTACGCCCGCGAGGGGCAACAGGATCAGAAACGCCGAAAGGCTCCGCATGCGGGAAAGTCTAGTCCCGCCGCGAAGCCCGGCAAACTGAAATTCGCGTGAGCGCGATCAGCCCTGGCGCGCCTTGTAGCGCGGCGCCGACTTGTTGATGATGTAGACGCGGCCCTTGCGGCGAACCATGCGGTTGTCGCGATGACGGCCCTTGAGCGCCTTGAGCGAGTTCTTGATCTTCATTGTTCTCATCCGTCTTTGGGACCGGCGGAGCCGGACACGCCAAGCGCGCCGCGAGGGCGCGCTCGAAAAGGATGCGGGCTCTTAGACGATCGGCGGCGGCGCTGTCAACCGCGCGGTGGCGTCTCCAGCTCGGTGACCAGCCGCGTGAAATGGCCCATCTTGCGGCCCGGGCGCGCCTCTTCCTTGCCGTAGAGATGCAGCACGAGATCCGGCTCGGCGGCGAGCGCCGGGGCGCGCGCGATCTCGTCGCCGATCAGGTTCTCCATCACGCAGTCCGAGTGCCGCCGGGTCGCCGCAAGCGGCAGGCCGGCGACGGCGCGGATGTGCTGCTCGAACTGCGAGACGGCGCAGGCCGCCTCCGTCCAGTGGCCGGAATTGTGGACGCGCGGCGCGATCTCGTTGACCACCAGTCCCTCCGCCGCATCGAAGAACTCGACCCCGAGCACGCCGACATAGTCGAGCCGTTCGAGGATCGTTGTCGCAAAATCCCGCGCGGCGGCGGCAGTGGCGGGCGCGCAGCGCGCCGGCACGGTCGAGCGGCGCAATATGCCGTTCTCGTGCACGTTCTCGGCCGGGTCGTAGGAGACGCAATGGCCGGCACGGTCGCGCGCGGCAATGATCGAGATCTCCCGCTCGAAGCGGACGAAACCTTCGAGGATCAGCGGCACCCCGCCCATGGCCTCGAAGACCCCGCGCGCGTCGCCCTCGCCGGCGTCGCGGAACAGGCGCTGGCCCTTGCCGTCATAGCCCATGCGGCGCGTCTTCAGGATGCCCGTGCCGCCGAGGCGCGCCAGCCCGGCCGCAAGGTCGCCGTCGCCGTCCACGGCGACGAAGGGCGCGGTGGGCAGGCCGATCGCATTGAGGAAATTCTTCTCGACCAGCCGGTCCTGGCTCGCCTCCAGCGCGCGCGCCGGCGGGAACACCGGCACCTGCGCCGCGAGGCTCTCCGCCGCTGCCACGGGCACGTTCTCGAACTCGTAGGTGACGACCGCGCATTCCGCCGCCAGCGCGGCCAGCGCGGCCGGGTCGTCATAGGCCGCGACGATCTGGCGGTTGGCGACCTGAGCGGCGGGACAGTCCGGCTGCGGCTCGAGGATCACGGTGCGATAGGAAAGCCGCGCGGCGGCCATGGCGAGCATACGGCCGAGCTGGCCGCCGCCGTCGATGCCGATGGCCGCGCCGGGCGGCAGCGGTGCGACGCCGCCGCTCACGCGTCGCCCGACGGCGTTTCGGCGACGGAAGCCGTCTGCCGCGCGCGCCAGTCGTCCAGCCGCGCCGCCAGCGCGGCGTCCGACAAGGCGAGCACCGCTGCGGCGAGCAGCGCGGCGTTGATGGCGCCCGGCCTGCCGATGGCGAGCGTGCCGACCGGAATGCCGCCCGGCATCTGGACGATGGAAAGCAGCGAATCCTGTCCCGAAAGGGTTTTCGATTCGACCGGCACGCCGAACACCGGCAGCGGCGTCAGCGCGGCGGTCATGCCCGGCAGGTGCGCCGCGCCGCCAGCGCCCGCGATCACCACCTTGTGACCCTTGTCCCGCGCGCTCCGGGCGAAGTCGTACAGCCGCTCCGGCGTGCGGTGCGCCGACACGATCAGGTCCTCATGGGCGACGCCCAGCGCGTCCAGCGTCTCGGCGGCATGGCGCATGGTCGCCCAGTCGGACTGGCTGCCCATGATGATGGCGACGGGTGCGGCGGTCATCGGCCGGTCCTGATTGCGGGATTTGCCGGCCGCTTAACGCGAATCGCCCGCGCTCACAAGCGAGCGGGCCGGAGCCTGTCATGGCGCGTCAGGCGATGATGTCGGGGACGATGCGGTCCTCGATCTGCGCGATCCTGTCCTTCAGCGCCAGCTTCTTCTTCTTCATGCGCTGGATGGCGAGCGGATCGCAGCCGGTGGCGATCATGGCATTGATCGCCGTATCGAAATCCGTGTGTTCCTGCTTGAGGCGGGCGAATTCCAGGCGGGTATCGGCCTGTTCCTGGTCGGAAATCACGATCGACGGTCTTCTTCTCTCGGTAGGGCCGGGGGGAGACAGGGCCAAGGAGCCGGCGATCGCCTCGCCGGCAGGCGCAGGATTACCACATTTCAACCATCCACGAAATGCTACCGCAATGAAATCGACAAGCCGGCTTTGTGGTGGCACACTGTCATCCGGTCGTCATGGAGGCGACCCGCGGCGGGAAACGCCTCCTGGTGGCTCGAACGAGGAAACAGGAAGGGAGTTGACGCATGTCTCTTGCATCCCACCTTGCGGAACTTCAGCGCAAGCACGGCGAAATCGAGCGCGAGCTCGACCAGGCCATGGCGCATCCGTCCACGGATACCCTCGAAATCGTGACGCTGAAGAGACGCAAGCTGGCCATTAAGGACGAGATGGAGAAGCTGAGGATCGAGCCGACGCGTCACTGACGCGCGCGACCGGAGCGCGGCGCGGTCTGCCGATCGCTTCCGCGCTTCATGCCGCCGGCTTCGGGCGCATATGGTCGCCTGAAGACGGGTTGGTTTTTTTAGCGTTTCGGGTCGAAACCCGGGCATGGAGGGCCGAGCCTGACGGCGGCGCCCTCAGCGTGCCCGGCGGAATGCGCCGAAGAAGGCTATTGCCGCGAGCGCCAGGCTGGCGACCACGTTCCAGCCTGCGAAGGACAGGCCGAGGAAGCGCCCCGCCGCATCCGTGCAGGAGGGCGGCACGACATTGTTGATCTGGTCGAGAACGCCGCCCGTGCCGCCGCTGGGCGGCGGGGTGACGGCGCCGCAGTCCGACGGGCCCTCCCACCAGCCCCATTCGACGCCGGAATGGAAGCCGCCGAGCCAGGCCCCGTAGAGCATCAGCAGCCCGCCCGCGGCGAGCAGCCCGCGCGTGAGGATGGCCGGCCCTTTCAGCGCCGCCGACAGCGTGCCGAGCGCCATCAGCGGGATGCCGACATAATAGGGCGTCCGCTGGCCGAGGCAGAGCTTGCAGGGAATATAGCCGCCGATGTGCTGGAAGCCGAGCGCGGTCCCGACCGTGACCGCCATGCCGAGCGTGACGGCAAGCGCCGCAAGAAGCTGTGAACGTCCGGTCGGTGCGGTCAGGATCATGCTTGAAACTCCAGCGACGGCGCTGCGGCCGAATTGCGGCGCCGGATTCTCGATGCGTAAGACGCCCGCGCGCGGCCGGGGTCAAGCCACGAGATCGCGAGCGGCCACGGGCGAGTTGACGCGGCCCCGCGCGTCCCTATAGTCGCGCGCGTCCGGCGGCTGCGCCGGGCAGGCCCCATTGGCGGAATTGGTAGACGCGCTCGACTCAAAATCGAGTTCCGCAAGGAGTGCTGGTTCGATCCCGGCATGGGGCACCATCCCTTGCTTGCGCGCGGCGGCGGAACTGCGGGAGGCGCAACGACCCTTGCTGCTCGAACGGCGTGACAGCTACGAGGCGCTTCGCCGCGATTTCCGCTGGCGGGTGCCGGAGCGATTCAACATCGGCGTGGCCGTGTCCGACGTCTGGGCCGCGCGCGAGCCGGACCGCGTCGCCCTGATCGCCGATCGCGGCGAGGCTCCGCCCGAAACCATGACCTACGGCGAGCTGGCAATGCGCTCCTCGGCGCTCGCCGCCGCGCTGGCCAGGCACGGCGTGCGGCGCGGCGACCGCGTGGCGCTGCTGCTGCCGCAGGGCTTTGCCGTCGCCGTCGCCCATGCGGCGATCTACAAGGCCGGCGCGATCGCCGTGCCGCTGGCCCTGCTGTTCGGCACGGAGGCGCTGGAATACCGGCTGCACGCCGCCGGCGTGCGCGCGGTCGTCGCCAACGCGGCCGGCCTCGCCAAGGTGAGGACGATCGCCGGGCGGCTGCCCGGGCTCGAGCTGCTGGTCTCGACCGAAGGCCCGGCGGCCGGGGCGCTCGATTTCGCCGCGCTGTGCGCCCGGCCGGACCCCGACTTCGCGCCGGCCGGCACGCTGGCCGACGACCCGGCGCTGATGATCTTCACCTCCGGCACCACCGGCCCGCCCAAGGGCGCGCTGCACGGGCACCGCGTGCTGATCGGCCATATCCCCGGCGTGCAGATGCCGCACGAGTTCCTGCCGCAGCCCGGCGACCTGATGTGGACGCCGGCCGACTGGGCCTGGGCCGGCGGCCTGCTCAACATATTGCTGCCCGGCCTGCTGCTCGGCGTGCCGGTGGTGGCGAGCGCGGCGGAGAAATTCGACCCCGAGGCGGCGCTGGCGCTGGCCGCGCGCCGCGGCGTACGCAACGCCTTCATCCCGCCGACGGCGCTCAGGATGCTGCGCTCCGTGACCGGCATCCGCCGGCGCTTCGGCCTGAAGCTGCGCAGCGTCGGCTCCGGCGGCGAATCGCTCGGCCGCGAGACCTTCGAGTGGGGCGAGGCCGAGCTCGGCCTGAAGATCAACGAATTCTACGGCCAGACCGAATGCAACCTGGTCATCGCCTCCTGCGCCGCCATCGGCGTCAGCCGGCCGGT
>CAZVTK010000152.1:0-11085 GCA_964629765.1 uncultured Mesorhizobium sp.
TTGCGCTTGGCGAACCATTGGCGCCGGATCTTGGTCAGCAGCTTCGTCGCGTCGGTCTTGTCGAGCAGGACCGCGCGCGTGCTCCACCGATAGGGGAAAGCCAGCCGGTTCAGCTCGTCGAGCAGGCCCGGTGTCGTCGCGGTCGGGAATCCGGTGACGGTGAGAACGCGCAGATGTGCCTGCCCAAGGCGCGGCTCCAACCCGCCGGTGAGCGGCTGATCGGCGAGCAGCGCGTCGAGATACATCGGCGTTTCGGGGACGCGGACGCGATGCCGGTGCGTCGAAACGCATCCATGCAGGTAGGTCAGCGTTTCGCCGTCATCGAGCCAGCGGCATTCCGGCATGAAGGCTTCGATGAGGCGCAGAAGCCGGTCGGTGCGGTCGGTGAAGCCACCCAGCGCCTCGTGCGGATCGAGGCCCCTCTGTTCACGGCCCTCATAGAGCCAGCTTTCTGCACGGGCGGCATCCTCGGCCGGCGGCAGATAGGTGAAGGTGAGGAAGTAGCTGGACTCGAAATGCGCTCCGGCTTCCTCGAAACCGGCCTTGCGCTCGGCGTCGACCAACGCCGACGCTGCATCAGGAAAATGGCTGTCGGGATAGTGGTTCGAGGGATGGCGCTGCGCTTCCACGAAGATCGCCCAGCCCGAGCCAAGACGACGGAAGGCGTTGTTGAGCCGGCCGGCGACCGCGACCAGCTCGGCCGCGACTGCGGAATCCAGGTCGGGACCGCGAAAGCGCGCCGTGCGCTGGAAGCTGCCGTCCTTGTTGAGCACGAGACCTGAGCCGACCAGCGCCACCCAGGGCAGGAAGTCGGCGAGCCGGCTGTTACGGTTGCGATATTCGGCGAGGTTCATCATCGGCGCGCCCTCGTCAGACCGTGAGGTGCGCGGGGACGCGCAGATGGCGGCGGCCGACATCGACGAAGAGCGGATCGCGCTTGGCCGCCCACACCGCCGCGAAGTGGCCGATGGCCCAGATCGCAAGACCGACCAGCCAGAGCCGCAGACCGAGGCCGACCGCGCCGGCGAGTGTTCCGTTCATGATCGCGATGGCGCGCGGTGCGCCGCCGAGCAGGATCGGCTCGGTCAGCGCGCGATGGACCGGCACGGTGAAGCCCGGCACGTCGTCGGCCGCGTCCGCCATCAGACCAGCGCCCCGCCGCCGAACGAGAAGAAGGAGAGGAAGAAGCTCGAGGCGGCAAAGGCGATCGACAGACCGAACACGATCTGGATCAGCCGGCGGAAGCCGCCCGACGTGTCGCCGAAGGCCAGCGTCAGGCCGGTGGTGATAATGATGATGACGGCGACAATCTTGGCGACCGGACCTTCGATCGACTGAAGGATGGATTGCAGCGGCGCCTCCCACGGCATCGACGAGCCGGAGGCGTGGGCGGGCGCGGCCATCACCACGGAAAGCGCGGCCACGGACAGGGTCATGACGACGCGATAGCGGGCTTGGTGCAGGCGTTGGATCACGGGGTTTCTCCTTCGAGGCTTGGGCTGAGAGAGGCTGCGCCGTCGTCCTCGGAAGCCCAGGCGCAGACGGCGGGCGCGACGCGGTAGTCACCGTCCGGGCCGAGGCCTTCGACGCGCGTGAGTTCGGAGAGGCGGCGCGCGGAACCGCGGCCAGAAAGGACGGCCACGAGGTCGATCGTCTCGGCGATCAGGGCGCGCGGGACGGTAACGACGGCTTCCTGGATGAGCTGTTCCATGCGCCGCAGCGCGCCGATGGCGCTGCCAGCGTGGATCGTGCCGACGCCGCCTGGGTGGCCAGTCCCCCACGCTTTCAGGAGGTCGAGGGCCTCGGCGCCGCGGACCTCACCAATCGGGATGCGGTCGGGGCGCAGGCGTAGTGAAGAGCGGACGAGATCCGACAACGACGCCACACCGTCCTGGGTCCGCATGGCGACGAGATTGGGCGCCGCGCATTGCAGCTCGCGGGTGTCTTCGATGATGACGACGCGATCGGACGTCTTCGCGACTTCCGCGAGCAGCGCATTGGTGAGGGTGGTCTTGCCGGTCGAGGTGCCACCGGCGACGAGGATGTTGGCCCGGGCAACGATGCCTTGGCGTAGCGCCTCGGCCTGTCGCGCTGACATGATCCCCGCGTTGACATAGTCGTCGAGCGTAAAGACGGCGACGGCAGGTTTGCGGATGGCGAAGGCCGGCGCGGCAACGACCGGCGGCAGCAGACCCTCGAACCGCTCGCCCGTTTCGGGCAGCTCGGCCGAGACGCGCGGACTACCCGCATGGACCTCGGCGCCGACATGATGAGCGACCAGACGCACGATGCGTTCGCCATCGGCGGCGGACAGCGTCTCGCCTGTATCGACCAGCCCTTCGGAGAGCCGGTCGATCCAGATGCGCCCGTCCGGGTTCAGCATGACCTCGATGACGGAGGCGTCTTCCAGAAACCGGGCGATGGCGGCGCCGAGCGCTGTGCGCAGCATCCGTGCGCCGCGCGCCAAGCCCTCTGGATTGTGATGTGAACCGGCCATTCGATCCCCGTTCATGCCGGGGAGACATCAGACGGCCCCCTGACGGGGATGATTAAAAGAGCCGCAAATCAGGCCGATTCAACAGAGAATTGAGAGCGTAGTAGTGTGGCGTGCAAATACAGGAGAATGGCGGTGGGAGCCTCATCTTGTGGGATGACGGTTTGTGACTATTCGCTGCGCGCGCGACCTTCTTCACCCATCGAGTCGTTGCTGTCTTCCGAGATTTCCTGCCTAAGCTTCGGTCCTTTCGCCAATCGTCGGCCAAGCGCGACGACGAATTGGTCATAGCGTTCGCCGGCCTTGGCGCGGGCGGCTTGCGCGGCGGGTTCCGGCAGCGCCGGCGTGGTGGCGACCCAGAAGCGCACGAACACGGCCAGCATCTCGACCGAAATGCCGACATCGCGTTCCAGCCGTGTCATGCGGCGATCGAGCTGGTCCAGGCGCTTGGTGGTGGCGGCTTCCTGCCGCTCGGCGGCATCGGGCGACAGGAAGGATTCGATGGCCGCTTCGGCGATCAGCGATCGGGAATGATCGCGACGCGCGGCATGTTCGGCGAGGCGGCGCATCACCGCCGGGTCGAGATAGACGGACAGGCGCTGCTTTTTGGGTGACTTCGGCATGGCCGCCTCACAGCTCCATGCCATCGCCCGGATCGAGCGAGACCTGACGGGCAACGCCCTGCATCAGCCGGTTCATCCGGCTGTTGTGGACCGCGTCATCCTCGGCCTCGTCGGCAAGGCCGATCTCGAACTCGTTCTCGCTCCGAGCCTTCTTCTCAACAGGCTCCACGCGATTGAGTTCGGGTTGCTGACGATGTTCGGAATCGGTCGGATCTTCATCGCTGGCTTCCGCCGCCGATCCCGGCCCGGCCGTCTCAGGTCGAAGTGGGAGCGGCAGTGCGGTCCAATCGTCGGGACGCCCCTGTTTCAGGACGACCAGCGCTGGCGGCGGCAGGATGCGTTCCTTGAAACGCGCGTCCTCGTAGTAGCGGGCCTTCTTCGCCCGGATCGGCGGCGTACCGGCGACCATGACGATCTCATCGCTCGGCGGAAGCTGCATGATCTCGCCGGGGGTGAGCAGCTGGCGGGCGGTTTCCGAGCGCGACACCATCAGATGTCCGAGCCACGGCGACAGCCGGTGCCCAGCATAGTTTCGCATCGCCTTCATCTCGGTCGCGGTGCCGAGCGCGTCCGATACGCGCTTGGCCGTGCGCTCGTCATTGGTCGCGAAGCTCACCCGTACATGGCAGTTGTCGAGGATCGAATTGTTCGCGCCATAGGCTTTCTCGATCTGATTGAGGCTTTGCGCGATCAGGAAGCTCTTGAGGCCATAGCCCGCCATGAAGGCCAGCGCGGACTCGAAGAAATCGAGCCGGCCGAGCGCCGGAAACTCGTCGAGCATCAGCAGCAGCCGATGACGGCCGACCTTGGCCTGGAGATCCTCGGTCAGGCGGCGACCGACCTGATTGAGGATCAGGCGGATGAGCGGCTTGGTGCGGTTGATGTCGGACGGCGGGACGACGAGGTAGAGCGTGGTCGGATGCCTGGCCGTAACGATGTCGGTGATCCGCCAGTCGCAGCGACGCGTCACTTCTGCCACGACGGGATCGCGATAGAGGCCGAGGAAGGACATGGCGGTCGACAGCACGCCCGACCGCTCGTTGTCGGATTTGTTGAGCAGCTCGCGCGCGGCGCTGGCGATGACGGGGTGTGGCCCGGCTTCACCGAGATGTGCCGTCTTCATCATCGCGGCGAGCGTCGACTCGATCGGCCGCTTCGGATCGGAGAGGAAGGCGGCGACGCCGGCGAGCGTCTTTTCCTCTTCAGCGTAGAGGACATGGAGGATCGCACCAACCAGCAGCGCGTGACTGGTCTTTTCCCAATGGTTTCGTTTCTCGAGAGAGCCTTCGGGATCGACGAGAATGTCCGCGATGTTCTGGACGTCGCGCACTTCCCACTCGCCGCGGCGGACCTCCAGCAGCGGATTGTAGGCCGAGGATTTCGGGTTGGTCGGATCGAACAGGAGCACGCGGCCATGCCGCGCGCGAAAACCCGCGGTGAGTTGCCAGTTTTCTCCCTTGATGTCGTGGACGATCGCCGAGCCGGGCCAGGTCAACAGAGAGGGGACGACCAGGCCGACGCCCTTGCCCGAACGGGTCGGCGCGAAGCACAGCACATGCTCCGGTCCATCATGGCGAAGATAGTTGCGGTCGTAGCGGCCGAGCACAACGCCATCGGGACCGAGAAGTCCCGCCGCCTTCACTTCCTCCGTCTCGGCCCAGCGAGCGGAGCCGTAGGTCTCGACCTTCTTGGCCTCGCGTGCGCGCCAGACCGACATGCCGATGGCGACGGCCACCGAGATGAATCCGCCTGACGCCGCGATCCACGCGCCCTCGATGAAGATCGACGGCGCATAGGCATCAAAGCCATACCACCACCAGAAGAAGGCGGGCGGCAAATAGAAGGGAAAGCCGAACAGCCGGAACCACGGCGTCCCAAGCTCCGGCTGGAAGGCGAGCCGCCAGGCCACCCATTCCGTCGCGCCCCAGGTCGTGACGAGCACGATAGCGGAGACGATCAGAATTTGGCCCCAGAGGATTTTCGTCGCGGACATGGCAATGGTCTTTCTGCGAGGGATCAGAGGCCGAGGCCCCGTTTGCGCCCGAAGCTCCAGTCGACGCCGCCGTCGCTACGGGCGACGCCGGAGACGTGGCGGCCGAGCTGCGTTTCGAGAGAGGGAGTCCAGGGCACGAGCTGGAAGCCGAGCCCGTCGTCGATCATGGCGAAGCGCCCGGAGGCGAGCGTGAAGCGCTGCCGATAGGAGCCGGCGACATATTCGCCGCTCGCGGCGCGGGTGAATGGCCGACCGGTTTCCGCCGCGACCTTCTCGCCGAGCATCTCCAGCTCCCGGCGGCGCAGCGTGTCGATCAGGTTCCGGGTGAAGGTGATGCTCTGGCCATGCCGCTCGCCGAGGCCCTGATCGACCAGGTGTTCGGCGCGGCGTTCCATCGCCTGCCGCACCTCGGCGCCGAAACCGCCTTCCGACAGCGCAACCGGCCCGCGGGCGATGTTCTGGCGGTCGAGCCAGGTCGCGCCTGACGCCGTGATCTGGCGATCGATGTCGAGGTCGGAGCGAACGGCTATGGCGACGCGACGTTGCCCCCGCGCGTCATCGAACCGGCGCAGCTCGACGATCGAGCCGGGCGCGCTGTCTCCGGCCGCATCGAGATCGGGCAGCTTGATGTGGTGGGTGCGTCCGTCGACGCCATCGACGACGGCATAGGCCGTGCCCTTCAGTTCGTCGTCGAGGCCCCGATCGACCAGCCTGCCGACGATCGGCGTATCGAGACTTTCGGCGGCTAGCACATAGCTGGCCGATCCGCGCTCGATGCCGCGTTCCGTCAACGCCCGGTGCATCCGCTTGATGATGTCACCGCGTTCACCGAGTTCGCGCAGCGTCGCCTCGGCCTTGCCGTCGATCATCCACTGGCCGGGGCCAACCTCGACGGCGAGGCCGAGCGCTTCCAGCTTGTGCAGCCGTCCGACCTTGAGCGCATGATATTCGTCGGGCCGGGCTTGTCGGTCGGGCGCCATGTCGATGACGCCCGTGGCGTGCGCATCGCGGGCAAGCTGGCGGTCGAGTTGTGTCCAGCGCTCGGCCTCGACCTGCCGCTCCAGAGCGCGGTGAATGTCGAGATCGGTGCGCGGCCCCAATTCCTGCGTGACGAGGTCGGCGGCGCGGGCGCGCATGCCTTCCTTGATGTAGTCGCGCGCGATCACGAGGTCCTGCCCGTCATCGGCACGGCCGCGCAGGATGATGTGGACGTGCGGATTGTCGGTATTCCAGTGATCGACGGCGGCCCAATCGAGCTTCGTGCCGAGATCCTTCTCCATCTGGTTCATCAGATCTCGGGTGAAGGATTTGAGGTCCGCCATGTCCACGGCGTCCTCCGGCGAGACGATGAAGCGGAAATGGTGGCGATCGTCGCCGCAACGCTCGGCGAAGGCGCGGCCCTCGACCTCATCCGTCTCCGGCCCGAACAACCGGGCCTTCTCTCCGTCACGGGTCACGCCCTCGCGGCGCAGATAGTTGAGGTGGGCCGCGAGCGGCGCCGTGCGAGCATGATGGCGCACCAGGCGAGTCTTGATGACGACGACACGCGAGCGGCCGGTGAGGAGACGGTTGGCGCGAACACTCGCCGTTCGGCCCCGCCCGAAGGTCGAGCGATTGCCGGAGCTGATCCGGCCAGAACGCGAGACGCGAGCGCCGGCCTTCTGCGCGGCAGCCAGCGCCTGTGCGATGAAGGGCCTGGCACGCTGCGCGCTTGACGATCGGATACGGCCGGGCCGGATGCGAAAATCGTCCTCGCCGCTCATCGCCGAGACTCCGCACATCGCGTCAAACAGATGAAATCACGGAAGAAACGGTGTGCTCGCGAGGTTCGCGAAAACAGCGCACCTCGCGAATGAGCGGTGTAACCTATTGAAACAACACGACCGACCAACGCCGCACATCGCGGCTTTTTATCTCGCCATCGTTCGGTCGTGTTGCCTGCTTCCCACCTCAGCCCACGCCATGACACGCCGGGATACGCTATCGTGCGATCAGGAACGCGGGCGCTCATCGCGCGGTCCGATCGTCGGCGCGGGCGACGAAAAGCCCGCCGGACTGCGGCGCGATGGCGGAGACATCGCGCAAGGCCGGCGTCGCGCTCGCGTCACTGGGGGCGCGTTCAACCGGCAAAGGATCGGCAGCGGCGCTGCGCTCGGATTGCGCGACGAACAGTGGTGCGCGCGTCCAGGCGAGCGGATCGGCCGCCGCGACCATGACGGGGCTGGCGGGATCGCCGCTGCTGACCGACGGCGCGACGATGGCGAGATAGGCGCGCGTCTCGGCGGGCAGCGGGCGGCCGTCGAGAGAGTCCTCGTAACGGCCGGGGCCAGCATTGTAGGCCGCGATCCAGCCGGGCGAACCGTACCGCTCGAACAACTCGCGAATATAGGCCGCGCCCGCGATGATGTTGTCGTGGGGATCATAAGGATCGGCGCCGAGGCGATGGCGAGCACGCAAGCCCGCCCAGGTTTCGGGCATGATCTGCATCAGGCCCATCGCCCCTTTGGGTGAGGTCGCGCTGGGATCGCCGGCGCTTTCCGCCCGCATGACAGCGCGTATCCACCCAATCGGTATTCGGAAGCGCGCCGCCGCTTCGGCGATATATGCAGCGTGGCGATCGCTGGTCGATGGTCGTGCGATCGGCGCATCCTGAGCCAGAGCGATCGCCGGTACGACGCTTGCGACAGAGAGGCCGGTAAGGAGAAGGAGAACCATGCGCCGGGCTGCGGGGCGCAGCCCGGACACATGCCGGCGGCTCGTCGTCGGACGAGGCCCAGCCATCGCTCAATCCTTCTCGGCGCGGTCGCGCGGTCGCGACCAGTGCAGTGACCAGGCGTTGCCGGCTTCATCGTCGCGGAACAGGTTGGCGCGGATCGGCTGCGGCAGGGCCGGATCGTCGATCAGCAGCGCGACATATTCGCCTGCGCGCTCGCCGGTGCGTTTCCAGCCCGCCCCGATCTCCGGGCCGGTCTCCTCGGCGCCGTCATCGCGGGCATGGATGCGATAGTCCGGCGAGTTTTCCGCATCGGACGGTTCGGCGGGCACGATGGCGATGTCGCGGAAGAGCGTGAATGTCTCGATGCGTCCGGTGAAGCCGGACGTCTCACGTGTGAATTGACCGATCTGCGGCATGACTGTCTCCATGGCGGTGGTGTTGGGAAGGCCATCGACGGGCACCGCTCCCGTCGATCGGAAGCGGTCAGCGCGTGGTGGCACGCCAGACGAAGCGGCCATCGCCACCCTCGTCGGTGTAGAGCGGCGTCGCCTTGCCGATGACGCCGCGCGCTGGGATCGGACCGAAGTAACGGCCGTCCAGACTGTCGCTGACATCGGGGTTCATGAGGAAAATCTGACCGTCGGCGAGGCGGCGACAGCCCTGCCAGACCGGCAGCGGACGTCCGCGCCGGTCGCGGTCCAGCGCGCGCCCAAGCGGTATCGCGTCGACCGCGATGACGTTGCCGGTGCGGCAGACCCGCTGGCCGGCAAGGCCCATGACGCGCTTCATCAGCGGCACGTCGCGACCGATATAGCCGCGCTCGACCAGGAAATCGGCGAGCGGCTGGTCCGGCAATACCGCAACCAGATCTCCGACCTCCAGATGACCCGGAGGATCGAGGTCATAGAAGCCGATCGGCACGCTGGCCGAAGCGTTCCAGATCAGGCGAAGCGGAACCGGAACGAGCGACGCCAGTGTCGTCCCCATGATGGCGAGACACGTCGCGATGACATAGCCGCGACGGGTCATCTCTCGATCTCCCGCCGCTTGAGCCACGCCTGATGGCGTTCCCTGGTGTAGGCACGCGGCTCTTGGCCGGTGCTCATCCGGTTGGCGACGTGTCGCCAGTGATCGGGGGCGACGTCATGCGGTTGGATGCCGATGGCTTCCACCGCATCGATGTGGCGAAGTACCTGTTCGACCCTGGGCCAGCCCTCGATCTTCAGCAGAATGTCGCCGCCCGGCTGCACGAAGGGCAGAGTCTGATAGGGTTCGTTCGGTTCGACCGCGCGCACGATGTCGATGCGCGAACTGGTCGTGCCGAAGTCGTTGGCCGCCCAGCGGACGAAGGCGAAGACGCTACCGGGACGATAGGAGAAGACACGGCGGCGTCGGTCGAGCACCTCGTCGAGGACCTCCTGGCCGAACCTGATCCAGTTCTCGACCCGCTTTTCGATCCAGGTCAGCTCGACATGGGTGAGGCTGTCGGAGGTCTGGGCGATCGGCGCGGGGCCGCCGCGCACGCGGAGGACCGCGTTGCCGGTCATGGACGTTCTCCTTCGGCAGGGGGAAATTCGCGCGCGAGCAGATCGCGCAGCATGTCGGCGACGGTGATGCCGCGCTGGAACGCGGCGATCTTGATCCGGCCGCGCTGGTCCGGCGTCACATCGATGGTGAGCCGCGCGGTGTAGCCGGTGGCGCTATCGTTGCGCGGCGACGCACCAGCAGCCCTGATCCACTGATCGGGATCGGCGGGCCGGGAAGCGAAACCGCGACGTGCCGGACGCTCGCTCATCGTGTCGCCCTCCCGATGCCGAGGCCGTCGATCGCATCCGCCAGCGCTGCGATCTCGCGCGCGGCGGGCGTGTCGTCGTTCAGTTCGGACACCAGGCAGCCCGATTGCGCGGCTGCCGCGAAGGCGATGCGCTGGCCGATGGTGGCGGCTAGGACGGGCGGATCATGGTCGGCCAGCGCCTCCGCCGTTTCGCGTGCAAGCATGGTGCGTGCATCGCAGCGGTTCAGCACGAAACGGGCCGTAAGCTGAGGCCGGTAGATGCGCGCCTCACTGATGAGCGCCAGCATCTCTGCCGAGGCCCAACCGTCGAACGGCGATGGCTGTACCGGGACGAGTACGAGATCGGCGGCGAGCAGCGCCGAACGCATCAGGCCGGCGACGCGCGGTGGCCCGTCGATCACGACATGATCGGCATCGCGAGCGAGTTCGGGCGCCTCCCGGTGCAACGTATCGCGGGCGAGGCCAATGACGCCGAACAGGCGGGGCTTGCCCGCATGCTCCCGTTGCTGCGACCAGTCGAGCGCCGATCCTTGCGGGTCCGCGTCGATCAGCGTGACGCGCTTTCCCTGTCTTGCCCATTCGCCGGCGAGGTTGAGCGCCAGCGTTGTTTTGCCGACGCCGCCTTTCTGGTTGAGGAAGGCCACGATCATCGGCGGCCTCCCGCACGAGGATCGAAGGGGAGTTGCGGAAGGCTGTGGGCGTCGGCCGTTCCGGAGCCGGTGCTGGCAAGAGCGGAGGGGTTGGCGCGCCGTTTCCCGGCGACGCTGAGCGCATTTGCGGCCTGCCGGACGAGGTTTTCCACGTCGCGCGCGCGCTCTTCAAAGTTAGATTCTTGGTTAGACTCTAAGTTAAGGGCGCGATTTTCGCTTTTCGTGTCGGGGGTTAAGGCTCGTTTGGGTTCCCGTTGGCACGAGGGGGCGGTTCCTGATGGCACGTGCCCTCGGGTTCCCGATGGCACGAAGCCTTCCACAGCTTTTCCACAGGCCGGCGTCGGCTCGAAGGCGAGCAGCGTGCGGCCGCCAGCGTCGATCTCCAGGAACAGCGTGTAGCCGGGGAGCGGTTGGCGACGGATGATGTCGCGCAGCTCGAAGGCGAAGCGCTTGAACGGCGACAGCGCGCCGGACTTCTGGTGGAGGTGCCGGAAATCGAACCGCCAGCCGTTGCGCTGACGACCGCCATGCTTGCGGACGATCCGATAGAGCCAGCGATCGAGACCGCCCGTCAGGTCGAAATAGGCGCGGTCGATCGTGAGGACGAGCGCGTCGTCGAGGACGGCCTGGTAGAACCAGTCGGGTACGATCAGCTCGATTCCGTCGGGCTTCCCGTTCCGGTCGGTGCGTTCCTTCCACTCGTTGATCCACGAGAAGCGGTGCCGCCGGCCCTCGGTGGGTTGACGGATCGAGGTGCAGATCGTCGTCGATTGCAGCCGGTCGAGCGCGGCCTTGAGGCGCTGATAGTCGCGCA
>CAZVTK010000153.1:0-11063 GCA_964629765.1 uncultured Mesorhizobium sp.
CGCCTCGCCGGTGCCCATCATCGCCTTGCCCATCTCGCGCATGACCGAGCGCACGTCGGCGAAGTCGAGGTTGATGAGCCCTTCCTTGACCATCAGGTCGGTGATGCAGGCGACGCCCGAATAGAGCACCTGGTCGGCCATCGCAAAGGCGTCGGCGAAGGTGGTCTTGTCGTTGGCGATGCGGAACAGGTTCTGGTTCGGGATCACGATCAGCGTGTCCACGTTCTGCATCAGCTCGTCGATGCCGGCGTCGGCCGTCTTCATGCGGCGCTGGCCCTCGAAGTGGAACGGCTTGGTGACGACGCCGACCGTCAGGATACCCTTCTCGCGCGCCGCGCGGGCCACCACCGGCGCGGCGCCGGTGCCGGTGCCGCCGCCCATGCCGGCGGTGACGAAGCACATATGCGTGTTGGACAGGTGGTCGACGATCTCGTCGATGCACTCTTCGGCGGCGGCGCGCCCGACCTCCGGCTGCGAGCCGGCGCCCAACCCCTCGGTGACATGGGCGCCAAGCTGGATGATACGCTCGGCCTTCGACATGGTCAGCGCCTGCGCATCCGTGTTGGCAACGACGAACTCGACGCCCTTGAGACCTGCCGAGATCATGTTGTTGACGGCGTTGCCGCCGCCCCCGCCCACGCCGAAGACGGTGATCCTCGGCTTCAGCTCGGTGATGTCCGGCTTCTTGAGATTGATGGTCATCGTGTCTGTCCTTCTCGCCTTTCCCGCCGCTTCGCCGCCGCGGCCGCCACGTTCCGCGAGCCCCTCACGGGCTCAAAAACTGTCCCTGAGCCACTGCCCCACACGCTGTAGCCTTCCGCCCGCCAGCCCCGCGCCGCGCAGCCGCATCGACCGCCCCGCGCCCCGGCTTTCGATGCCGGCGACCTGCGGATAGATCATCAGCCCGACCGCCGCCGAGAAGGCCGGCCCCTTGGCCGCCTCCGGCAGGCCCGCCACGCCCATCGGCCGGCCGATCCGCACGTTGCGCCCGAGCACGCGGCGCGCCGCTTCCGGCAGGCCGTTGAGCTGGCTGGCGCCGCCCGTCAGCACCACGCGCTTGCCCACCGTCGCGCCGAAGCCCGAGCGGTTCAGCCGGTCGCGCACCATCTCCAGCGTCTCCTCGATGCGCGCGCGGATGATGCGGTTCATCACCGAACGCGGGATCTGCACCTGATTCTCGGCCTCGTCGCCGGCCATGGGCTGGATGGTCACCATGTCGCGCTCGTCGCCGCCGCCCGGCAGCGCCGAGCCGTGCATGACCTTCAGGCGCTCGGCATATTCGACGCGGGTCGAGAGGCCGCGCGCCAGATCGGCGGTGACGTGGATGCCGCCCACCGGCACCGAATCGGCATGACGGAAGCGCCCGTCCGAGAACACCGACAGCGTCGTCGTACCGCCGCCGAAATCGATGCAGGCCGCGCCCATCTCGGCCTCGTCCTCGACCAGCGCGGCAAGCCCGGAGGCATAGGGGGTCGCGACCATGCGCTCCACCGACAGGTGGGCGCGGTTCACGCACAGTTCGAGGTTGCGCAGCGGCGCAAGGTCGGCCGTCACCACATGCATGTCGACGCCGAGCGTGTCGCCGACCATACCGCGCGGATCGCGGATGCCGCGCTCCGAATCGAGCGAGAACGCCGCCGGCAGCGCGTGCACCACCTGCCGCTCGGCCTTCAGCACCTGCCGCGCGCCGGCGGTGAGCACATGCCTGACGTCGGATTCGTCAGCCTCGTGGCCGCCGAGACGGACGGTCGCCGACAGCGTCTCGGAGCGCAGCCGCCCCGACGAGGCGTTGACCAGCAGCGACTCCACCGTGAGCCCCGCCATGCGCTCGGCTGCGTCGACGGCAAGGCGCACCGCCTGCTCGGCGCGGTCGAGATCGGTGATCACGCCGGATTTGACGCCGCGCGATTTCTGGTGGCCGATGCCGAGCACGCGCACCTGATGCGTGCGGCCGGGCAGCAGCGCGCTGTCCTCGCAAGGGTCGAGCCGGGCGACGACGCAGCACACCTTGGACGAGCCGATGTCGAGCACCGTCACGATGCCCGACCGCCGCGTTCCCGAATCCTTGCCGAGGCGCAGGATGCTCATGTCTGCCGCCCCGCCTTCATCGCCTTGAGGCGGGCCTTGACGATGTCGACGCGCGCGGCCGCAGCATCGGCGGAAAGCCGCACGCTGAGCCGGTCCGCAAGCCGCATGTCGATCTCGACGATATCCTTCGACAGAAGCGCACTCTCGCGGTCGAGGCGCGCCAGCTCGGCGATCGCGCCGGCCGCGTCGTTCTCGGGAAGGCGAACCGTCACGCGGTCGTCGACGCGCAGATCCCAGCGCCGTTCGCCTACGCGCACATAGCCGGTGACGCGGGCGGCGAGCGCCGGCTCGGCACGCACCAGCGCCACGAAACCGGAAGCCGCCGTCTCCGCCCCCTTGCCGACCACCAGCGGCAGCCGCGCATGGCGCGTACCGCCGAACGGGGCGATCGGCACGCCGCTTTCCTCGATGACCGTGAGCTGACCGTCATGCTGCCACACGGCGAAGGGACGGCGCTCGTCGATGTCGACCTCGATGGCGCCGGGATAGACCTTGCGCAGCGTGGCTGCCTGCACCCAGGGCAGCGCCTCGACGCGCCCGCGCGCCGCCGCCGCGTCCAGCCCGATCAGCGACGTATGCCCGTCGAGCCCGATGGCGCCGATGATGTCGATCTCGGACGTGTCCATATTGCCGGCGACGCGCAATTGCGTGACCGCGAAGCCGGTGCGCGCCGCGGCGCCCTGCACGAGGTCCGGCATGTGGCCGCCCTGCCACGCCCCGTAGAGCCCGGCGACGGCGATGAGGCCCGCCGACAGCAGCGGGCTGGCGAAGCGCGAGACCGCCACGTCGCCGGCGAACACATGGCCGAGGAAGCGGGCCGGCCGGCGCAGCACGCGCGGCAGCACGCCACCGGCGATGCCGGGGGCACCGGTCGCCTTGCGGCCAAAGAGCCTCACCGCGAACAAGAAGCGTCCTCCACCATCCAACTCACCAGTTCGCCGAACGAATGTCCGGCATGCTCCGCCAGTTCGGGCACCAGCGAGGTCGGGGTCATGCCGGGCTGGGTGTTCACCTCCAGCCAGACGACCTCGCCATTGGGCGAAAAACGGTCGTCGTAGCGGAAGTCGGATCTCGACACGCCCCGGCAGCCGATCGCTTGATGGGCCTTGAGCGCCAGTGTCTGTATCTTTTGGTAAATATTCGGTGAAAGTTTCGCCGGAAGTTCGTGTTTCGAGCCTCCGGGCACATATTTCGAATCGTAGTCGTAGAAGCCGTGGCCGACGGGAATGATCTCGGTCACGCCGAGCGCCACGTCGCCCATGACGGCGCAAGTCAGCTCGCGGCCGTGGACATACCGTTCGACCATCACGCGGTCGCCGTAGCGCCATTCGGACGAGCCGATCACCTGCGGCGGATGCGCCTGCCCTTCCTGCACGATGACGACGCCGAAGGACGACCCTTCGGCGACCGGCTTGACCACATAGGGCGGCTTCATCGGATGCCTGTTGCCGATGGCGAAGCGGTCGAGCACCTTCGATTCGGCAACGGGGATGCCCGCGGCCTTGGCCACGCGCTTGGCCTGCGCCTTGTCCATGGCGAGCGCCGAGGCGAGCACGCCCGAATGCGTGTAGGGAATCTGGAGATATTCGAGGATGCCCTGGATCGTGCCGTCCTCGCCATACGGCCCGTGCAGCGCGTTGAACGCCACGTCCGGCCTCAATTCGGCCAGCACCGTCGCGACGTTGCGGTCGACGTCGACGCGCGTGACGCGATAGCCCTCAGCCTCCAGCGCATCCGCGCAAGGAACGCCGGACGCGAGGCTGACCGGCCGTTCGGATGAGAATCCGCCATAGAGCACGGCGACGTGCTTCTTCCGCATGCCCGGAAAATCCCTCTCCAGCAGGCCCGTCCCCACGGCATTTCCGGACGCGAACCGGCTGGCGCCGGACGGAAACCGTCCGGTTGAAACCGCGCCCCACGCGCGCACACGACTCAAATCAGGAAACGCCGCGAGCCCAAGGAATCAGAAGTGAGATTCCGTGGCAAGTGCTTGGATTCGACAGGATTCGATTTCTTGCCGCGCGGGCAGCGGCGCAACGTCGCCCGCTACAGCATCCGGCCCAGGAACTCCTGCACTTCCTGCCCCTTGCGGAACCGGCCGATGCGCTTGATCTCCCAGGTGAGGCGGATGCCGGAATGCTCCAGCACGCGGGCGCGCACCGTCTCGCCGAGCTCCTCCAGGTCGTGCGCCGAGGCCGACCCGGTGTTGATCATGAAGTTGCAGTGCATGGGCGACATCTGCGCGCCGCCGATCATCAGCCCGCGGCAGCCGGCCTTGTCGATCTCCTTCCAGGCGGAGGTGCCCTCGGGGTTCCGGAAGGTCGAGCCGCCGGTCTTCTCGCGGATGGGCTGCACCGTCTCGCGATGGTGCTGGACCTCGTCGCGCTGCGCCTCGATGCGCGCCCGGTCCTCGGCATAGCCTTCGAGGATCGCCGAGGTGAAGATCAGGTCTTCCGGCGCGGAGGAGTGGCGATAGGCGTAGCCCATGTCGGCATTGGAGAGCACGAGCCTGTTGCCCTTGCGGTCGAGCGCGCGCACCTCGACCACGCGCTCGCGCGTCTCGACGCCGTTGGCGCCCGCATTCATGCGCAGCGCCCCGCCGATCGAGCCGGGAATGCCGTGGTAGAAATGAAAGCCGCCGAGGCCGGCGTCGTAGGCGACGCCCGAGACATGCTTGTCCGGCGTCGCCGCCCCCGCCTCGATGCGCGTGTCGCCCACCTGCTGCGCCCTGCCGAACCCCTTGGCCGAAAGACGCACGACGAAGCCCGGTACGCCGCCGTCGCGCACCAGAAGGTTGGAGCCGATGCCGACGACCGTGACCGGGTATTCCGCCGGCAGCGCCTTCAGGAAGGCGGCGAGGTCGTCCTCGTCGGCCGGCTGGAACAGCACCTCGGCGGGACCGCCGGCCCGGAACCACGTGATCTTGTCCATGCCCGAATTGGGCATGAAGCGACCGCGCAGGCCCGCGAGCTGCTTTTCGAGCGTCCTGAGCAGAGCTTCGCCGTCGGTCACGACACGCCCTCAAGTTCCTTCGGCAGCGCATAGGCCCACTGGGTGATGTTGCCCGCGCCGAGGAAGACCACGAAGTCTCCGGGCCTTGCCGCGGCGCGGATGACCGGCGCCACATCGGCGGCGCCGGCGATCAGCCGCGCGTCGCGGTGGCCGCCGGCGCGGATGCGCTCCACCAGCGTCTCGGCGCTCACGCCCGCGATCGGCTCCTCCCCGGCCGAATAGACCGGCGCGATCATCACCGTGTCGGCCTCGTTGAAGCAGGCGGCGAAATCGTCGAACAGGTCGCGCAGGCGCGTGTAGCGGTGCGGCTGCGCGACGGCGAAGACGCGGCCCTCGCAGCTCTCGCGCGCGGCCTTGAGGACGGCGCGGATCTCGACCGGGTGGTGGCCGTAATCGTCGTAGACTTGGACGCCGTTCCACGTTCCGGTTGGCGTGAAGCGCCGCTTGACGCCGCCGAAGGCGCGCAGCCCCCGCGTGATGTCTTCCGCCGAAATGCCCAGCTCGCTGGCGACCGCGATGGCGGCGGTGGCGTTGGAGACGTTGTGGCGGCCGGGCATCGGCAGCTTGAGGCCCACGATGCGCGTCTCCTCGCCGCCCTTGCGGCTGCGGATGGTGACGTCGAAGGCCGACGCCCCGCCGGCCATCGACACGTTCTCGAAGCGCACGTCGGCCTGCGGGTTCTCGCCATAGGTGATGACGCGGCGGTCCTCGATGCGGCTGACCAGCGCCTGCACTTCCGGGTGGTCGATACACATCACGCCGAAACCGTAGAACGGAACGTTTTCAACGAACTGGCGGAAGGCGTCGCGAACCTTGTCGAACGAGCCGTAATGGTCGAGATGCTCGGGGTCGATGTTGGTGACCACCGCCACGTCCGCCGGCAGCCGCAGGAAGGTTCCGTCGCTCTCGTCGGCCTCCACCACCATCCACTCGCCCTCGCCCATGCGCGCATTGGTGCCGTAGGCGTTGATGATGCCGCCATTGATGACGGTCGGGTCGAGCCCGCCGGCTTCGAGCAGCGTGGCGACCATCGAGGTCGTGGTCGTCTTGCCGTGCGTGCCGCCGATGGCGACCGCCTGCCGGAAGCGCATCAGCTCGGCGAGCATCTCGGCGCGCCGCACGATCGGCAGCAGTTTCTCGCGCGCGGCCATAAGCTCCGGGTTCGACTTCTTGATCGCCGTCGAGACGACGACGACCTCGGCGTCGCCCAGATTCTCGGCCCGGTGGCCGACGAAGCACTGGATGCCCTTGGCGCGCAGCCGCTCCAGATTGGCGCCCTCGGCCTGGTCGGAGCCCTGCACGCGATAGCCGAGATTGTACAGCACCTCGGCGATGCCGCTCATGCCGATGCCGCCGATGCCGATGAAATGCACGACGCCGATGGTCTGCGGCAGCCTCATCGGCGCCCCTCCGTGCCAAGTTCCGATACGGGTGTGCCCGCTGCAATAGCCTCTGTCAGGTCGGCAAGCAACCGCGCCGCTTCCGGCCGGCCGGTGGCTCGCGCCGCCGCCGCGCGCTGCGCCAGCGCGCCAGGGTCGGACATGGCTTCGCCGATGATGCCGGCGAGCACTTGCGGCGACAGATCGCGCTGCTGCCGCACCTGCGCGCCGCCGGACGCCGCGAGCGCCGCCGCGTTGGCCGCCTGGTCGTGGTCGAGCGCGTGCGGATAGGGCACCAGCAGCGCCGGCCGGCCGATGGCCGCCAGTTCCGATACCGTCGAGGCGCCCGACCGCGAGATGACGAAATGCGCCGCCGCGATCCTTGCCGCCATGTCGCCGAAGAAGGGCGAAACCTCGGCCGGAACGCCGAGCGCGGCGTAGGTCGCCCGCACCCTCTCCTCGTCCTCCGGCCGCGCCTGCTGCACCACGGCAAGGCGGGCGCGCTGCGCGTCGGGCAGCAGCCCGATCGCGGCGGGAACCGCCTCGGAGAAGAACTGCGCGCCCTGGCTGCCGCCGAAGACGAGCAGCCGGAACGGCTCGCCCTCGCGGGCCGGCGCGTAAGGCACCTGCGCCGCCTCGATCACCGCCGGACGCACGGGATTGCCCGTGACCACGGTCTTGCCGGCATGGGCGCCCTGCCCCGCCGGCAGGAAGCCGCCGGCAATGGCCGTCACGCGCCCCGCCAGCGCCCGGTTGGCGCGGCCCATCACGGCGTTCTGCTCGTGGATGAGGCTCGGCACGTTGCGGCGGGTCGCGGCAAAGAGCGGCGGCAGCGTCGGGTAGCCGCCGAAGCCGACGACCGCTGCCGGCTTCAGCCGCGCCAGCAGCGCGGAGGATTCGCGCACGCCGCGCCAGATCGTCCAGCCGGCCTTGAGCAGCGCCAGCGGGTTGCGCCCGCCCGGCGTCGCCGAGGCGACGACGTGGATGTCGCGTGCCGGAAACGTGCCGGCATAGCGCTCGGCGCGACGGTCGGTGACGAGGTCGACCTGCCAGCCGCGCGCGGCAAGCGCATGCGCCAGCGCCTCGGCCGGGAAGAGATGGCCGCCCGTGCCGCCGGCCGCGAGAAGGATGACGCCCTTGCTCATCGGTGCCGCCGGCCCGTCATTCCGCCGGCGCCATGCGCCCCGCCATGGTGGCGGTGCCGATCTGGGTGCGCTTTTCCGGCCGCTTGCGGGTGAGCGCCAGCACCATGCCCATCGAGATCGCCATGGCCAGCAGCGACGAGCCGCCATAGGAGATGAAGGGCAGCGTCATGCCCTTGGCCGGCAGGAGCTGCACGTTGACGCCCATGTTGATGATGGATTGCAGGCCGAACACCGTGACCAGCCCGGCAATGGCGAGCCGGTTGAAATCGTCGTGCTCGCGCGTGGCGGTCAGCAGCCCGCGCAGCACCACGAAGGCGAACACCGCCAGGATGAGGAAGCACAGGATCAGTCCGAACTCCTCGGCCGCCACCGCAAAGACGAAGTCGGTGTGGCTGTCGGGCAGGATGCGCTTGACCGCCCCCTCGCCCGGGCCCTGCCCGAACCAGCCGCCGCGCACCATCGCCTCGTGGGCGACGTCGACCTGATAGGTGTCGCCCTCGCCGGTGAGGAAGCGGTCGATGCGGCCGGCCACATGCGGAAACGCGCCGTAGGCGAGCACCGCGCCGCCGACCGCGAGCCCGCCGAGCAGCGCGATCCAGACCCAGGACAGGCCCGCCATGAAGAACATCGCGCCCCATGCGCCGAGGACGAGCAGCGTCTGGCCGAGATCCGGCTGGGCGACGAGCAGGGCCAGCACGAGGCCGAGCAGGATCATCGAGAACAGGTTCCCCGGTATGTCGGGGTTGCGGCTGCCCTGCGAGAACAGCCAGGCGCAGATCACCACGAAGGCCGGCTTGAGGTATTCCGACGGCTGGATGGAGACGCCGGCAAGATAGATCCAGCGGCGCGAGCCCTTGACCTCGACGCCGATATAGAGCGCCGCCACCATCAAAAGCAGCGCGCCGGCAAGCGTCACCAGCGCCAGCCGCCGCACATTGCGCGGGTCGAGGAAGGAGACGCCCACCATCACCACCAGCGCCGGCAGCATGAAGATCACCTGCCGCGTGACGAAGTGATAGGGGTCGAGCCCGATGCGCTCGGCCACCGCCGGGCTCGCCGCGAAGGACAGCACCACGCCCAGCACCATCAGCGTGACGAAGGCGGCGAGGAACCAGCGGTCGATCGTCCACCACCAGTTGGCAACGGGTCCCCGTTCGACGCGGCTTACCATGATTGGCCTCCGATGGGCGTGACGCCGGGCAATGCCTGCACGGCGGTGCGGAACGCGTCGCCGCGCACCTCGAAATTGCGGAACTGGTCGAAGCTGGCGCAGGCGGGCGAGAGCAGCACCACGCTCTCCGGCGCATCGTCGCGCGCGGCGTCCGCCGCCGCATGCTCGATGGCCGCAGCGAGCGTGCCCGATATCTCGAAGCGCACCTGGTCGCCCAGCGTGGCGGCGAAGGCGGGCGCAGCTTCGCCGATGAGATAGGCCTTGGCGATGCGGCTGAAATGGCCGCGCAGCGGCTCGATGCCGCCCTCCTTGGGCAGCCCCCCGGCGATCCAGTAGATGCGCGGGAAGGACGACAGCGCCGGCGCGGCGGCGTCGGCATTGGTCGCCTTCGAGTCGTTGACGAACAGCACGCGCCCGTTCTGCCCCACCCGCTCCATGCGGTGGGCAAGGCCGGGAAAGCTCGAAAGTCCGGCCTGGATCTCGTGGTCGGCCAGCCCCAGCGCCATGCAGGCGGCGACGGCCGCGAGCGCGTTCTGCGCATTGTGCTGGCCGCGCAGCGAGCCGATTCCGTCGAGCGAGGCGACGATGCGCGTGTCGCCGCCGCGCGCCTCGACGAGCGACGCGCCGTCGGCATAGAGCCCGTCGGTGACGGCCAGCCGCCGGGAGATGCGGATCACGCGCTTGCCGGTCCGTTCCAGCCGCTCGGCGATGCGCGTCGAGAGCGGATCGTCGACGCCGACGATCGCCGTCTCGCTGCCCTCGACGAGCCGCGCCTTCACCTCGGCATAGTGCTGGAGCGTGCCGTGCCGGTCGATATGGTCCGGCGTGATGTTGAGCAGGATGCCGGCGGTCGGATCGAGCGAAGGCGCGAGGTCGATCTGGTAGGACGAGCACTCGACCACATAGTTGCGCCCTTGCGCCGGTGGGTCGAGCGTCAGCACCGCGCGGCCGATATTGCCGCCCATCTGGCTGTCGCGGCCGGCATGCGCCAGCATGTGGGCGATCAGCGCGGTCGTGGTCGACTTGCCGTTGGTGCCGGTGATGGCGACGAGGCTGGAGCGGCCTGCGGCGGCGCGGCGCTCGCGGCAGAACAGCTCGACGTCGCCGACGATCCCGACGCCGGCCGCATTGGCGAGGTCGACGCTCCAGTGCGGCTTGGGATGCGTCAGCGGCACGCCCGGCGACAGCACGAAGGCAGCCAAGCCGCTCCAGTCCGCGGCGCGCAGATCGAGGGTCGCGATGCCGGCGGCCGCAGCCTTGGCGACGCTTTCGGGATTGTCGTCCCATGCAAGAACGTCGGCGCCGCCGGCCAGCAGCGCCTGCGCCGTGGCAAGGCCGGAACCGCCGAGCCCGAACAGAGCGGCCTTGCGGCCGGAAAGGCTGGAAACGGGGATCACCGCGCGCTCACCGCAGCTTCAGCGTCGACAGGCCGATGAGCGCCAGGATGACCGCGATGATCCAGAAGCGGATCACCACCTGGCTCTCGGTCCAGCCGAGTTTTTCGAAATGATGGTGGATCGGCGCCATCAGGAAGACGCGCCGGCCGGTCATCTTGAAGTAGCCGACCTGGATGATGACCGACAGCGCCTCCATGACGAACAGGCCGCCGACGATGCCCATGACGATCTCGTGCTTGGTGGCGACGGCCGTGGTGCCGATCAGGCCGCCGAGGGCCAGCGACCCGGTGTCGCCCATGAAGATGGCGGCCGGCGGCGCGTTGAACCACAGGAAGCCGAGGCCGGCGCCGATCACCGCGCCGAGCAGCACGGAGAGTTCGCCCGTTCCGGGCACGAAATGGATCTGGAGGTAGTCGGCGAAGATGGCGTTGCCGGAGAGATAGGCGATCAGGCCGAAGGCGGCGGCCGCCACCATGATCGGCACGATGGCGAGGCCGTCGAGCCCGTCGGTGAGGTTCACCGCATTGCCCGCGCCGACGATGATGAAGGCGCCGAAGGGGATGAAGAACCAGGCGAGGTTGAGCAGCCAGTCCTTGAAGAACGGGAAGGTCAGCGACGACGAGAAGGGCGAGATGCCGGTGCGCATGATCACCCATGCGGCGATGCCGGCGATCAGGAACTCGGCGGCGAGGCGCCAGCGGCCGGACACGCCCAGATGCGTCTGCTTCGTCACCTTGAGATAGTCGTCGTAGAAGCCGATCGCGCCGAAGCTGATGGTGACCAGCAGCACCGTCCACACATAGACCGACGACAGATTGGCCCACAGCAGCGCCGAGCCGATGATGCCGCACAGCATCAACAGCCCGCCCAT
>CAZVTK010000154.1:0-10714 GCA_964629765.1 uncultured Mesorhizobium sp.
GAAAGCACAGTCTCTGGAATCCCTTTCGATTCAATCAGAACGCACGTTGCTCTAGCCGCGCAGCGTGCCGCCGGTCTGCTTGGCGACGTTGTCGACGATGCGCTTCGCCAGCCCCTCGAAATCCTCGTCGGTCAGCGTGCGCTCCACCGGCTGGATCGAGACCTCGACGGCGACCGACTTGTTGCCCGGGCCAACCGATGCGCCTTCGAAAACGTCGAAGACGCGCACGCCGGTGACCAGCTTCCTGTCCGCCGCCTGCGCCGCCTTCATCAGCGCGCCGGCCTCGATATCCTTGCCGACGATGAACGCGAAATCGCGCCGCACCGCCTGGAAGGGCGACAGGTCGAGCCGCGGCTTGGTCCGGGTCGGCTTCGCCTTCGCGTCGGGGATCGTGTCGAGGAAGACCTCGAAGCCGGCGAGCGGGCCGGACACGTCCAGCGCCTCCAGCGTCCTCGGATGGAACTCGCCGAAATGGCCGAGCACGGTCTTCGGCCCGAGCTTGATCACGCCTGAGCGGCCGGGATGATACCAGCCGGGGGCGCCGGCCTCGACCGAAAGCTTGTCGACCGGCGCTCCGGCAGCCTCGAGCGCCGCGAAAGCGTCCGCCTTGGCATCGAACACGCCGACGGCGGCGGCGTTGCCGGACCAATGGCGGCCCTGCCCCTCCATCCTGGCGGTGCCGCGGCGCACGCCGCCGGCCACCCGGCGCTGCTGGCCCGGCTCGTCGCCCTCATAGGTGCCCGACACTTCGAACAGCGCCACATCGGCGAAGCCGCGGTCGGCATTGCGCTGCGCGGCGGCGACCAGCCCCGGCAGCAGCGAGGGGCGCATGTCCGACATGTCGGCCGCGATGGGGTTGGCGAGCTTGAGCTCGGGCAGGCCGCCGCCGAACAGCCTTGCATGCGCCTCCGGGATGAACGACCAGGTGACGGCCTCCATCATGCCGCGCACGGCGAGCGCCCGGCGCGCGGCGCGGGTGCGGTTCTGGAGCGGGGTCAGCGTGCGGCCGTTGACGGTGCCGTGCGTTTGAAGCGGCTGCAACGCGATCTTCTCGACGCCGTTGATGCGCATGACCTCCTCGACGAGGTCGGCCTTGCCGTCCACGTCCGGCCGCCATGACGGCACGACGAAACGGATCAACTCGCCGTCGGTCGCGCCCTTCGGCATGAAGCCGAGGCGTTCGAGGATGCCCACCGCGTCTCCGCGCGGCACGTCGAGGCCGGTGAGCCGCCGCGTTTCCGACAAGGGGAAATCGACCTCCCGATAATGGTGGCCGGACGCACCGACGCGCTCGCCCGCCTTCGAGACGGGCTCGCCCAGCACGATCTCCGGCTCGCTCGGCGTACCGCCGCAAAGGTCGAGCACCATGCGCGTCGCCAGCTCCAGCCCCGGCACCATGAATTCGGGGTCGACGCCGCGCTCGAAGCGGTAGCGCGCATCGGTGACGATGCCGAGCGTGCGGCCGGTGCGGGCGATGTTGAGCGGATTCCACAGCGCCGATTCGATCAGCACGTCGGTCGTCGTCTCGTCCGAGCCCGTATGCTCGCCGCCCATGACGCCGGCGATCGAATCGGCGCCGTTGTCGTCGGCGATCACGCACATGTCGGGCGTCAGCCTGTATTCGCGCTCGTTCAGCGCCAGCACGGTCTCGCCGTCGCGCGCGCGGCGCACCACGAGGTTTCCCTTCACCTTCTTCAAGTCGTAGACGTGCAGCGGGCGGCCGCGGTCGAAGGTGATGTAGTTGGTGACGTCGACCAGGGCGTTGATGGGACGCAGGCCGATGGCGATCAGCCGCTGCTGCATCCATTTCGGCGACGGGCCGTTCTTCACACCGCGCACGAGCCTCAGCGCGAAGCCCGGGCAGAGCTCCGGCGCCTCGATGACCACCTTCACCGGACAGGCACCGTCGCCCTTCACGGCCGGCACGGAGCGGTCCTTCAGCCGGCCGAGGCCGGAAGCCGCCAGGTCGCGCGCGATGCCATAGACGCTCGTCGCGTCCGGCCGGTTGGGCGTCAGGTTGATCTCGATGACCGGATCGTCGAGATGGGCGTAGGCCGCGAAGCTCGATCCCACCGGCGCGTCGGCCGGCAGCTCGATAATGCCGCTGTGCTCGTCGGAGAGCTGGAGCTCGCGCTCCGAGCACATCATGCCGTGGCTTTCCACGCCCCTGATCCTGCCGACGCCCAGCGTCACGTCGATGCCGGGCACGTAGGCGCCGGGCGCGGCGAAGGCGCCCACCAGCCCGGCGCGCGCATTGGGCGCGCCGCAGACGACCTGCACCGGCGCGCCGGCTCCGGTGTCCACCGTCAGCACCTGAAGCCTGTCGGCCTCCGGGTGCTTCTGCGCGGTGAGAACCTTCGCGATGACGAAGGGCTTCAGCGCCGCCTTGTCGTCGACGCTCTCGACCTCGAGCCCGGTCATGGTCAGCCGCTCGACGATCTCATCGAGCGTCGCCTCGGTCTCGAGATGGTCCTTCAGCCAGGAAAGGGTGAATTTCATTTTCTTTTCCGATCAGGCCGCCTTTTGCGGCTTCTTGGCGCCCGGCGCCTTCACGCCGAGGAACATGCTCTTGATGGATATTCCCTCGTCCACGGCCGGCCACCACACGCCTTCGTACATCAGTTCGATGTCGTTCAGCGCGTCGTGGTCAAGCGCATCAAGAAAGGGATACCACCACAAAGGGGCGGAAATGGTCCTGCCGTCCGCGAGGGACACATGCAGCTCGCCAGCGGTGCACCATGCTTTCGCCGGTCGCATCTCATCTGTCTCAAAGGCCAAAGAAGTCATTCCAAGCCTCCATCCATTCGTCACGACGCTCCGTGACCACGGCCATAAGCATCGCCACTTCCCGTGCATTGTATCCGCTGTTGCGCGCAACCTCCAAACTCCGGAGCCAGACCTTCAGCGAGCTGCCTTCCTTGACGATATGGACATGCGGCGGCTCATCCCGGTCGAGCGAATAGAACCGGAATTGTGCCCATGCCATACCAGCAGGGTCGGCATCCTAGCTGCTCAGCCCACCGAACAGCGTCGGCATGTCGAGCGGCCTGAACCCGTAGTGCGAGAGCCAGCGCACGTCGGCGTCGAAGAAGGCACGCAAATCCGGCATGCCGTATTTCAGCATGGCGATGCGGTCGATGCCCATGCCCCACGCAAAGCCCTGATATTCGTCCGGATCGAGCCCGCCGAAGCGCAGCACGTTGGGATGCACCATGCCGCAGCCGAGGATTTCCATCCAGTCGTTGCCCTCGCCGAAGCGCACCTCGCCCGGCCGCGAGCGGTCGCACTGGATGTCGACTTCCAGCGACGGCTCGGTGAACGGGAAGAAGGACGGCCGGAAGCGCATGTTGACGCTCGGCACCTCGAAGAACGCCTTGCAGAACTCGGTGAGCACCCATTTCATGTTGGCGACGTTGGCGGTCCTGTCGATCACCAGCCCCTCGACCTGATGGAACATGGGCGAGTGGGTGGCGTCCGAATCCTGCCGGTAGGTCTTGCCCGGAATGACGATGCGGATCGGCGGTTTTTGGGCCTCCATCGTCCTGATCTGGACAGGGGATGTATGCGTGCGCAGCAGGCGCGGCGGCTGGCCGCCTTCCTTCGGATTGAAGAAGAACGTGTCGTGCATCTCGCGCGCCGGATGCCCCTCGGGGAAATTCAGCGCGGTGAAGTTGTAGTAGTCCGTCTCGATGTCCGGCCCCTCGGCGATGGCGAAGCCGAGGTCGCCGAAGATGGCGGCGATCTCGTCGATCACCTGGCTGATCGGGTGGATGCGGCCGCGCTCGGCCGGCGCCTGGCGCACCGGCAGCGTGACGTCCACCGTCTCGGCGGCGAGGCGGGCGGCGATGGCGACATCGCGCAGCTCGGCCTTGCGGGTTGTCAGAGCCTCGGTGACGCGGGCCTTCAGGCCGTTGATGGCCGCGCCGCGCACCTGCCGCTCGTCCGGCGCCATCGCGCCGAGCGTCTTGAGCAGTTCCGAAACCGAGCCCTTCTTGCCCAGAGCCGATACGCGCACGGCCTCGATGGCCGGCTCGTCGGCCGCGGCCGCAATCTCCGTCATCAGCGTCTGTTCGAGCGTGTCCAGATTGTCGGTCACTGTCCTGTCTCGTTCGTCGAAGCCGGCGTCCCGCCCCCTCACCCGGCTTGCTGCGCAAGCCACCCTCTCCCCGAGGGGAGAGGAGGTCGCCGGCACCGCCGCCGGCTTCTTCTCCCCGGCGGGGAGAAGGTGGCCCGAAGGGCCGGATGAGGGGGCAAAACGAACGGATGTTGCCCTGCCATGAAAAAAAACCGCGCCGGCCGTGCCAGCGCGGGTTTCCCATATCCTCGAATGCGAATGCCTGGGAAGCGCTGGTTTAGGCTACAGCGGCCTCAAAAGCGTTCGGCGTCGTGTCCTTCAGATATTCGAGCGCGACCTTGGCCTTGCCCACCAGCGCGGCGAACGCCGCCGGCTCGTGGATGGCCATGTCGGACAGCACCTTGCGGTCGATCTCGATGCCGGCCTTGTTGAGCCCGTCGATGAACCGGCCGTAGGTCAGCCCGTGCTCGCGCACCGCCGCGTTGATGCGCTGCACCCACAAAGCGCGGAAATTGCGCTTGCGCACCTTGCGGTCGCGGTAGGCGTACTGAAGCGACTTCTCCACCGCCTGCTTGGCGATGCGGATCGTGTTCTTGCGGCGGCCGTAGAAACCCTTGGCGGCCTTGAGCACCTTCTTGTGCCTGGCGTGGGCGGTGACGCCCCTCTTCACGCGTGCCATGTCATGATCTCCTTATCGCGCCGTTCTCAGATCCCGCCGCCATTGGGCAGGAAGTTCTTCACCACCTTCTTGCCGTCCGGTTCAGCCAGAACCATCGTGCCGCGGGCGTCGCGAATGAACTTGTTGGTGCGCTTGATCATGCCGTGGCGCTTGCCGGCGGCGGCGGACTTGACCTTGCCGGTGCCGGTGATCTTGAACCGCTTCTTGGCGGCCGATTTGGTCTTCATCTTGGGCATTTTGCTCTTTCCTTCCTGGTGGCCCACGATTGAGCCTTGTCTTGCCCCGGACGGACCAGCGCCCGGAAAGCATGAGAAACCGCCACGGCATGCCCTGCCGGGCGGCTCTTGTCGCTCTCATGATCAGAGAAGCGGGCGCTCCATAACGGAGAAAGGGCGCAAGCGCAAGGCTCGCGCACCCTGCATCACCTCGGTGCCAGCACCATCATCATCTGGCGGCCTTCGAGCTTGGGCTCGGCCTCCACCTTGGCGATCTCGCCGACCTCTTCCTTGACGCGCATGAGAAGCTGCATGCCGAGCTCCAGATGCGCCATCTCGCGGCCGCGGAAGCGCAGCGTCAGCTTGACCTTGTCGCCCTCGTCGAAGAAGCGGCGCACCGCCTTCATCTTCGTCTCGTAATCGTGGTCGTCGATGTTCGGCCGCATCTTGATCTCCTTGATCTCGATGACCTTCTGGCGCCTGCGCGCCTCAGCCGCCTTCTTCTGACTGGCGTATTTGAGCTTCCCCAGGTCGGTGATCTTGCAGACCGGCGGCTCGGAATTCGGTGATATCTCGACGAGATCGAGGCCCGCGGCTTCCGCCGCCGCCAGCGCGTCCTGGATGGACACGGCGCCGCGATTCTCGCCGTTCTCGTCGATGAGCTGGACCCGGGGCACCCGGATGTCGCGGTTCGAGCGCGGCCCGTCCTTGGTGGGCGCCGCGGCTTTGAATGGTCTGCGAATGGGAGATTTCCTCTTGCTGTTGAATGGACTGCCGAATGAACGGTTGAATGCAATGCGACCGTGCGCGCTATGTGGCGGGCCCGCGGCGCGAGTCAATAGCACGAAACACGAACCGAATCACCAGTATTCGCCGAGTTTTGGGCCACGGGCTTTGCCGGCGCGCGGCACCGTGCCATAGGCGCCTGCATGAGCACCGAGCAGCCGCCAGAGAGCGCCCCCGAATTCATCGAAGTCGACGGCCGGGCGATCGCCTCGCGCAGCCGCGCCGGCATCGGGCCCGGGCTCGTCTGGCTCGGCGGCTACCGTTCCGACATGAAGGGCACCAAGGCGGCGGCGCTGGACGCATGGTGCGCCGACACCGGCCGCGCCTTCCTGCGCCACGACTATTCCGGCCATGGCGAGTCGGGCGGCCGCTTCGAGGACGGCACGATCTCGCGCTGGCTGACGGAGAGCCTCGCCGTCTTCCGCGCCCGCACGCGCGGCCCGCAGATTCTCGTCGGCTCGTCGATGGGCGGCTGGATCGCGCTGCGCATGGTGCAGGAGCTGCACAAGGCTGCGGAAGGCGCGCGCGTCAGCGGGCTGCTGCTGATCGCGCCCGCGCCGGACTTCACCTCCGAGCTGGTCTGGCCGCGCCTCACGCAGGAGCAGAGGCGCGCCATCGAGGAAAAGGGATTTTACGGCGAGCCGTCGGCCTATTCCGACGACCCCTACGTCTACACGCGCGCGCTCTTCGAGGACGGCGAGAAGAACCGCGTGCTCGCCGGCATCATCGACACCCATTGCCCGGTGACGATCCTCCAGGGCATGCAGGATCCCGACGTGCCCTATGCCCACGCGCTCAGGCTGGTGGAGCACCTGCCCGCCGACGACGTGACGCTTTCGCTCGTGAGGGACGGCGACCATCGCCTGTCGCGGCCGCAGGACATCGCCATGATGCTGCGGGCCGCGCAGGGGCTGGTGGATCTTGTAGGCTGAGCGATGCGGCTGTCCATTCCCGCCTCCGCGCTCGTCGCGGCCGTCGTCGGCTTCGGCGGCACGCTGGCGCTGATCATCGCGGCGGCCGACACGCTGGGCGCCACGCAGGCGCAGACCGCGAGCTGGGTGACGGCGGTCTGCATCGCCAAGGCCATCGAGACGGCGTGGCTGTCCTGGCGCACGAGGATGCCGGTGGTCACGGCGTGGTCGACGCCGGGGCTGGCGCTGCTCGGCGCCGCGCAGGGCTTTTCCATGGCCGACGCCGTGGGCGCCTTCATCCTGGTGGCGCTGATGCTCATCGCCACCGGGCTGGCGAAGCCGCTGACGCGGCTGGTCGAGCGCATCCCGGCCTCGGTGTCGTCGGCCATGCTCGCCGGCATCGTCTTCACCTTCGCGGCCAACGCCGCCCTCGCGGCGGGCGCCGACCCGTGGCTGGTGCTGCCGCTGGCGGGGCTGTTCTTCGTGGCGCGGCTCGCCAACCCGGCGCTGTCGGTGCTCGCCGTCCTGATCGGCGGCGTGCTGCTGGCCTGGTGGCTCGGCCGCATCCCGCAATTTCCGGCGCCCGAGCTCTCGACGCTGGTCTTCACCGCGCCGGCCTTCTCGGTCGCCGGCTTCTTCGGCCTCGCCCTGCCGGTCTATCTCGTCACCATGGCCTCGCAGAACCTTGCCGGCATCGCGGTGCTGAAAGCCTCCGGCTACGAGCCGCCGGCCGGCGAGCTGATCGCCGTCACCGGCTTCATGTCGCTGCTGAGCGCGCCGTTCAACGCGGTCACCACCAACCTCGCCGCCATCTCGGCAGCCATCTGCACCGGCCCGGACGCGCATCCCGACCCGGCCGAGCGCTGGAAGACGGGGCCGTTCTACGCGCTCTTCTACCTGGTCTTCGCCGTGTTCGGCGCCTCGCTGGTGGCGCTGTTCGCGGTGCTTCCCGCTACGCTGATCGTGCTGGTGGCGGGGCTCGGTCTGCTCGGCGCGCTGGCCAACGCCCTGTCGATCGCGCTCGCCGACGCCTCGCGCCGCATCGCCGCGACGGTGACCTTCGCAGTGACCGCCTCCGGCGTCAGCGCCTTCGGCATCGGGGCGGCATTCTGGGGCCTTGCCGCCGGAATCGCCGTGCTGGCGCTCGACGCGGCGCAAAAAAGCCTTTCGCGCCAATAGGCTGGCCGGCTTTACATTAATTTACGCAGGGAGACGTTGAATCGGTTCGCGGCCGTTCCCATTTCGATTCCATGCAGCCAGGGTGGCTGCGGTTACGACAAGGAACGGCCACTAATGACCAATTCCGCTTTGATCCGTCCCGCGTGGACGCCTGCGACCATCGCGCTGATGGTCATCGGCTTCATGGTGTTCTGGCCGCTCGGCCTCGCCATGCTCGCCTACATATTGTGGGGCGACAGGTTCGAGGGCTTCCGCCGCGACTGGAAGGGCAGCGCCAACGGCATGTGGGCATCCTGCCGCGGCAAGGCCCATCGCGGCTACTCGCGCACCGGCAACGTCGCCTTCGACGACTGGCGCGAGAAGGAGCTGGAGCGCCTCGCCGAGGAGCGCCGCAAGCTCGAGGAGCTCCGCGAGGAGTTCGAGACCTATGCCCGCGAGCTTCGCCGGGCGAAGGACCAGTCCGAGTTCGACCGCTTCATGGCCGACCGCGCCAAGGGCACGGCGCCTGCTCCGACCGGCAAGTCCGCTCCCAAGAAGGGCAAGGGCGAAGGCCTGCTCGACGACTGATCGTCCATCGATCCTCCCCGGCCGGGCATTCCCCCGCCCGGCCAATGAAAAGCCCCGCCGGATCGCTCCGGCGGGGCTTTTTGATGGCGTCTGCGGCAACGGCGATACGTGCCGCTGGAAAACGGCGCGGGCACGAGCTAACATGACCTTACGTAAGGTCTGCTCGCAGGTTTCAGCCATGCAGACGCCTTCATTCGTGGTCGCCGCAGTGTCCTTGCTGTGCTTCGTGCTGGCGCTGCGCATCGCCGAGATGCGTCGGGGGCCTGAGCGCAGGCTGCCGCTGATACGGCGCGGTTTCGCCACCGACATCATCTACTGGCTGTTCACCCCCATCATCTCGCGGGCGGTGATGATCGCGTGCGTGGCCGCCATCGCGATGCCGCTTGCCCGCTATGCCTTCGGCGCCGTGGACTTCGCCGCGGCGACGCAAGGGTTCGGGCCGGCGTCGCGCCTGCCGATCCTCATGCAGGCGCTGATCGCGCTGCTCATCGCCGACTTCACCGGCTACTGGATGCACCGCGCCTTCCACGGGAAGGCGCTGTGGCGCTTCCATGCCATACATCACTCGTCGGTCGAGCTCGACTGGCTGTCCTCGGTACGGCAGCATCCGGTCAACGACGCTCTGATGCGCGTCGTCGAGATCGCGCCTGCATTGGCGCTGGGCATCGAGCCGCTGGCGGTTGCCTACGGCATCCCGCTGCTGGCCGCCATGGCCATCCTGGTCCACGCCAATGTCGACTGGGACTGGGGACCGCTGCGCGCGGTCATCGCCTCGCCGCGCTTTCACCGCTGGCACCATGCCGACCAGCAGGAAGCGCGCGAGCGCAACTTCGCCGCACTCCTGCCGCTGTGGGACATCCTGTTCGGCACCTACTATATGCCGCGGGATCGCGAGGCTTCGCGCTTCGGCATCGATACGCCGGTCCCGGAAGGATTCTTCCAGCAGATCGCCTATCCGTTCCGCCGGCCGGCAAAGGATGACGCCGCGCCGCCGGTCCTCGCCCGGCCGCAGAACGAAAAACCCCGGCGGATCGCTCCGCCGGGGTCCTCGATGTCGGCGATGGGGCGGACGATTACTCGTCGCGGCCCTGCCGGTTCTTGAGCGCGGCGCCCAGGATGTCGCCCAGCGAGGCGCCGGAGTCGGTCGAGCCGTACTGCGCGACGGCCTCCTTCTCCTCGGCGATCTCCAGCGCCTTGATGGAGACCTGCAACTTGCGGGTCTTCTTGTCGAAGGCGATGACGCGGGCGTCGACCTTCTGGCCGACGGCGAAACGCTCGGGGCGCTGCTCGTCGCGGTCGCGCGACAGGTCATTGCGGCGGATGAATGTCTCGATGTCGTGGTCGACCAGCCGCACGTCCAAGCCGCCGTCCTTGATGGCGACGACCTCGCAGGTGACGACCGCATTCTTGCGCAGCTCGCCCGAGGTCGCAGCCTCGCCGACCGCGTCGCGGCCGAGCTGCTTGATGCCCAGCGAGATGCGCTCCTTGTCGGTGTCGACGTCGAGCACCTGGGCCTTGACCACGTCGCCGCGGTTGTACTCTTCGATGACCTGCTCGCCCGGACGGTTCCAGTCGAGGTCGGAGAGGTGGACCATGCCGTCCACGTCGCCTTCCAGGCCGATGAACAGGCCGAACTCGGTCTTGTTCTTGACCTCGCCCTCGACCACCGAGCCGACCGGATGGTTGCGCGCGAAAGCCTGCCACGGGTTCTCGAGCGTCTGCTTGAGGCCGAGCGAGATGCGGCGCTTGGCCGGATCGACCTCGAGCACCACCACGTCGACCTGCTGGGTGGTCGACAGGATCTTGCCCGGGTGCACGTTCTTCTTGGTCCACGACATCTCGGAGACGTGGATGAGGCCCTCGATGCCCGGCTCCAGCTCCACGAAGGCGCCGTAATCGGTGATGTTGGTGACCGTGCCGGTGATCTTCTTGCCGATCGGGAACTTGGTCCCGATGTCGGTCCACGGATCGGCCTCGAGCTGCTTCATGCCCAGCGAGATGCGGTGCGTCTCCTGGTTGATGCGGATGATCTGCACCTTGACCGTCTGGCCGATGGACAGGATCTCGGTCGGGTGGTTGACGCGGCGCCACGCCATGTCGGTGACGTGCAGCAGGCCGTCGATGCCGCCGAGATCGACGAAGGCGCCGTACTCGGTGATGTTCTTGACGATGCCGTCGATGACCTGGCCTTCCTCGAGCGAAGCGACGAGCTCGGAGCGGGCCTCGGCGCGGGTCTCCTCGAGGACGGTGCGGCGCGACACGACGATGTTGCCGCGGCGGCGATCCATCTTGAGGATCTCGA
>CAZVTK010000155.1:0-10600 GCA_964629765.1 uncultured Mesorhizobium sp.
ATGCTGCGCCTAGCGCTCAACATCGCGACGACCCGCGCCATCCTCACCCATGGCAGCGAGGGCACGCACGCCGCCGGCTACGTCATCGACGGCTTCTCGGCGCTGGTGATGGCCGGCGACTTCGTCATCGGCCTGATCGTGTTCCTGATCCTGATCGTGGTGAACTTCATCGTCATCACCAAGGGCGCCACGCGCATCGCCGAGGTGGGCGCGCGCTTCACGCTGGACGCCATCCCCGGCAAGCAGATGTCGATCGACGCCGACCTGTCGGCGGGCATGATCGACGACAAGGAGGCGCAGCGCCGCCGCCGCGAGCTGGAGGAGGAATCGTCCTTCTTCGGCGCCATGGACGGCGCCTCGAAATTCGTGCGCGGCGACGCCATCGCCGGGCTGATCATCACCGCCATCAACATCGTCGGCGGCATCGCCATCGGCTACGGCCGTCACAGCATGCAGATCGGCGAGGCGGCCGACGTGTTCGTCAAGCTGTCGGTGGGCGACGGCCTCGTCACCCAGATCCCGGCGCTGATCGTCTCGCTCGCCGCCGGCCTGCTGGTTTCGAAGGGCGGCACGCGCGGCTCGGCCGACCAGGCCGTGTTCGGCCAGCTCTCGGCCTATCCGCGCGCGCTCTACGTCGCCGCCGGCCTGCTGGTCCTGCTCGGCGCCATGCCCGGCCTGCCGGCCCTGCCCTTCTGGATGCTGGCGCTGGGCTTCGGCGCGATCGCCTATGTCATTCCGCTGCGCCAGAGGCGCGAGGCGGCGGCCGAGGCGGCGGAGAAGAAGCAGGAGGAGAACGCCAAGGTCGAGGCCGAGAAGGACTCCATCAAGCACTCGCTCAAGACGCCGGAGATCGAGCTGCTGATCGGCAAGCAGCTCTCGACCAAGCTGCTGACCCAGCACCAGGAACTCGCCTTCCGCATGAACAAGATGCGCAAGAAGTTCGCCACCCAGTACGGCTTCGTGGTGCCGGAGGTGCGGCTGTCGGACGATTTCGCCATTCCCGCCAAGAACTACCAGATCAAGATCCACGGCACCGTGGTCGCCGAGCACGAGATGCGCGTGGGCGAACTGATGGTGCTGATCGGCGGCGGCCGCACCCCCGACATGCCGGGCACCGAGGTCAAGGAGCCGGCCTTCGGCATGCGCGCCTTCTCGGTGCCGGAAGCCTTCGCCGAGGATCTGAAGCGCGAGCAGTTCCCCTTCGCCGACAACATGGCGGTGCTTCTGACGCACCTGTCCGAGGTGATCCGCAACAACCTGCCGCAGCTCCTGTCCTACAAGGACATGAAGGCGCTGATCGAAAGGCTCGATCCCGAATACCGCAAGCTGGCAGACGAGATCTGCACGTCCAGCATCACCTATCCCGGCTTGCAGGCGGTGCTGAAGCTGCTGCTCGCCGAGCGCGTCTCCATCCGCAACCTGCACCTGATCATCGAGGCCATCGCCGAGATCGCCCCGCATGTGCGCCGCACCGAGCAGATCGTCGAGCATGTGCGCGTGCGCATGGCCCAGCAGATCTGCGGCGACCTGACCGAGGGCGGCGTGCTCAAGGTGCTGCGCCTCGGCAACCGCTGGGACCTCGCCTTCCACCAGTCGCTCAAGCGCGACCCGAAGGGCGAGGTGCGCGAGTTCGACATCGACCCGCGCCAGCTCGAGGAGTTCGGCCAGCAGGCGACGGCGGCGGTGCGCACCCACCTGGAGGCCGGCGAGCGCTTCGCCATGGTCACCGCGCCCGAGGCGCGCCCCTATGTGCGCATGATCGTCGAGCGGCTGTTCCCGACCCTTCCCGTGCTCAGCCATGTGGAGATCGCCAAGGGCGTCGAGATCAAGGTGCTCGGCGCGGTGTCGTAGGCGGGCTGGCGTGGAAAAGCTCACCCTCACCCGGCCGCTGCGCGGCCACCCTCTCCCCGCTGGGGAGAGGAGGGCGGAAACGCCGCGGCCGGCTCCCTCTCCCCTCGGGGAGAGGACGCGAGCGAAGCGAGCGGGTGAGGGGGCGGCCGACCTGACGGAAACGCCAGGCTGATGTTCGAGACCCCGGTCCTCGCCGCCTTCCTGGCCTTCTGCCGCATCGGCGGCTGCTTCATGATGATGCCGGGCCTGTCGTCGGTGCGCGTGCCGGTCAATGTGCGCCTGTTCGTGGCGGCGGCGGCGAGCTTCGCCCTGCTCGGCACGCTGTGGGGCGACATCGCCCCGCATGTCGACAGCCGGCCCGTGGTGCTGGTGCCGACGATCCTCTCCGAGCTGGCGACCGGCGCGCTGATCGGCCTCGTCGCGCGCTTCTTCACGCTGGCCTTCGCGTTCATGGCGTCGGCCATCGCCATGCTGGGCGGCTATGGCGGCATGCCGGGCAGCTCGATCGAGGAGATGGACGTGCAGGGCCCGGCCGGCGCCATCATCACGCTGTCGGCGCTGCTCATCTTGTTCGTGCTCGACTTCCACCACCAGATCGTCATGGCGCTGGTGGAGTCCTACCGGGTGGCGCCGGTGAACCTGTTCTTCTCGACCGGCGCAGCGCTGACCGACCTGACCGACACGCTGTCGGATTCGTTCCTGCTGGCGCTGCGCCTCGGCAGCCCCTTCCTCGCCTACGCGCTGCTGGTGAACCTCGCGACCGGCCTGATCAACAAGCTGGCGCCGGTGATCCCGGTCTACTTCATCTCCATGCCCTTCGTGCTCGTCGGCGCGCTGCTGCTGCTCTACTTCTCCCTCCCCACCATGATCAGCCTGCTCGGCGACAGCTTCTCCGAACTGACGGTGACCCGATGAGCGTCGAGCGCAAGAAAAGGCTGGCCAAGCTGGTGAAGCTGGAGAACCGCCTCAAGGCGTTTCACGAGAGCCGCCATGCCGGCCATCTCGCCGACGCCAGCCGGCATGCCGGGGATGCCGAGGCCATCCGCGCCCGCTTCGACGACCCGTCCTCGCTGTCGTCGCTGTTTCCCGACATCTACCACCGCGGCATCGAGGTCGCGACGGCCGCGCGCGCCGCCGCGCTCGCCCTCGCCGCCGCCGAGGAGAAGGCCATCGCCGCCGCCACGATCCGCACGGCCCGCGTCGAGGAGCGCCATCGCGAAGCCTCGCGCGTCGTCGATGAAAAGAGCTCGGCGCGCGAGCTCCAGGAGCTCATCGACCGCGGCGCGCGGCCCGGCAAGCCTGCCACAAGCTAGGTCGTTCAATGTAGTCGGCAAGGGAATCGGAGTCTGACATGGCGGTTTCGCTCAGCACCGACATCGTCGCCGACGTGATGCGCGCGGCCACCCCGGAACGGGTGCAGGAGGCGCGCACGCGCCTGCGCAGCCTTGCCGGCACTCAAGGCACGGCCGAGGGCAAGCAGGCGGAGGCGTACAAGAAGTTCGACGCGATGGTGCTCGGCACCTTCGTGGAATCGATGCTGCCGAAGGAGGCCGAATCCGTCTTCGGCGACGGGCTCGCCGGCGACATGTGGAAGTCGATGCTCGCCCAGCAGCTCGGCGACAGCATTGCCGCGCAGGGCGGCATCGGCATCGCCTCACGCTACATCGGCGACAGCTACGCCGACGGCGACCTGTCGAGCCCGCTGCGCGGCGCCGCGGACCCGTCCGTGCGCGCGGCGATGGACGGCCGGACGAGCCTGTCGCGCTCGCTGGTGGAGGAGCTCCAGCGCAAGGCGCTGGATGGTATTTCAGGCGCGGCGATCAGGCCGGCCGAATGAGGAAGGGCATTCAGGCATGAGCGAACATTTCGCCACACTGGCGAGACCGCGCCGGACGACGGTCGCAACCAAGGCGCCGGAGGGCCAGCGTGAGAACCAGCGCGGCAGCCTCCTGTCGCTGATCCGCCGGATCCAGAGCGCCGTGGACGAGGAGACGCACGGCATCCGCACCGACGTGCGCTTCGACGTCGCCGCGTCCAACGCGCGCAAGAGCCGGTATCTCTATGACCTCAACCGCGCGGCGCGCACCGCCGCGCAGGCCGGGCTGAGCGACGACCACAAGACGGCTCTGACCGATCTCAGGCAATCGCTGGAGCGCAACGAGCAGGCGATCCTCGCCCATCTCGGCGCCGTGCGCGAGGTGTCGGAGCTGATCCAGAGCGCCATCCGCCGCTCGGAGACGGACGGCACCTACTCGGCCAGCGAGTTCGCCCGCACATGATCAAGTTCGTCGTGGCAGCGCTGTGGATCGCGGCCGCGACGCTCGGCTCGGTGTATTTCTCGTTCAACGCCGCGCAGAACCACGCCGCCCCCGAGAAGGCCGAGCCGACGCTGCTCGGCGGTCTCGACTATGTCAGCATGGAGGTCGCCTCCGTGCCGATGATGAAGAACGGCGAGGTCTACGGCTACTTCCTCGCCAAGCTGGTCTACACGATCGAGCCCGAGAAGAAGGCGAAGCTGGTGCTGCCGGCCGACGCCCTGCTGATGGACGAGCTCTACAGCCACCTCTACGCCAACCCCGAGATCGACTTCAGCAAGAAGATGAACCTCGACCTCAACGCGTTCCGCAGGAGCGTGCGCGAGGCGGTCAACGCGCGCGTCGGCGACACGCTGGTCCACGACGTGATCATCGAGCAGGTGGATTTCCTGACCAAGCAGGACATCCGCGACAACACCGTGCGCCGCCGCAAGGTGATCGCCGCGATGGAAGCCGCGCAGGCCGCGCCGCCGCCCAAGAAGGACACCGGCGGCGGTCACTGAAGCAGGTGCCTCGCCCCGCCTACCTGAAGCGCGGCTTGCGCTTCTCCAGAAACGCCGCCAGCCCCTCGCGCGCATCGGCGCCGGACTGCGACAGCGCCGCGCTCAGGCTTTCGGCGTAAAGGCCGTCCGCATGCGACATGTCGCCGATGCGGGCGATGGACTGGATGATGAGGTAGTTCACCAGCGTCGCGTTGGAGGCGATCTCCGCGGCCAGCTCCCCGGCCTTCGCCAGCCCCTCGCCCTCGCCCACCAGATAATGCGCCAGCCCGAGCCGCAGCCCGTCGGCCGCGTCGTAGGTGCGCCCGGTCAGCATCATCTCCGTCATGCGGTCGGGACCGATGATGCGGCCGACCCGCACCGTCGCCCCGCCGCCGACGAAGATGCCGCGCTTGCCCTCCGGCAGGCGGAACATGGCGCTGGGCTCGGCGATGCGCACATGGGCCGCGCAGGCGATCTCCAGCCCGCCGCCCATGACCGCGCCGTCGAGGACCGCCACCACCGGCACGCCGGAGAACTGGATCCGGTCCATGATCGCGTGCCAGCCGCGCGAGTGGCGCAGCACCTCCTCCGGCTCGCGCGCCTTCTGCTCGGCAAGGTCGAGCCCTGCCGAGAAGTGGCCGCCGGCGCCGGACAGGATCACCACCTTCACGCCGGCCGGGATCGCCGAGAAGAAAACCCCCAGCGCGGCCAGCGTGCGGTCGTTGACGGCATTGCGTTTTTCGGGCCGGTTGATGGTGAGCCGCGCCACCACGCCGTCGACCTCGACAAGCACGGTGTCGTCCGCCGCCGCGCGGCGCAGCGTCGCTTCGTTGGTCATGGTCCCCGATTCTCCCCGATGGTCGGCGCTGCCGGTCCCCGGCCGGCGCTCCTTGTGATGCCCGCCTTCGCCCCTTTGACGGCTATGTGCTTCAATGGGGCGATGATTCGCGGCGCGAGGGGCCGCGGCAGGCAGGGAAATCCAGTGGCATGGCCGTTTCCGGCGACGACAACGCGAAACCGAACGCGCTCTTCGAGGGCGACGAGGTGCCCGATTTCGCCTCGATCATCGGCTACCGGCTGCGCCGCGCCCAGTTGATGGTGTTCCAGGACTTCATCGAGAGCTTCGCCGCCGTTCCGCTGCGCCCGGCCGAGTTTTCCGTGCTGGTGCTGATCGCCCGGGTGCCGGGGCTGAAGCAGAGCGAGATCGCCGCCCAGCTCGGCATCAAGCGGGCCAATTTCGTGACGCTGATGGACGGGCTCGAACGGCGCGGGTTTGCCGAAAGGCGCAAGTCGCCCGACGACAAGCGCTCGCATTCGCTGCATCTCACCGAGGAAGGCGCCAGCTTCGTCAAGCGCATGCTGCCGCTGTGGGAAGGCCACGAAAGACGGCTGATCGAGCGGCTCGGCGGCGAGGCCGAGCGCGACCTTCTGATAGCCCTGCTCGACCGCATCGTCGGCACCGAAGGATAGGCCGCTCACCCGGCCCTCCGCGCGATCGGGACGCCCGGCGCGGGCAGGCCGGTCTCGCCCGGACGCTCCACCACAGGCATGAACCTTCTCCCGTTTGTTATATGCAATAACAATACGGGCCCCTGGCCGCAAGGCCGCGACTGTTGTTCGCCATCCCGACTGGCCATCCCGACTGGCCGGCCCGGCGCGGGCGTCGCGGGCGGGTCACCGGGTCACCCGGCCGCCAGCCCCAGCATCTCCCGTGCCCGCGCCGGCGAGGCGACCCCGCGGCCGGCGTCGCGCGCCGTTTTCGCCAGCGCCTCGATCAGGCGGCCGTTGGAGCCTGCGCGCGAGCCGTCCGGCAGGTAGAACGTGTCCTCCAGCCCGGTGCGCAGCATGCCGCCGAGCGCGGCGGCGCGGGCATGCACCGGCCAGATCTCCTCGCGGCCGATCAGCGTGGCCTGCCAGCGCGCGCCGGGCAGCATGTAGCGCGGCAGCAGCGACAGCAGCGACAGCAGGTCAACATCGGCCGGCATGCCGGAGGCGACGCCCATGATGAGATTGTATTGGGCAGAAGCCGCCATGCCGTTCCGCACATACATGCCGACCGAGCGCACCATGCCCGTGTCGAAGCATTCGAATTCGGGCAGCGCGCCCGCCTCGGCCATCACGTCGAGAAACGACCGGACCTTTTCGACCGGATTGTCGAACAGCATGGGCGGCCACGCCCAGCGCCCGTCGGCGCGCAGCTTCAGATAGTTGAGGCTGCCGGCATTGCAGGCCGCGATCTCCGGCCGCGCCGCGCGGATGCAGGCGAGCGCGCCGGATATGTCGCTGCCGACCGTGCCGGTCGTCTGGTTGATCACGATGCCGGGACAGGCCGTCCGGATGGCGCCGACGATGTCGGCGGCGACCGCCGGCTCCCAGCTCGGCAAATGGCCCCTGCCCTCGCCCTGCTGGCGGAAATGGATGTGAATGATCGCCGCGCCGGCGTCATAGGCTTCGCGCGCCGAGGCCGCGCATTCGGCCGGCGTCACCGGCACCTTGTGCTCGCGCGGGTCGGTGAGCACGCCGTTGAGCGCGCAGGTGAGGATGGCGTCATCCATTGTTGTTGGCATCGGCTTCGATCTCCACCAGCACCGCCCCGGCCGCGACCTGCGCGCCCTCGGCGGCATGGACCGTCCTGACCGCGCCGGGCGCGCGCGCGGTCAGCACGGTCTCCATTTTCATCGCCTCGATCACGAGGAGCGGCGCGCCGGCCTCGACGCGCTGACCCGCCGCGACATGCACCTTGCGCACCAGCCCCGCCAGCGGCGCGGCGACGCGCGCCCCGTCCGGCGCGCTCGCACGGCCGGCGAGATGGTCGACCTCGCGGAAGCGGAAGGTGGCGCCGTCGAGATCGAGCCACAATTCGTCCCCGGAAAGCGCGAACCAGCCGCGACGCATCCGCCCGTCGAAGGCGAATACGATGTCGTTGCCGTCGAGGCGCGTCACGGCCAGCGGCTGCGGCGCGCCGTCGACCGCGATGCCGCCCAGTGCCCCGCGCTCGAAGCGCAACCGGCAGGCGAAGGCGACGCCGGCGCATTCGAGGTCGAGCGGGCTTTCGGTGAGACCCGACGAGCGGAACCAGTCGCCCTCTCCGTTTCCAAGAATGGTGGCGGCGAGCGCGACGGCCTCGGCCGGCGGCCGCGCCAGCCGCAGCGAAGGCTGGTCGGGCGCGAGCAGCCGCCGCGACCGCTCCACCCAGCCGTCTATGGTCGCCGTGTCGAGCGTGCGCTCGCCGAACTCGGGGCTCGCGACGAGGTCGCCGAGGAAGGCGCGGTTGGTGACGACGCCCGCGACCCGGGTGGCCGCCAGCGCCGCCGCCAGCGCGTCGATCGCCTCGGCGCGCTTGCCGGCATGGACGACGATCTTGGCGATCATGGAATCGTAGTGGGGCGACACCGCCGAGCCCTGCTCGATGCCGGCGTCGACGCGGACGCCGGCCGGCGGGCTCCAGCCGGCGATGCGCCCGGTCTGCGGCAGGAAGCCGGCGGCGGGGTTCTCCGCGCACAGCCGCGCCTCAATGGCGTGGCCCGAGCGCACGATCTTCTCCTGCTCCAGCGGCAGCGCCTCGCCGCGCGCCACGCGCAACTGCCATTCGACGAGGTCGACGCCGGTGATCGCCTCGGTGACCGGATGCTCGACCTGAAGCCGCGTGTTCATCTCGAGGAACCGGTGCGCGCCGTCACCGCCGACGACGAACTCGACGGTTCCCGCGCCGACATAGGAGGCGGCCCGCGCCAGCTTCACCGCATCGGCGGTGAGGCGGTCGCGCACCTGCCATGTGATGTTGGGCGAAGGCGCCTCCTCGACGAGCTTCTGGTGCCGGCGCTGGGCCGAGCAGTCGCGGTCGAACAGATGGACGACATTGCCGTGCGCGTCGCCGAACACCTGCACCTCGACATGGCGGGCGTTCTCGACCAGCCTCTCCAGGAGCAGCCTGCCGTCGCCGAAGGCGGCTTCCGCCTCACGCCGCGCCGACGCAATCGCCTCGGCCAGCGCGCCGGCTTCGCAGACGATGCGCATGCCGCGCCCGCCGCCGCCGGCCAGCGCCTTGACCATCAGCGGGAAGCCGATCCGCGCCGCCGCCTCCGCCAGCCGCTCGTCGGACTGGTCCTCGCCGTCATAGCCGGCGATCACCGGCAGGCCGGCCGCCGTCGCGATGGCCTTGACGCGCCCCTTGTCGCCCATCGCCTCGATCGTCTCCGGGCGCGGCCCGACGAAGATGAGCCCCGCCCCGGCGACGGCGCGGGCGAAGGCGGCGTTCTCGGAGAGAAAGCCGTAGCCGGGATGGATGGCGTCGGCGCCCGACCGCTTCGCGGCATCGAGGATGGCGCCGATGTTCAGGTAGCTGTCGCGCGCGGGCGCGGGGCCGATGCGCAGCGCCATGTCGCAGGCGCGCGCATGCGGCATCGCCGCGTCGGCGTCGGAGCAGACCGCGACCGTGGCGATGCCCATCCGCCGCGCGGTACGGGCGATGCGGATCGCGATCTCGCCGCGATTGGCGATGAGGAGGATTTTCATGGTGCACCCTCGCCCTTGAAGAATGCCCCCCTCTCCGTCGCGCTTCGCGCGACACCTCTCCCCCCGCTTTGCGGCGGGGAGAGGATGGGCGTACTGCATCGCGGCCGGCGCATCCTCTCCCCCGGGCAGGGGGAGAGGTGGCGAGTGGAACGAGCCGGAGAGGGGGTGGTCGTTCGCATCAGCCGGCCCGGTTCCCTGTTCCCGGCAGCGTGCCTTCGAGCTTGGCGATGATGCCCAGCATGATCTCGTCGGCGCCGGCGCCGATGGAGACGAGGCGCGTGTCGCGGAAGGCGCGGCTGACGGGATTGTCGAGCGTGTAGCCCATGCCGCCCCAATATTGCAGGCACGAATCGGTGATCTCGCGCGCTAGCCGCCCGACCTTCAGCTTGGCCATGGAGGCGAGCCGCGTCACATCCGCCCCTGCGACGTACTGCTCGATGGCCGACCATGTCAGAGCCCGCAGCGCCTCGACCTCTGTGCGCAGCTCGGCGAGGCGGAAGTGAACCACCTGGTTGTCGAGCACCGGCCTGCCGAACACTTTTCGCTGGGACGTATAGTCGATGGTCAGGTCGATCAGCCGGTCGAACCCCTTGATGGAGCTGGCGGCCGAATAGAGCCGCTCCTCCTGGAACTGCTGCATTTGCATGGAAAAACCCATGCCCGGCTCGCCGATGATATTGGCGGCCGGCACGCGCACCGCGTCGAAGAAGAGCTGGGCTGTGTCGGACGAATCCATGCCGATCTTGCGGATCTTCTGGCGGGTGATGCCGGCAGCATCCATCGGCACGCAGATCAGCGACTTGTTGCGGTGCGGCGCGCCGTCGGACGTGTTGGCGAGCAGGCAGCACCAGTCGGCCTTCATGCCGTTGGTGATCCACATCTTGGTGCCGGAAATGACGAGGTCGCCGCCGTCCCGCCGCGCCGTGGTGGCCACCGCCGCCACGTCGGAGCCGCCGCCGGGCTCCGACACGCCGAGGCAGCCGACCACGTCGCCCGCTATGGAGGGCGCGAGGAAATTGCGCTTCACATGGTCGGAGCCATGGCGGTTGAGCGCGGGCGTGCACATGTTGGTGTGGACGCCGATGGCCATCGGCACGCCGCCGCAGGCGGTCAGCCCGAGCTCCTCGGCCATCACCATGGAATAGGAGAAGTCGAGCCCCAGCCCGCCATGGGCGGGGTCGTAGCAGATGCCGAGCAGGCCGAGATCGCCAAGTTTTTTGAACACGTCGTGCGAAGGAAATTCCTCCGCCGCCTCCCATGCGTCGACATTGGGGTTGAGCTCGGTCGTGACGAACCGCGCCACGGTGCGGCGGATCTGCTCATGCTCGGATGTGAACTGCATGTGGCATATCCTCCTCAGCCGCTTGGGCGGGGGGAACGGTCACCCCCCTCTGGCCTGCCGGCCATCTCCCCCTCAAGGGGGGAGATTGGATTGCA
>CAZVTK010000156.1:0-3537 GCA_964629765.1 uncultured Mesorhizobium sp.
GGATCTCCGTGGTCGCCTTCCAGACGAGGAACAGGCCGCCGGCGATCAGGATGAGGTCGCGCCACGAGAACGGGTGGCCGAAGGCGGTGAAGACGGGCGCGGTGAGGCCCACGATGATGGAGATGGTGGCCAGCAGCAGCAGCCGCATGACCAGCGCCGCGCCGATGCCCAGCCGGCGCGCCATGGGCCGCTGCTTTTCCGGCAGCTTGTTGGTCAGGATCGAGATGAAGATGAGGTTGTCGATGCCGAGCACGATCTCGAGCGCGACGAGGGTGGCAAGCGCCACCCACGCGGTCGGGTCGTTGACCCACGTGAAGTGCGCGGCAAGGAATTCCATCGTTGTGTCCCCCGAGGCCGTCTGGGCGGTCTGCGGCGCTGGCGGCCTGTATGAATTGTGCAGACAGAGCTAGGAGCGCACCTGCCGGTCGTCAATATCCGGGCGGACCGGAATTTTTTACCAGAAGGAGGGAACCGTTTCCTCGAGCCGCGGGCCGAGTCTGAGCGGGGCGATGCGCTCCGTCAGCCCGGTGCGGTCGGAAATCTCGACGCCGACGCCGCAGATGGTGGCGGGCCCGTTGGCCGCCTCGAAGCGGCCTTTCGGCACCTTGGACAGGAAGCGGTTGAGCGGCTCGTCCTTGTCCATGCCGAGCGACGAATCGTAGTCGCCGCACATGCCGGCGTCGCTGATGTATGCCGTGCCGCCGTTGAGGATCTGGTGGTCGGCGGTCGGCTGGTGCGTGTGGGTGCCGACCACGAGGCTGGCGCGGCCGTCGACGAAATGGGCGAAGCACATCTTCTCGCTGGTCGCCTCGGCGTGGAAGTCCACGACCACGGCGTCGGCCACCTCGCCGAGCGGGGCGGCGGCCAGCTCGCGCTCGCCGGCCTGGAACGGGTCGTCCAGCTCGGGATGCATGAAGACGCGGCCCATGATGTTGGAGACGAAGATGCGGGCGCCGTTGCGCGCCTCGTAGAGGCCGCTGCCGCGGCCGGGCGTGCCCTTCGGGAAGTTCGCCGGGCGCAGGAAGCGGTCCTCGCGCGGGGCGAAGGTCAGGGCCTCGCGCTGGTCCCACACATGGTTGCCGGTCGTCACCACGTCCGCGCCGGCCTCGATCGTGTTGCGGAAGATCTCCTCGGTGATGCCGAAGCCGCCGGCGGCGTTCTCGCCGTTGACGATGACGAAATCGAGCCGGAAGTCGGCAATCAGCCCGGGCAGCCGCTCCCAGACGGCGACGCGCCCGGTGCGGCCGACCATGTCGCCGAGGAAGAGCAGTCTCATGCCGGCTCTCTACAGGCCGGGCGGGAAGGTCCGCAAGCCGCTTTCCGTCAGGATCTGCGGCAGCACGACGTCGTGGGGCTCGTCCGGCACGCGCTCCACCTGCTGGCAGTCGAAGGCGATGCCGACCAGCCGGGGGGCGCGGCCGGCCAGATGCAGCCGCTCGACGGCGCGGTCGTAGTAGCCGCCGCCATAGCCGATGCGGTGGCCGCGCCCGTCGAAGGCGGCGAGCGGGACCAGCATGAGGTCGGGGTCGAGCACGGCGGCTTCCGGCCCCGGTCCATGCGTGCCGAAACCCATGTCGACCAGCGGCGCGCCGCGGAGCAATTCGCGGAAGACGATGGTGGTGCGGTCGAGAATCGCCGGCAGGCAGAGCCGCGCGCCGCGGTCGCGCAGCGCAAACATCAGCGGCCGCACGTCGACCTCCGAGCGCATCGGCCAGAAACCCGCGACCACGGCGCCGGGCGCGACGTCCCAGCGGGCCGCCGCCTCGGCCATCGCCAGCGACGCCTCGATGCGCCATTGCGCATCGAGCGCGTCGCGGCGGGCGAGCGCCTCGGCGCGCAGGCTCTTCTTCATCGCCCTCATCGCCTCAGCAATAGCGCTCGACGCCGTTGTTCTGCGCATCGGAGTAGCGGTCGCCATGGGCAAATCCGGCCGGCAGCAGGCGCTCGATCTCCTCAAGCTGCGCGGCGGTCAGCGTAAGATCCAGCGCCCGCGCGCACTCGGCCAGATGCGCCGGCGAGCGGGTGCCGGGGATCGCATGCACATGGTCGCCGCGCGACAGGACCCAGGCGGTCGCCATCGTAGCGGGCGAGACGCCTTGCGAGCGGGCGAAGTCGGCGAACCGCACGACGAAGCGCCGGTTCGCGCTGAAATTCGGCTCGGTGAAGCGCGGATTGGTCTTGCGGAAGTCGCCGTCGAGGAATTGCGCGGCGTCGGTCAGCGCGCCCGTCAGCATGCCGCGCCCCACCACGCCGAAGGCGACGAAGGCCGTCCCGTGGCGGGCGCATGCCGCGACCATGCCGAGATCGGGCTGGCGCGTCCACAGCGAGTATTCCGACTGCACGGCGGCGACGGGATGCACGGCGACGGCGCGCTCGAGCGTCGCGGGAGCGATCTCGCTGAAGCCGATGGCGCCGATCTTGCCTTCCTCCCTGAGCCGGACCATCGCTTCCATCACCTCTTCCACAGGGCGGGCCCGCTCGCGCCGGTGCACGTAGAAGAGGTCGACATGATCGACGCCGAGCCGGCGCAGGGAGGCTTCGAGATTGGCGCGCATGCGCCCGGCCGAATTGTCGAAATGGCGCGAGGGGTCGTATTCGATGCCGGCCTTGGTGGCGATGGTGAAGGCGTGGCGCCGCCCCTTGATGAACGCGCCGACGATCTCCTCCGAGATGCCGCGGCCGTAGATGTTGGCCGTGTCGAGGTGGCTGAGGCCGAGATCGGCCGCCTTCGCCAGCGTGTCCAGGCATTCGCGCCGGTCGGCCGGACCGTAGAAGCCGCCGAAGCTCATGCAGCCGAGGCCGATGGACGCGACCATGGGACCGCCCGCGCCGAGCGCGCGCCTGCGTCTCCTGTCCGCGCCGGGCGCGGCCGTCGTGTCCTGCGGCATGGCCACCTCCGTATTGCGCGTTCCCTGTCGCATGCGGTGCCTCGCGGCAACCTGCTATCCGACGTCGAGCACGATCTTGCCGATGTGCTCGCCGGCTTCCATGCGCTCATGGGCGCGCCAGGCGTCGCGCAGCGGGAAGATCCTGTCCATCACCGGCGCCACGCGCCGCTCTGCCAGCAGCGGCCAGACCTTTGCCTCCAGCTCGGCGGCGATCTCTCCCTTGAACGCGACGGATCGCGGCCGCAGCGTCGAGCCGGTGTGGGTGAGGCGCTTGACCATCAGCCTGGAGAAGTCGGCCTCCGCCTTCGGGCCGCCCTGCACGGCGATCTGCACGATCCGCCCGTCCACCGCCGCGGCGTCGTAGTTGCGCGCGACATAGGAGCCGGCCACCATGTCGAGGATCACGTCGGCGCCGCGGCCGCCCGTCGCGTCCTTCACCGCGGCCACGAAATCCTCGGCGCGGTAGTTGATCGCGCGGTCGGCGCCGAGCCCGATGCACGCCTCGCATTTGCCCGCCGATCCGGCGGTGACGATGACGAAAGCGCCGAACGCCGAGCCCAGTTGAATCGCGGTCGTGCCGATGCCGGACGAGCCGCCATGCACCAGCAGCGCCTCGCCGGCCTTGAGGCCGCCGCGCTGGAACACGTTG
>CAZVTK010000156.1:3547-10297 GCA_964629765.1 uncultured Mesorhizobium sp.
ACGTTGTGCCAGACGGTGAAGAAGGTCTCGGGCAGGGCGGCGGCCTCCGAGAAGGTGAAGCCCTCGGGCGCGGGAAGCGCGTTCGACCCGTGCACCGCCGCGAACTCCGCATAGCCGCCGCCGGGCGTCAGCGCCGCGACGCGGTCGCCCAGCCTCCAGCGCGGCGTGTCGGGGCCGAGCGCGGCCACCTCGCCCGCCACTTCGAGGCCGGGCAGGTCGGAGGCGCCGGGCGGCGGCGGATAGATGCCCTTGCGCTGGAGCACGTCCGGCCGGTTGACGCCGGCCGCGCGCACGCGGATGAGGATCTCGCCCGGTCCCGGCACCGGCAGGTCGCGTTTCTGCGGCTTGAGCACCATCGGCCCGCCGGGCTCGCTGATGGCGATCGCCGTCATCGTCGCGGGCAGCTTTCCCTTGTCGGCCATGTCGCGTCTCCCATTTGCCAGTCCGGGTTTGCCAGTCCGGTGCCGCCTTATTAGTCTGCCCGCAGGCGGCGACGCAAATATCCGCGCTTCGCATGCGGCGGACCCGGCGAGGAGGAAACCATGGCGCTGTTCGACGAGGAACCGGCGAAGAAGGCGAGGGCGCACGAGATCGGCCAGGATCTGTCGCTGCTCTCGGTGGGCGAGCTCAGGGACCGGATCGCCGTCCTCAGGGAGGAGATCGCGCGGCTGGAGGCGGAGCTCATCGCCAAGGGCTCGACCAAGGCCGCCGCCGAAGCCCTGTTCCGGCGCTGAGCGGGAGACGGGTGCCGATGCTCTCGACCGTCGCCTCGATCGCCGCGCTGCTCCTGGGCACCGCCTTCCTGCTGGCGGGGTCGGGCCTGCACGGCCTGCTGCTGCCGCTGCGCGGCACCGCCGAGGGGTTCTCCACCACCGCGCTCGGCCTGCTAGGCACCGCCTGGGCGGCCGGCTTCGTGCTCGGCTGCTTCGTCGGCCCGCGCATCGTGCGCCGCGCCGGCCATGTGCGCGCTTTCGGGGCCTTCGCCGCCTCGGGCGCCATCGTGGCGCTGCTGACCGGCCTGCTGGTCGACGAAACGGCGTGGATCGCGCTGCGCGCCGTGACCGGCTTCGTCATGGCCGGGGCGTTCATGGTCATCGAGAGCTGGCTGAACGAGCGCGCCACCAACGAGAACCGCGGCACCATCTTCGGCACCTACATGATGGTGACCTATGTGGCGATCACCGCCGGCCAGCTCCTGGTGCCGGCCGGCGACGTGATGGCGACGACGCTGTTCATGGCGGCGGGCATCCTGTTCTGCCTGTCGCTCATCCCCACGGCGGTCTCAACCGCCGCCAGCCCGAAGCCACTGACGGCGGCGAAGCTCGACCTTCGCGCGCTCTACCGCAATTCGCCGGTGGCCGCGGTCGGCTGCTTCCTGATCGGCATCGCCAACGGCGCCTGGGGCACGCTCGGCGCCGTGTTCGGCGCGCGCGTCGGCATCTCCACCTTCGAGATCGCGCTGATGGTCAGCCTCACCGTCGTCGCCGGCGCCGTGTTCCAGCTTCCCGCCGGCCGCATCTCGGACCGCACCGACCGGCGCTACGTGCTGGCGGGCGCGGCCTTCGGCGCGGCGCTGTTCGGCTTTTCCATCTTCGTCTTCGCGCCGCGCTCGGGCACGGTGCTGATCACGCTGACGGCGCTCTACGGCGCGCTCGCCTACATCCTCTATTCGATCGCCGTCGCCCATGCGAACGATCATGCGCGCGGCGAGGACTTCGTGAAGCTCTCGGGCGGGCTGCTGCTGCTCTACGGCTTCGGCACGATGGTCGGGCCGGTGGTCGCCGCGCCGCTGATGGACCTGCTGCGGCCGGAAAGCGTCTTCCTGGCGACGCTGTTCGCCCACACCACGCTCGGCGCCTATGCGCTGCTGCGCGTGCGGGCCCGCGCGCCCGTGCCGGTCGGGGAGCGCGACGCGTTCCGCTCGCAGCCGGCCGAGCGCGCGGTCACGCCGGCCGTGCACCAGCTCGACCCGCGCGCCGAGCCGGTCGACAACGGCGATGCCGGCATCGGCGCGCCCACCGACACGTAGATGTTGCGCTTTGCGCGGCGCAACATAACAATGGGGCCATGGCCGAGATCGATGCCTTTGCCGCGATCGCCGATCCCAACCGGCGCCACCTGCTGGAAGAGCTCCGGCGCGGGCCGAAAAGCGTCAACGAGCTCGCGGGCGGGCTCGCCGTCTCGCGCCCGGCCGTGTCGCAGCACCTGAAGGTGCTGCTCGATACGGGGCTGGTGAAGGCGCAGGCGCAGGGCACGCGGCGCATCTACGCCATCAGCAATGCCGGCTTCCTCAAGCTCAATCTGTGGCTCGATCAGTTCTGGTCGGCCTGAGACGCGTCAGGCGCCGAGGCGCATGAACACGGCGCGCAGCACCAGCATGGTCATCATCGCGGCCGCGCCGCCGCCGCCGCCATAGGCCAGCGCCCATTTCAGGTCCTTGAGGTTGATGCCGTAGCCGTTGGCGACGAGGATCGCCCCGAAGAAGCCGATGCTGATGATCGCCGCATGGGCGAAGGGGCCGAATCCCTCGCGGCCGATGGACGATTCCATCATCAGCGACAGCATGTAGGCGATGCCGAAGACGACGCCGACGGCCATGATCATCCAGCCTATGCCGAGATTGGCGAGCATCGGAACCCTCCTTTTGGCGTTTCGGGACGGCGCTTCGGCGTGCCTGCGGCCGCGCCGTTCAATCCGGCTGAGCCTAGGGCAAAAATCTTTCGCTTTGCTAACCGCGCTTGCGGCCATACAGCCGGCGGCTCAAGCCGATTCCCGCAAAGGCCGCGATCTCCGCCATGTCCGTCATGCCCGTCCGGCGCCTCGTGCCCGTCGTCTTCGTCCTGCTGTGGGCCACCGGCTTCATCGGCGCGCGCTATGCCATGCCGCATGCGGAGCCCTTCGGCTTTCTAGCCGTGCGCTTCGGCACGACCTTCCTGCTGTTCGCCGCGCTGGCGTGGCGGCTGGGCTCGCCCCGGCTCGGCGCCGCCGCGACCGGCCACGCGATGGTGGCGGGCGCGCTGATCCACGGGCTCTATCTCGGCGGCGTGTTCTGGGCCGTGCGCAACGGGCTGCCGGCGGGGCTGACGGCGCTCATCATCGGGCTCCAGCCGCTGATGACGGCGCTGCTCGCGGGGCCGCTGCTGCGCGAGCGCGTGCTGGCGCGCCACTGGGCCGGCATCGCCGTCGGGCTTGCCGGGCTGGCGCTGGTGCTGGGACCGAAGCTGGGCGACCTTTCGGCCGGCGTCACCGGAGCCAATGTCGCGGCCTGCGTCGGCGGGGCCTTCGCGATCGCGCTGGGCACGGTGTGGCAGAAGAGGACCATGGCCGGCGCCGACCTCGTCAGCGCCACCCTGTGGCAGTATCTCGGCGCGGCGATCCCCATGGCCGTGCTGGCGCTGGCGCTGGAAACCGGCCGCTTCGAGCCCGCGCCGGAGCTGTTCTTCGCCTTCGCCTGGCTGGTGCTGGTGCTCTCGGTCGGCGCCATCATGCTGCTGATGCTGATGATGCGCGACGGGGCGATGACCGAGGTCGCCTCGCTGTTCTACCTCGTGCCGGCGGTCACCGCGCTGATGGCATTCGCCCTGTTCGGCGAGCGGCTGAGCCCGCTCCAGCTCGCCGGCATGGCGGTCACGATGCTGGGCGTGTGGCTGGCGACGCGGCGGCAGCGGGCGCCGGCTGCACCTTTGCCCTAGCCTCGGCATAGCGGATGAGCGAGGCGTTGAGCTCGCCGCCGAGGATGAAGATCATGGCGATCATGTAGAGGAAGACGACCGCCACCATGATCGACGCCAGCCCCGCATAGGTGGAGGCGTAGGAGGAGAAGTGCTCCAGATAGGTGGCGAAGACGATGGAGCCGAGCAGCCATGCGCCGAGCGTGAAGACGATGCCGGGCGCGATGTCGAGCAAGCCGCGCCTTCCCGCGGGCAGCCAGACATGGGCGGCCACCAGCCCGATCACGATGACCGTCGAGGCGACGAGGTAGCGCCACACGGTGATGGTGCCGACATAGGGCTCGATCCATGGCAGGTGCGTCACCGCGATGCGCACGGCCAGCGGCGCCAGCACCAGCAGCAGCGAGATGGCGAGGAAGCCGATCGTGGTGAGGAACACGAAGACGATGCTCTGGACGCGGCGGAGCACGAAGGAGCGGTTCTCCGCCACGCGGTAGGCGCGGTTGAGCGCCGTGCGCAGCGCCTCGATGCCGTTGGAGGCGAAGACGCAGGCGACGAGGATGGAGATGGTGAGGAAGTCGCCGCGCTGGACAGTCAGCACGTTCACCACCTCGCGCGCGATCGGCTCGGCGATCATGTCGGGCCAGGTGTCGAAGACGATGTGGACCGCCGTGTCGGCGAAGGCTTCGGCGCCGAGGAAGCTCGCCAGCGAGGTTGCGAAGATCAGGAACGGGAACAGCGCCATCAGCGCCGTGATCGCCAGATGGCTGGCCATCGACCAGCCGTCATCGACGTTGAAATGCCCCAGCGCGTCCCAGAGCACCCGCTTGACCGCGACGACCTTTCGCACTCCGCCTCCGCTTGATTGTGCGCCGTGCGCGAATATGTGAAGGCTTTCCACCGCAAAACAAGGCGCGCGGCCTCGTTACCCGACAATCGGCGCCGCGGCATCCCGGCGCCCGACAGGAAAAGCAGATGTCCACCGTCTTCAACATCCTCGCCGTCCTCGTGATGGTCGCCGTCGTGGTCGTCTTGATCCGCGGCCTGATCAACATGATGCGCGGCGGTTCCGGCAACACGTCGAACAAGCTGATGCAGGCGCGCGTGGCGCTCCAGTTCCTCGCGCTGATCCTCATCATGGGCGCTCTGTGGATGTCTGGCGGGTGAAGCCGCCGGGGAAGGGCCGAGGGAGGAGCCAAGGGGGGAGCAGGTGGTAAAGCTCAACAAGATCTACACCCGCACGGGCGACGACGGCACGACGGGCCTCGTTTCCGGCCCGCGCCGGCGCAAGGACGATTTGCGGGTCGAGTGCTACGGCACGGTCGACGAGGCCAATGCAGCGGTCGGCATGGCGCGGGTGGCGCTGGCCGGCGCGCGGCCCGATGTCGACGCCATGCTGGCGCTCGTCCAGAACGACCTGTTCGATCTCGGCGCCGACCTCGCCGCGCCCGACACCGGCGAAAAGCCCGCCTTCGAGCCGCTGCGCATCGTGCAGGCGCAGGTCGACCGGCTGGAGCGCGACATCGACGCGCTGAACGCGCCCATCCCGCCGCTGAGATCGTTCATCCTGCCCGGCGGCTCGCCGGCGGCGGCAGCGCTGCACCTCGCCCGCACGATCGCGCGCCGTGCCGAGCGGCTGATGGTGGAGCTGGCGGCGCGCGAGACGGTGTCGCCGCAGGCGCTGAAATTCGTCAACCGGCTGTCCGACTTCCTGTTCGTCGCCGCCCGTGCCGTCAATGACAACGGCGCCAACGACGTGTTATGGGTGCCGGGGGCCAACAGATAAGGGCCGGGTGTCCGGTTTCGCCGCGTCATGTTCATACCGCTGCACGACGCGAACTCCCTGCGGTACATCAAGCTCCAGTACGTCACCTTCGGCATCATCGCCGTCAACGTCGTCGTCTATCTGCTGACGGCGGTGCAGAGCGAGGACGCGCAGGTCGCGACCGTCGTCGGCTTCGGCTACATCCCGATCACGCTGTTCAGCGACGTCGTGCGGCCGGACGAGTACCTGTTCGTGCCGAACTGGGCGACCTATGTCACCTATGCCTTCTTCCACGGCGATCTGTGGCATATAGGCGGCAACATGCTGTTCCTCTGGGTGTTCGGCGACAATGTCGAGGACGCCTTCGGCCATGTGAAGTATCTCATCTTCTACCTGCTGTGCGCGGCGACCGGCGCGCTGGTGCACGGGCTCGCCGCGCCCGACAGCCAGGCGCCGCTGATCGGCGCCTCGGGGGCGGTGGCGGGCGTGGTGGCAGCCTATCTGATGCTTCATCCGCGCGTTAAGATCTGGGTTCTGGTGCTCGGCCGCATCCCGCTGCGCGTGCCCGCCTGGGCGGCGCTCGTCCTGTGGATCGGCTTCCAGTTCGTGATGTTCGCGCTCGCCGGCGAGGACCAGGTCTCCTGGGCCGCCCATATAGGCGGGATCGTCGCCGGGGCGCTGCTCGTGCTGGTGTTCCGCCGCCGCGGCGTGCCCCTGTTCGACCGCGAGGTGGTGACGCCGGCCGCGGCGAAGGTCGCCGCTCCCGCGGCGCCCGTTCCGGACGCCGGCCCGTGGGGCCGCCAGTAGCTTTCAAACGATTGATGCTGCGTCGCGCATATTGACGCGTTCGGCAGGCGCACATACAGGTTCGGCGCGCCCGCCGGACCCACGTCTCGCGGGCTGAAGGTTCCGCTTGCGACGGCGCGCCATGCGTCATGTCGCGCACGAAGAAGCGCCCGGCGCCAGCTTCCGCCTCAGAGGCGGCGGCCAGCCATACGCGGCGGTCAAGAAGGGAAGCGCACCGCATGAAGATACTTGTCCCTGTCAAGCGTGTCGTGGACTACAACGTGAAGATCCGCGTGAAGTCGGATGGCTCGGGCGTCGACCTCGCCAATGTGAAGATGTCGATGAACCCGTTCGACGAGATCGCGGTGGAAGAGGCGATCCGGCTGAAGGAAGCGGGCAAGGCGAGCGAGATCGTGGTGGTGTCGATCGGCCCGGCGCAGGCGGCCGAGACGATCCGCACCGCGCTCGCCATGGGCGCCGACCGCGGCATCCTCGTCAAGGTGGACGAGGCCGTCGAGCCGCTGACGG
>CAZVTK010000157.1:0-10129 GCA_964629765.1 uncultured Mesorhizobium sp.
CGCCGGCGGCGGGCGCGGCGCCGAGCGCCGGCTGCCCCTCGAGCGTGGAGATCTCCTGTAGCAGCTCGTTCCAGCGCGCCTGAACGCGCGCCGTCTCATCGGCGGTGGACGCTGCGGCGCCGGCCGAAGAGACGGCGGCAAAACCCGACAGCGACAGCACGATCGCCAGAAATGCCCCAGCCAGCCTCATCGCAGCCCCGCGAAATAGCGCCCGCCCAAGCGATAGCCGCGACTTTAGGTGAGACTGTGGCGGCCCGCCATGCGTTCTCCCATGTGTCCCCGCCGCATCGTCCTAGAGCGGCGCGGCAATGAAGGCAGCCACGCCGTCCGCCAGCCCCGCCGCCAGCGGCAGGTCCGGGTTGGAGTAGGAGCCGAAATTCGTCGCCGGGTCGTTTTCCGGCACGTCCTTCAGCACATGGTTCATGGCGGGCAGGAACAGGGCCGCCGCCGGCCGCGCGGCGGCCAGCGCCTCGAAATCGGCGCGCTTGACCTGGATGTCGTTCCCGCCCTGCACGATCATCATGGGCTCGGTTCCGGCCCGCACCAGCGCGGCGGGATCGTAGCCGAACAGGTCGATGAGGTAGTCCTGCACGCCGGGGTAGAACAGGCCCCGCAGCGCCTCGTGCATGCCGGAAACGTCGACCCTCTCGCCGCGCTCCAGCGCCGCGATGGCCGCCAGCGCGGCGGGCATCAGGAACCAGTTGGCCGGGTTCGACCAGAGCTGGTCGCGCAGGAGGTCGCCGAAGCGCCGGCCGGGCGCGGCGAGCAGGACGAGGCCGCACACGGCGGCATTGCCCCGTGCCGCGACGAGCGAGACGAGCCCGCCCTCGCTGTGGCCGACCAGCCAGCCGCAGGGCAAGCCGGTCTCGCGCCGCGCCGTCTCCACCCACGCGGCGGCGTCGCCGGCGAAATCCGCCACCGTCACCGCGTTCGGATCGCCGAAGCCTTCGGCGCTGCCGGCGAGCCCGCGCTTGTCGTAGCGGATGGAGGCGATGCCGCGTTCCGCCAGCGCCTCCGCCAGCATGCGGTAGGTCGATGCGGAGATGCCGAGCGGGCTGTTGCCGTCGCGGTCGGTCGGGCCGGACCCGGCGACGATGACCGCGACGGCCTTCGCGTCGCCCGCCGGCGCAAGCAGCGTGCCGCGCAAGACGCCGTCCGGCACGGCGGTCTCGACCGCGCGCGAAACCGGCCCGGCGCCGGCCGCCGTCGTCATCGGAAAGACGAGAGCCGCAAGGACATGAACCGCCAGCCGCCGCATGATCTCCTCCCTCGCCCATGATAGCTGCACGGGGCAGGGGGCGACATCCCCGCCGTTTCCCGATCCGGCTCGCGTCAGTCAGCCTTTCCGTTGCCCCTGAGGGCCCGCTGTGGCAGAAGCGCCGGCACCATGCGGAGCGCGCAGTGAAACCGCAGCGACATCAGCGAGCCGATCGGAGCCCCGGCCAGCAGCGAGAGCGCCCGGCGGCGGAGCCGACCGTGCGCCAGCATCTGCCGCGCCGCGAGGGCAAGCTGCCGGCCGAGCGCGTGCCGGTCATCCTCGAAGTGCTGCCGGGCGACGACTACGCGCTGATCGATTCCGGCGACGGCGAGAAGCTGGAGCGCTACGGCGACTACCTGATCGTGCGCCCGGAAGGGCAGGCGATCTGGCGCCGCGCGCTGCCCGAGCGCGAATGGGCAAAGGCCGATGCGGTCTTCACCGGCGACACCGACGAGGAGGGCGTGGGCCGCTGGCGCTTCCCCAAAGGCGCGCTCGGCGAGACCTGGCCGATGAAGCATGACGGCATCGACTATCTCGGCCGCTTCACCTCCTTCCGCCATGTCGGCGTCTTTCCCGAACAGGCGTCGCACTGGCGGCACATGGAGGCGCTGATCCGCGAGGCAAAGCGGCCGGTTAAGGTGCTGAACCTGTTCGGCTATACCGGCCTTGCCTCGCTGGCCGCGGCGCGTGCCGGCGCCGAGGTGACCCATGTCGACGCCTCGAAGAAGGCGACCGGCTGGGCGCGCGAGAACCAGGCGCTGGCCGGGCTGGAGAACAGGCCGGTCCGCTGGATCGTCGACGACGCGCAGAAATTCGCCGAGCGCGAGGCGCGGCGCGGCAGCCGCTACGACATCGTGCTGTTCGACCCGCCGCAGTTCGGGCGCGGGCCGAAGGGCGAGGTCTGGCAGTTGTTCGACCATTTGCCGGGCATGACGGAGCTGGTGCGCGAGATCCTGACGCCGAAGCCGCTGGCCGTGGTGCTGACCGCCTATTCGATCCGCTCCTCCTTCTTCGCCATCCACGCGCTGATGCGCGATACGTTTGCCGGCATGGGCGGGGCGGTGGAATCGGGCGAACTGGTCATCCGCGAGCAGGCGGCGGGCCGCGCGCTCTCCACATCCCTCTTTTCGCGGTGGGTGGCGCAATGAACGAGACGCGCGCGCCGGGCAGGGTGAAGGAAGTCACCAGCGTCGCCAACCCGCTGGTCAAGGACATCAAGGCGCTGGCGCTGAAGAAATTCCGCGACCGCGAGAACGCCTTCATGGCCGAGGGGCTGAAGCTGGTCATCGACGCGCTGGATGCCGGCTGGACGATCACGACGCTGGTCTTCGCCAAGGCCGGGCGCGGCAATGCGCAGGTCGAGAAGGTGGCGGCGCGCACGGTGGCGGCCGGCGGCACGGTGCTGGAAGCCAGCGAAAAAGTGCTGTCGGCGATCACCCGCCGCGACAACCCGCAGATGGTCGTCGGCGTATTCCGCCAGCGCTGGGTCCGGCTCGACGCGATCCGCCCCAGGCAAGGCGAGGTGTGGGTGGCGCTCGACCGCGTGCGCGACCCCGGCAATCTCGGCACGGTCATCCGCACCGCGGATGCGGTCGGCGCGGCGGGCGTCATCCTCGTCGGCGACACGACCGATCCGTTCTCGGTGGAGGCGACGCGCGCCACCATGGGCTCGGTCTTCGCCGTGCCGCTGGCGAAGGCGTCGGCCGACGCCTTCCTGGCGTGGCGCAAGGGTTTTCCGGGGCTGGTCGTCGGCACCCATCTCGCCGGCTCCACCGACTATCGCCGCATCGACTACGGCGCGGGGCCGGTGCTGCTGCTGATGGGCAACGAGCAGCAGGGCCTGCCCGACACTCTCGCGCAGGCTTGCGACCGGCTGGCGCGTATCCCGCAGGCGGGCAAGGCGGATTCGCTCAACCTCGCCGTCGCAACCGGCGTGATGCTCTACGAGATCCGCCGCAACGCGCTCCCCGACGTGATCGGGCAGGAGGTCTCCTGATGCGCGCTCTGATCGGCTACGGCCTGCTGGCGACGATCGCGGTCGGGCTCGACCAGTGGATCAAATGGCTGGTGCAGGTCACCATGGAGATGGGCGAGACCATCCCGGTCCTGCCCTTCCTCGCCTGGCACCGCACGGTGAACACCGGCATTTCCTTTTCCTTCCTCGAGGGCCTGCCGGCCTGGACGCTCGCCGCGCTGGCGCTGGCGGTGCTCGGCTTCATGCTGTGGCTGGCGGTGCGCTCGGAGCCCCGGCAGGTGGCGGCGCGCGCCGGCTTCGCGCTGATCATCGGCGGCGCGGTCGGCAATCTGATCGACCGCGTGCTGCTCGGCCACGTGGTCGACTACGTCTATTTCCACACGCCCGTGTGGTCCTTCGCCGTGTTCAACCTCGCCGACGCCCTCATTACGGTCGGCGCCGGGCTGGTCATCCTCCAGGAAATCATCGACTGGCGGCGCGATCGCGCCGTGCGCGCACAGGATTAGGGAGAAGAAAATGTCCGACAGCTTCAAGGCTATCCTCATCGACCGCAACGAGGACAAGACGCAAACCGTCCGCGAGGTCGAGCTGACCGAGGCCGACCTGATGGAGGGCGACGTCACCGTCGCGGTCGAGGCGACCACGGTCAACTACAAGGACGGGCTGGCGATCACCGGCAAGTCGCCGGTGGTGCGCCGCTTCCCGATGATCCCCGGCATCGACTTCGCCGGCACCGTGCTGTCGTCGTCGAATCCGGCCTGGAAGGCGGGCGACAAGGTGGTGCTCAACGGCTGGGGCACCGGCGAAACGCATTACGGCGCCTATGCCGGCCGCGCCCGCGTCAAGGGCGACTGGCTGGTGCCGCTGCCGCAGGGCATGAGCGCGGCGCAGGCCATGGCCGTCGGCACCGCCGGCTACACCGCGATGCTGTGCGTGATGGCGCTGGAGCGCCACGGCCTGACGCCGGATCGCGGGCCGGTGGTGGTCACCGGCGCGGCCGGCGGCGTCGGCTCGGTCGCCACCGCCATCCTGTCGAAGCTGGGCTGGCATGTCATCGCCTCCACCGGCCGACAGGAGGAGGAAGCGTATCTCAAGGGTCTCGGCGCCGCCGAGATCGTTGACCGCAACGAATTGTCGGCGCCCGGCCGTCCGCTCGGCAAGGAGCGCTGGGCGGCGGGCGTCGATTCGGTCGGCAGCCACACGCTGGCCAACGTGCTGGCGCAGACCAGCTATGGCGGCGCCGTCGCCGCCTGCGGGCTGGCGCAGGGCATGGACCTGCCGACCTCCGTCGCGCCCTTCATCCTGCGCGGCGTGTCGCTGCTCGGCGTCGATTCGGTGATGGCGCCGAAGGCGCTGCGCCTTGAGGCGTGGAAGCGCATTGCCGCCGACCTCGACCGCACCCGGCTGGACGCCATCACGACGAAGGTGCCCTTCTCCGGCCTGATGGCCGCGGCGGGCGACATCCTCGCCGGCAAGGTGCGCGGCCGGCTCGTGGTCGAGATGTGAGGGAATAGGGCAGACCGCTAAAATTTGAGCGGTCTGCCCAAAGCTTCCTCAAGCGCCCGCCGCCTATGGTCCCGTCCATGGCGGCGGAACGGGACATCGGATATTTGCTGGAGGCGGGGCCTGAGCCCGCCCGCCCGCCCGCTCCCGCGCCCGTTCGCCCCGAACGGACGGGGCCTCCCCGTCCCGACAACGCCTTCCTGCTGCATGTCGGCCTGTCCGTCGCGACGCTGGCCGCTGCTGTCGCGGGCGCGGCGACGGGCGCCCCGCTCGGCCTTTCGCTGGCGCTACTCGCCATCGGCGCGCTGTCCTTCGGCCTTGCCGCGCTCGAATCCGGCGCGCGCGCGCGCCGGCGCAAGGTGTCCGGCGGCGGCGAGGCGGCCGACCGGCGGCGGATCGAGGAGCTCGCCGACCGCATATGGGAGCTGCGCGAGAGCGAGGAGCGCTTTCGCGGGCTGGTCGACACGCTGGGCGACATCGTCGTCCACCGCGACCGCGACGGGCGCATCGTCCAGGCCAACAGCGTGCTGGCCGATCTTCTCGACCGCGACCCGGAAAGCCTCGTCGGCCAGACGCTGCCGGAGCTCGGCATCGAGGTGCGCGTGGTGCCGGACGCCTCGTTCGCCGACGGCGAGTGCCTGACCTCGACGGATGTCGCCGTGACGACGCGCGGCGGCATGCGCTGGTTCTCGTGGATAGAGCTGTCCGTACGCGACGATGCGAGCGGCGTGATCTCGCACCGGGCGATCGCCCGCGACATCACCGACCGCAAGCGCGCCGAGCTGGCGCTGGTGCGCGCCCGCGAGCGGGCCGAGCACGCCAGCCAGGCGAAGTCGCGCTTCCTCGCCACCGTCAGCCATGAGATCCGCACGCCGATGAACGGCATCATCGGCATGGCCAAGCTGCTCGGCGGCACCGAGCTGACGCCGGAGCAGAAGACCTATGTGGGCGCCGTCTCCGTGTCGGCCAGCGCGCTGCTGGCGCTGATCGAGGATCTGCTCGACTTCTCCAAGATCGAGGCCGGCAAGTTCCAGCTCGAATTGCAGCCGGCCTCGCCGCGCGAGGTGGTGGAGCACACGGTCGAGCTCATGGCGGCGCGCGCCTATGCGCGCGGCATCGGCATCGGCTGCCATGTCGCGCCCGACGTGCCCGCCACCGCCTTGCTCGATCCCGACCGGCTGCGGCAGGTGCTGCTCAACCTGATCGGCAACGCCGTGAAGTTCACCGAGGCCGGCGGCGTGCTGGTCGACCTTTCCATGGAGGCGGGCACGGATCACGGGCGGCGCCTCGTGCTGACGGTGACAGACAGCGGGCCCGGCATGCGCCCCGACGAGATCGCGCGGCTGTTCCGCGAGTTCGAGCAGGCCGACGGCAGCCGCACGCGCAAGCATGGCGGCGCCGGGCTGGGCCTCGCCATCTCGAAACGCATCGTCGAGGCGATGAAGGGCGCCATCGAGGTCGATTCGCTGCCCGGCCGCGGCTCCACCTTCAGGGTCGTGCTGCCGCTGGAGAACGCGGTGGCGGCGAAGGCGCCGGCCGCGACGCTGGACGGGCGGCGCGTGCTGCTCCTGTCGCGCAACGCCATGGAGGCCGAGGCCGTGGCGCGCTGCCTGCGCGACCAGCGGGCCGAGGTGGCCGTGGTCGCGACGCCCGACGAGGCCCTGCGCCTCGCCGGCGGCGGGAGCGGCGGTTTCGACACGGTGCTCATCGACGCGGCGGCCGAAACGGCGGACGGCGCCGCGCTGAGGGCGCTGCGCGGCGGCGGACTCGCCCATGCCGAGGCGGTGACGATGATCGCGCCGGGCGACCGCGGCAAGTTGCAGGAGCTGCGCGCGGCCGGCTACGCGGCGTTCCTGCCGCGGCCGGTGCGGGCCGAGACGCTGCTCAAGGTGCTGGTCGGCGGCCAGGCAGGACTGACCGCAGTCAAGCCGGGCACCGGCGGCGCCCGGCGCCGCACCGATGCGGCGCGGGGCACGGGGCTTTCCATTCTGCTCGCCGAGGACAACGACATCAACGCGGTGCTCGCCCGCGCGGCGCTGACCCGGGCCGGCCATTCCGTGCGGGTTGTCGGCAACGGCAAGGCCGCCGTGGACGTGCTCACAGGCCCCAGCCACACCTACGACCTCGTGCTGATGGACCTTCACATGCCGCTGATGGACGGGCTGGAGGCCATCGAGCGGGTGCGCAGGGACGAGGCCGCCCGCGGCCGGCCGCCGGTTCCGGTGCTGGTGCTGTCGGCCGACGGGCAGGAGGAAACCCGCCGGATGGCGCTGGCGCAGGGCGCCAACGGCTACCTGACCAAGCCGCTCGACCCGGAAGCGCTGGTCCTGGCGGTGGAGGGGCAGGCCGCGGCGTGAGGGCACCGCCACACGCCGCCCCCCAATGCCCCGCCCCAAATGCCCGCTGGGACGATTCGACGCGGCTGTGGACAGCGCCGCCCGGCGAAAATCGGCCCGGCCGCCGAACTTGTGACCGCGCTGCCGGCATTGTAGTGTCACGGCGCTGTTGCACGGCGCACCTATCTCCAGGCTCGGGCGATGCAGGAGACGACAGATGGCCACAACGGCCCTCCAACGCTTCGACCCGGCGAATGCCGGGCAGACTTCGCGCCGTGGCGACGCCATAGCGCGGGGCCTTCCGCTTGGGCGGATGGGTTCGCTGGAGGTGCGCCTCGCCATGGCCACCGAGGAGGTCGAGGCCGCGCAGCGCGTCCGCTACCGCGTCTTCTTCGAGGAGATGGGCGCCCGCGGCGGCGCCCTCCACGCCGAACGGCGTGACGCGGACCGCTTCGATCCGATCTGCGACCACCTGCTCGTCATCGATACCGCCCTGCCGGGCGGCGACCTCGACCGGATCGTCGGCACCTACCGGCTGCTGCGCGACGACGTGGCGCGCCGGTCCGGCGGCTTCTACTCGGTCGACGAGTTCGAGTTCGACCGGCTGGTGGCGCGCCATCCCGCGCGCCGCTTCATGGAGCTCGGCCGCTCCTGCGTGCTGCCGGAATACCGCTCCAAGCCGACCATCGGCGTGCTCTGGCAGGGCATCTGGGCCTATGTGAACCATTACGGCGTCGACGTGATGGCGGGTTGCGCCTCTTTCCAGGGAACGGTGCCGTCCGCCCATGCCGAGGCGCTATCCTTCCTGCACCACTATTGCCGCCCGCAGCCCGACTGGGACGTCCGCGCCGTCCGCTCGCGCCATGTGGCCATGGACCTGATGCCGCGCGAGGCGGTCGACGCCCGCGCGGCGCTGAACGCGCTGCCGCCCTTGATCAAGGGCTATCTGCGCCTCGGCGCCAAGGTCGGCGACGGCTGCGTGATCGACCATGAGTTCGGCACCACCGACGTGTTCATCATCCTGCCGGTGGACACGATCTCGGCGCGCTACGTGAACCACTACGGCTCCGAGGGCGAGCGCTACGCGTTCTGAGCGCGGCTTTCGCGGCCGCTCCGCTTCCCGCAGGCTCCGCACCGGGAGGCCGCCGTGAACCCGATCCAGCTATTCGACTTCGCCGGCATCGCGGTGTTCGCCGCCACCGGGGCGCTGGCCGCCTCGCGCAAGCAGCTCGACATCGTCGGCTTCCTGTTCCTGGCCAGCGTGACGGCTATCGGCGGCGGCACGCTGCGCGACCTCATCCTCGGCGCACCGGTGTTCTGGATCGGCGAGCACACCTATGTCCTGGTCTGCGTGGCCGTCGCGGTCGTCGTCTTCTTCACCGCGCATCTGATCGAGCACCGCTACATCGCGCTGCTCTGGCTGGATGCGGTCGGCCTTGCCGCCTACAGCGTGTTCGGCGCATGGAAAGGCATGGCGCTGACCCATTCGCCGGTCATCGCCGTCGTCATGGGCGTGCTGACGGCGACCTTCGGCGGCGTCCTGCGCGACCTCCTGGCCAACGAGCCGTCGGTGCTGCTGCGCAAGGAGATCTACGTCACGGCCGCGCTGGCGGGCTCGGGCACCTTCACGCTGCTGACGCTGGCCGGCGCGCCGCTTCTGGCCGCGGCGCTGGCGGGTTTCCTCGCCGCTTTTCTCGTGCGCGGCGGGGCGCTGCGCTTCGGCTGGTCGTTTCCGCCTTACAGGAGCCGGCCTGGCCGGCGGCCGGAGGACATCTTCAAATAGGCCATCTTCAAATAGGCGGGGCCATGGCGAATTGACGGGCGCGGCCCGCACCCGCTAGGCGGGCTCCCATGACGACCGGACTGCCCGACTTCCCCGTCTCCGCCGCCCTTCCCGCGCTCGGCAAAGCGCTGGAGGCGGGCGGCCGAGCCGTTCTGGTCGCCCCGCCCGGCGCCGGCAAGACGACGCTGGTGCCGCTCGCGCTGCTCGACGCGCCGTGGCGCGGCGACGGCACCATCCTCTTGCTGGAGCCGCGCCGGCTGGCCGCCCGCGCGGCGGCGCGGCGCATGGCCGCGCTGCTGGGCGAGGAGCCGGGCGGCACGGTCGGCTACGCCATGCGCATGGACAGCCGCACCTCGGCGCGCACGCGCATCCTCGTCGTCACCGAAGGCGTGCTGGCGCGCATGATCCTCGACGACCCCGAACTGCCCGGCATCGCCGCGGTGCTGTTCGACGAGTTCCACGAGCGCTCGCTCGACGGCGATTTCGGCCTGGCGCTGGCGCTCGACGTGCAAGGCGCGCTGCGGCCGGACCTGCGCTTGGCTGTCATGTCCGCGACGCTTGACGGCGCGCGGGTGGCTCGCCTGCTGGGCGACGCGCCGGTCATCGAAAGCCGTGGGCGCATGTTTCCGGTCGACATAAGCTACCGCGAACGGCCGGCCGGGGAGCGCGTCGAGGAGGCGGTTGCGCGCGCGGTGCGCGACGCGCTGGTGGAGGAGGAGGGCAGCGTGCTCGCCTTCCTGCCCGGCCAGCGCGAGATCGAGCGCACGGCCGAGGCGCTCGCCGGGCGCGTGCCGGCCGATGTCGATGTGGTGCCGCTCTACGGCAATCTCGACGGGCAGACGCAGGACGCGGCGATCCGCCCCGCGCCCGCCGGGCGGCGGAAGGTGGTGCTCGCCACGGCCATCGCGCAGACCTCCATCACCATCGACGGCGTGCGCGTAGTGGTCGATTGCGGGCTGGCGCGGCTGCCGCGCTACGAGCCCGCCACCGGGCTGACGCGGCTGGAGACGGTGCGCGTGTCCAAGGCGTCCGCCGAGCAGCGCGCGGGGCGGGCAGGGCGCACGGGGCCGGGCGTCGCGATAAGGCTGTGGCATGCCGGCCAGTGGGCGGCGCTGCCCGACCACGATCCGCCGGAGATCATGGCCGCCGACCTGACCGGGCTTGTGCTCGACTGCGCGGCCTTCGGCGTCGCCGACCCGGCCGCCCTTGCCTTCCTCGACCCGCCGCCCGCCGCCGCGCTCGCCGAGGCGCGGGCGCTGCTGCGCGACCTCGGC
>CAZVTK010000158.1:0-10104 GCA_964629765.1 uncultured Mesorhizobium sp.
TCGCCGGCATAGGCGGTGCCGCCGATCAAAACGAGCATGCGCTTGAAGTCGATGGCGATGACCGTCTCCGAGCGGGTGCCGTGGCGCGCCGGGTCGGCCTTGAAGGACGGCAGGTCGATGATGGTCATCCTCGGCAGGAACGCCGCCAGCGCGCCGCGCCCGGGGCGGATCAGAAGGTTGCGGATGAACAGCGAGTGCCAGGCGAACTCGGTGACGACGCGGGTGGGCAGTGCCTCGTCCGCGTCGGCGCCGCCGACGAGATCCTGCACGAACAGGTCGCGGCCGCGGGCATGGGCGAGGAAATCCGCGTACAGCGCCTCGAAATGCGCCGGCGTCATGGGCTTGTTGTTGTCCCACCAGACCTGGTCCTCGGTGCCCTCGTCGCGCACCACGAACTTGTCCTTGGGCGAGCGGCCGGTGTGCTGGCCGGTATAGGCGACGAGCGCGCCGTCGGCGGTGAGCCTGGCCTCGCCGCGCCGCACGGCCTCCTCGTAGAGGTCGGCGGGAAGCAGGTTGTAATAGACATGGCCGACGCCGGAGAGGCCGGAAGCCTCGATGCCGAAGGACGGGTTGCGGATGCCGGTCTCTTTCATGCTCCCCCACTGGGTCGACGGGTTGGACGCTGTACTTCAGCCCCTGCATGCGGAGAGGCAGCACGGGCGGGCCACGCTCCCAAACAGAAATGTCCAGCGATATCAAACGAATAATCGATTTAAAGATTTTGAATTCTGTTTAAATCGTTTAGCTGGGCACGAGATTCCCGCTTTTGCACAAGCATTGCGCATCGTTGGCGTCATTGTGAGCCGGATGCGGTTGGAATCGGCCGCCACATTTTGTACCTAATTTGTCCGCCTATGACGCGTTCCGGAAGCAGGAAGGGACGCCCGCTGATGAGGGAGCCGCTTGAAATGGCAACGATAGCGCTCGTGGACGACGACCGGAATATTCTCACTTCGGTCTCGATCGCACTGGAATCGGAAGGATACCGTGTGGAAACCTACACGGACGGGGCGTCGGCGCTGGAGGGTTTCTCGACCCGCCAGCCCAACCTGGCGATCCTCGACATCAAGATGCCGCGCATGGACGGCATGGAACTGTTGCGCCGGCTGCGCCAGAAGACCGACATGCCGGTGATCTTCCTGACGTCGAAGGACGACGAGATCGACGAATTGTTCGGCCTCAAGATGGGCGCGGACGATTTCATCAAGAAGCCGTTTTCGCAGCGTCTGCTCGTCGAGCGGGTGAAGGCGGTGCTTCGGCGGGCCAGCGCGCGCGAGGCGGCGGCCAAGAACCCCTCGGCCCAGCAGAAATCGCTGGAACGCGGGCAGCTCGTCATGGACCAGGAGCGGCATACCTGCACCTGGAAGAGCGAGCCGGTGACCCTCACGGTCACCGAGTTCCTGATCCTGCACTCGCTGGCGCAGCGGCCGGGCGTGGTCAAAAGCCGCGACGCATTGATGGATTCGGCCTATGATGAGCAGGTCTACGTGGACGACCGCACCATCGACAGCCACATCAAGCGGCTGAGGAAGAAGTTCAAGGCCGTCGACGACGACTTCGACATGATCGAGACTCTCTACGGGGTGGGATACCGCTTCCGGGAGGTCTGAGACCGGACCGGAAGAGGCGCATGGCGATCGCCAGCGACACCGAGAGCGAGGACGAGCAGGACAGGCCGCGCGGCGCCCGCAGGGCAGCCGCGGGCCGCTCCCGGCTTTCGCGCATTTTCCTGCCGCTGCGGCGGGTGCTGGGGCATTACATCTTCTCCAGCCTGACGCAGCGCATCGTCGTGCTCAACCTCGCCGGCCTCGGCGTGCTGGTGGTGGGCATCCTCTATCTCAACCAGTTCCGCGACGGGCTGATCGACGCGCGCGTCGAGAGCCTGATGACGCAGGGCGAGATCATCGCAGGCGCCATCGCCGCCTCGGCGACGGTCGAGACCGGCATGATCAGCATCGACCCGGAGAAGCTGCTGGAGCTTCAGGCCGGCGAGAGCCTGCCGCCGGGCTCGGAGCGGCTGGACAGCCTCGACTTCCCGATCAATCCCGAGCGCGTCGCGCCGGTGCTGCGGCGGCTGATCTCGCCGACGCGCACCCGCGCCCGCATCTACGACCGCGACGCCAATTTGCTGCTCGATTCGCGGCATCTTTATTCGCGCGGTCAGATCCTGCGCTACAATTTGCCGGGCACGGAGCCGGAAGAACGCGGCGTGCTGGAGCGCGCCGGCGACGCGGTGACCGGCCTGTTCCGCCGCACCGACCTGCCCGTCTACACCGAGACGCCCGGCGGCGGCGGCCAGTCCTATCCCGAGGTTCTCAACGCGCTGTCGGGCAGCCCCTCCACCGTGGTGCGCGTGTCCGAGCAGGGCGAGATGATCGTCTCGGTGGCCGTGCCGGTGCAGCGCTTCCGCGCCGTGCTCGGCGTGCTGATGCTGTCGACCCAGGGCGGCGACATCGACAAGATCGTCGCGGCCGAGCGCATGGCCATCGTGCGGGTGTTCGCGGTGGCGGCGCTGGTGACGGCGATCCTGTCCATGCTGCTCGCCTCGACCATCGCCAACCCGCTGCGGCGGCTGGCGGCGGCGGCGGTGCGCGTGCGGCGCGGCGCCAAGAACCGCGAGGAGATACCGGACTTTTCCGACCGGCAGGACGAGATCGGCAATTTGTCGGTCGCCATCCGCGACATGACCAACGCGCTCTATGCCCGCATCGAGGCCATCGAGAGCTTCGCGGCCGATGTGAGCCACGAATTGAAGAACCCGCTGACCTCGCTGCGCAGCGCGGTGGAAACGCTGCCGCTGGCCAAGACCGAGACTTCGCGCGCCCGGCTGCTGGAGGTGATCCAGCACGACGTGCGCCGCCTCGACCGGCTGATCAGCGACATTTCCGACGCCTCGCGCCTCGACGCCGAGCTGGCGCGGGTGGACGCCGGCCGCGTCGACCTGAAGAAGTTCCTGACCGAGCTGATCGCCATCTCGCGCGACGTGACGCGCAACAAGAAGGTCGTCGACATCGAGTTCAGAGCGGCCAAGCTGCCGCAGGGCGCCAAGGGCTATTTCGTCGTCGGCCACGAGTCGCGGCTGGGGCAGGTCGTCGTCAACCTGATCGACAATGCCCGCTCCTTCGTGCCCGAGGAGAACGGGCGCATCGTCGTCGGCCTGTCGCGCAGCGGCCGGCACAACATCGTCACCGTCGAGGACAACGGCCCGGGCATCCGGCCCGACGCGCTGGAGCGCATCTTCGAGCGCTTCTACACCGACCGGCCGTCGAGCGAGGCGTTCGGCCAGAATTCCGGGCTCGGCCTGTCGATCAGCCGGCAGATCGTCGAGGCCCATGGCGGCACGCTGACGGCGGAAAACATGGCCGGCGGCAAGCCGGGCGATGTGCGCGGGGCGCGCTTCGTCGTCGCACTGCCGGCCGAGGCGTGACCGCCCGCCCAGCCAACGGGCCCGCCAACCTGCACGCCTGCGCCGTCGTGCTGGGCAGGATAGGGCTGCTGGTGAGCGGGCCGTCGGGGTCCGGCAAGACGCGGCTCTGCCTCGGCCTGATCGCCGCCTGCCGGGCGCAAGGCGTGTTCGCCCGGCTGGTGGCGGACGACCAGGCGTTCCTGTCGGCCCGGGCGGGCAGGCTGGTCGCCACCGCGCCGCAAACCATCGCCGGACTGGCGGAATTGCGCGGATTCGGACCGGCGCCCGTGCACTCGCTGCCGGCGGCGGTGATCGACCGGCTGGTGCGCATGGTGCCGGCGGGCGCCGCTCCCCGCCTGCCCGAACCCGCGACGGAAACCCTCCGCGGCATCGCGTTGCCGCGGCTGGAGGTCGCGGCGGATGCCGGCCCGGCGGGCGTCAACGCCGTGCTCGGCTGGCTCGAACTGCCGCCATTCGGCGCGTGAGCGCGCCGCAGCGGCTTACGCTGCGGTGCAACAGAATTGTCATGCCCCTGTCAAAAAGGGCTTGCCAACCGACGAACCGCATACAAGATAGCGCCCCTAACCGACGGCGGGGTCGGCCAGGACTGGCCGGTGAGGGCCTCGACAGGGAGCAGGTCGGAACCCGTGACGGGAGCCAATCCAGCATGATCGGTCTCGTGCTCGTCACGCACGGTCGGCTTGCCGAAGAGTTTCGCCATGCGGTCGAGCATGTGGTGGGACCGCAGCGGCATTTCGAGACCGTCTGCATCGGCGCCGACGACGACATGGAGCAGCGCCGGCAGGACATCATCGAGGCGGTCGCCCGGGCCGACGCGGGGGCTGGCGTGGTCATCCTCACCGACATGTTCGGCGGCACGCCGTCCAACCTTGCCATTTCCGTCATGCAGCCGGGCGCGGTCGAGGTGATCGCCGGCATGAACCTGCCGATGCTCATCAAGCTCACCAGCGTTCGGCAGGGCGACGACATGGCCAAGGCCCTGACCGAAGCGCAGGCCGCTGGGCGCAAGTACATCAACGTCGCGAGCCAGGTCCTGGCGGCCAAATGAGCTTTCCCTATTCCGCCAGCGACGGATTCGCCTCTGGCGAGTTCCCGATCGTCAACCAGCGCGGCCTGCATGCGCGCGCTTCCGCCAAGTTCGTGCAGATGGCCGCCTCGTTCGACGCCCATGTCGAGGTGGAGAAGGACGGCGTGAGCGTCGACGGCACGTCGATCATGGGCCTGATGATGCTGGCCGCCAGCCCCGGCTGCTGCATCACCGTGCGGGTGAAGGGGCCGCAGGCCGAGGCCGCGCTCCAGGCGCTGGCGGCGCTGGTGGCGGGCCGGTTCGGCGAGGAGATCTGAGCCGCCCGCATTCACGTATAAAGCTTTCTTTATGTCCTGTTGTATACCGCGCGCCGATCTGGTAGGCAGCGCGCATCTTGCGCCCGCCGTCCCGGCGGGCCGCGTTCGTTTCAGGAAGACAGCGGGAGAACGCCATGGCGGCGCAGAACGACTATGTGGTCGCGGACATCAAGCTTGCGGACTGGGGCCGCAAGGAGATCGAGATCGCCGAGACCGAGATGCCAGGTTTGATGGCGACTCGCGAGGAATACGGCGCGTCGAAGCCGCTCAAGGGCGCGCGCATCACCGGCTCGCTGCACATGACGATCCAGACCGCGGTGCTGATCGAGACGCTGAAGGCGCTGGGCGCCGACGTCCGCTGGGCCTCGTGCAACATCTTCTCCACCCAGGACCATGCGGCGGCGGCCATCGCCGCCGGCGGCACGGCGGTCTTCGCGGTCAAGGGCGAGAGCCTGGAGGACTACTGGACCTATACCGACGCGATCTTCCAGTGGCCGGACGGCAAGCCGTCGAACATGATCCTCGACGACGGCGGCGACGCGACGATGTACATCCTGCTCGGCGCCCGCGCCGAGGCCGGCGAGGACATCCTCAGGAATCCCGGCAGCGAGGAGGAGGAAATCCTCTTCGCGCAGATCAAGAAACGCCTCGCCGCCACGCCCGGCTTCTTCACGAAGCAGCGCGACGCGATCAAGGGCGTCTCCGAGGAGACGACGACGGGCGTCAACCGCCTCTACCAGTTGCAGAAGAAGGGCCTGCTGCCCTTCCCTGCGATCAACGTCAACGACAGCGTCACCAAGTCGAAGTTCGACAACAAGTACGGCTGCAAGGAATCGCTGGTCGACGGCATCCGCCGCGGCACCGACGTCATGATGGCCGGCAAGGTGGCCGTGGTGTGCGGCTATGGCGACGTGGGCAAGGGCTCGGCCGCGTCTCTGGCGGGCGCCGGCGCGCGTGTAAAAGTCACCGAGGTCGACCCGATCTGCGCGCTGCAGGCGGCGATGGACGGCTTCGAGGTGGTGACGCTGGAGGATGCGGCCCCGATCGCCGACATCGTCATCACCACCACCGGCAACAAGGACGTCATCACGCTCGACCATATGCGGGCGATGAAGGACATGGTGATCGTCGGCAATATCGGCCATTTCGACAACGAGATTCAGGTCTCGGCGCTGCGCAACCTGAAATGGACCAACGTGAAGCCGCAGGTCGACATGATCAGCTTCCCGGACGGCAAGCGCCTGCTGCTTCTGTCGGAAGGCCGCCTGCTGAACCTCGGCAACGCCACCGGCCATCCGAGCTTCGTGATGTCGGCCTCGTTCACCAACCAGACGCTGGCGCAGATCGAGCTGTTCACCAAGGGCGGAGAGTACGAGAACAAGGTCTACACGCTGCCCAAGCACCTCGACGAGAAGGTGGCGCGGCTGCATCTGGCCAAGCTCAACGCCAAGCTCACCAAGCTGTCGGACGAGCAGGCCGCCTATATCGGCGTCACGCCGCAGGGACCCTACAAGGCCGAGCACTACCGCTACTGAGGCGCACGCCGCAAATCATGGAACGAGGGGCAGCCGCGGGCTGCCCCTTTTTCGTTTCGACACCGCTACCGCAGCGCGTCCCAGCCGGGCGCGGTCTCGAGCGGCGCGAAATCGCCGCCGGCGACCGCCTCGCACAATCTCGCCACCGCGCCGAAGGCGGCGCGCGTGAACGAGCCGCCGAGGCTGATGCGGCGCACGCCGGCCTGTGCCAGATCGTCGAAGGAGAGGCCGGACGCACCCAGGCCGATGACGTGGTTGACCGGCGCGCCGACGGACGAGCACAGGATACGGATCGATTCGAGGTCCGGCAGGCCGGGCGCGTAGACCACGTCGGCGCCCGCCTCGGCGAAGGCCGACAGGCGGCGCAACGCTTCCTTGAAGTCGTAGGCGCCCCTGCCCAGCATCCCGTCGGCGCGCGCCGTCAGCACGATGCCGCTGGGCTTCGCCGCCTCCACCGCCGCGACGACGCGGTCGAGCGCCTCCCCGAGCGGCCGGATGCGGCCGGGATTTGCGGTATCCGTGTCCTCGATGGAGATGCCGGCCAGCCCCGCCGTCGCCGCGAGCGCGACGGTTTCGGCGACGCCCTCCGGCGTGCCGGCATAGCAGTCCTCGGCGTCCAGCGTGACCGGCAGGCGGGCCGCGTCTCTCAGCGATACCGCGCAGTCGATGGCCTCGCGCCGCGACAACTGCCCGCTGCCGTCCTTGCGGCCGGTGGCGAAGGCATAGCCCGACGACGTGCTGGCCAATGCCTTGAATCCGGCCTTTGCCAGCATGCGGGCGCTTGCCGCGTCCCACGGATTGGGCACGATGAAGCAGCCGGCTTCGTGCAACTGCCGAAAGGCGCGCGTGATCTCGTCCATGCGGTCGTCCACCTCGGGGTTCCTCCGCTTGCCGGCCGATGCCGAGCAAAGGGCGATTTTCCGCTCCGGTCGAGACGCAGCGCGGCATGCGGGCATGGGCCAGCGCCTGCCGGCACGGGGCATGACGTTTCCCGGTAACCAGTCCTTCACCATGATTCGCCCACCCTGTAGATTGACGTGATTCGCGACGTCTCCGTTCGTTCGGGTGTGAGAGAGGCGCGCTGCGGCACGGCTCTCACTTGGGTCAGCACCCCGGGGTCAACACCTGGACGGCGGAGAGGGTTATCGCATGACAGGGGACATCCCGCCGGGAGCGGGGCAGGCCCGCAAGGGCAGCCATGGCGGCACCGGCAACGATTCCGCGCGCAGGCTACGCTGGCGCCGCGCCGGCGCGCTCGGCCTGTCGACCGCGCTGATCCCGTGGTTCGCCCATGCGCAGGAGACCAGCGCGCCGTCCTTCGGGACCTTCGAGGTCATCCAGCTCGCCGTCTTCGCCGGCATCACCGGGGCGGCCATGCTGTCGGCCATCTGGCTGATCCGCGAGCGCCAGCGCACCGCCGCCGAGAACCTCGATCTGCGCGGCCGCGTGGCCGAGCTCGGCTCGGCGCTCCAGCGGGCGGAATCGCTGCTCAGCCTCAACGACCAGCGCATCGTCCTGTGGGGCGAGGACGGGCGCAAGCCGGAGCTGATCGGCTCGCTGCCGCCAGCCTCGGGCGCGCCGGACGAGCGCGGGCAGTTCCTCGCCTTCGGGCGCTGGCTGGAGCCGGTTTCCGCAGCCGAGCTGGAGCGCGGCCTCGCCGAGCTGCGCGAGCGCGGCACCGCCTTCGACCTCGTGATGAGGACGCTGGCCGGAACGCTGTTCGAGGCGCAGGGCCGGCGCAGCGCCGCCAACCGCATCCTGCGCATCCGCGCCCTGTCGGCTGCCGAGCGCGAGCATGCGCGGCTCAAGATCGAGCACCAGCGCATCGGCGCCGAGCGCGACACGCTGGTGGGCCTTGCCAACGCGCTCGCCCTGCCGTTCTGGATGCGCGGGCCCGACGGGCGCCTGCAATGGGTCAACCACGCCTACGCCGCCGCGGTGGAGGCCGAATCGCCGGTGGCGGCGGTGCAAGAGGGTCGCGAATTCCTCGGCACGCAGGCGCGCGAGACGATCGCCCGGCAACAGAAGGCCGAGCAGGCCTTCGCCCAGAAGGTGGCGACCGTCGTGCACGGCGACCGGCGCATGTACAGCGTGACCGACCATGCCGGCCGCGAGGGGTCGGCCGGCCTCGCCGTCGACATCAGCGACATCGAGGGCGTGCGCGAGCAGTATGAGCGCATGGTGCGCAGCCATGCCGACACGCTGGACCAGCTCACCACCGCCGTCGCGATCTTCGATTCGGAGCGCAAGCTGCGCTTCTTCAACCAGGCGTTCCAGAAGCTGTGGGAGCTCGACATCGTGTTCCTGGAAAGCGCGCCCGACCACGCGCTGGTGCTCGACCGGCTGCGCAGCGAGGGCAAGCTCGCCGAGCAGCCCGAATGGCGCAAGTGGAAGGAGAATTTGCTCGCGGCCTACCGCTCCGTCGATTCGCAGGAGCACTGGTGGCACCTGCCCGACCGGCGCGCCATCCGCGTCGTCGCCAATCCGCAGGCCAATGGCGGCGTGACCTGGATATTCGAGGACCACACCGAGAAGATCGACCTCGAAAGCCGCTATCACACGGCGGTGCGGGTGCAGGGCGAGACGCTCGACAACCTCGCCGAGGGCGTCGCCGTGTTCGGGCCGGACGGCCGGCTGCGGCTCGCCAACCCGGCCTTCGCCACGCTTTGGGGCATCAGCGGCGGGCTCGTCCAGCCCGGCATGCACATCTCCGCGGTCAAGGCGCTGTGCCAGGGCGTGGCGGCCGAGAGCCCGTGGGGCGACTTCGTGGCCGCGGCCACCGGCTTCGACGACGAGCGGCGCGACCGCCACGGCCAGGTCGAGCTGCGCGACGGCACGGTGCTGCGCTACGCGGTCATCCACCTGCCCAACGGGCAGGCGATGCTGACCTTCGTGGACGTCACCGACAGCGTCAACGTGGAGCGCGCGCTGAAGGACAAGAACGAGGCGCTGGAAAAGGCCGACCGGTTGAAGAGCGAGTTCGTGCAGCACGTCTCCTACGAGCTGCGCTCGCCGCTGACCAACATCATCGGCTTCACCGAGCTGTTGCAGATGCCGATCGCCGGCACGCTGAACGGGAAGCAGGCGGAATATCTCGGCCATATCGACTCGTCCTCGGCCGAGCTGAAGGCCATCGTCGACGACATCCTCGACCTGGCGACGCTCGACGCCGGGGCGATGGAGCTGGAGATCGCCGAGATCTCCGTGCGCGACGCCGTCGAGGCGGCCGCCGCGCTGGTCGCGACGCGGCTCGCCGACCATCGCATCGCGCTCGACGTGAACGTCGCCGGCGCGCCGCCCTCCTTCCACGCCGATGCCCAGCGGGTGCGGCAGATCCTGTTCAACCTGCTGGCCAACGCCGCCAATTTCGCTCCGGAAGGATCGACGATCCGCGTCACGGCCGCGCCGTGGCAGGGCGGCGTGCAGTTCGCCGTGCACGACGACGGGCCGGGCATACCGGCGGAGGTGCTGGACACGCTGTTCCGCCGCTTCGAGCCGCGCAACCAGGGCGGACGGCGGCGCGGCGCGGGGCTCGGCCTTTCCATCGTCAAGAGCTTCGTCGAGCTGCATGGCGGGACGGTGGAGATCGAGACCGGCGCCGGGCGCGGCACCACCGTGACCTGCCGTTTCCCGGCTGCCCCGGACGGTTTCCGCGCGGCGGCGGAGTAGGCAACTGTCCGCCCCGCGCAACACCCCCCTCTGCCCTGCCGGGCATCTCCCCCTCAAGGGGGGAGATTGGCCTTCATATCGACTTTCGCCAATCGCTGGTGATTGGCGAAACCGTAGCAACTGCCAATC
>CAZVTK010000159.1:0-10019 GCA_964629765.1 uncultured Mesorhizobium sp.
AGGAGACCGTCGCGCTCATCGCCGGCGGCCACACCTTCGGCAAGACCCACGGCGCCGGCGACGTCAAGCATGTCGGGCCCGAGCCCGAGGCGGCGGGGCTGGCCGAGCAGGGTCTGGGCTGGGCCAGCAGCTTCGGCACCGGCAGGGGCGGCGACACGATCGGCAGCGGGCTCGAAGTCATCTGGACCTCGGCACCGACCAAGTGGACGAACAATTTCCTGTGGAACCTGTTCGGCTACGAGTGGGAATTGGTCCGGAGCCCGGCCGGCGCGCAGCAGTGGATACCCAAGCACGGCATGGGCGCCAACACCGTGCCGGACGCGCACGACAAGTCCAGGCGCCATGCGCCGTCGATGCTGACGACCGACCTCGCTTTGCGCTTCGACCCGGAATACGAGAAGATCTCGCGCCGGTTCCTCGAGAACCCGGACGAGTTCGCCGACGCCTTCGCCCGCGCCTGGTTCAAGCTGACCCACCGCGACATGGGACCGAAGTCGCGCTATCGCGGCCCGGAGATCCCGGCCGAGGAGCTGATCTGGCAGGATCCGATTCCCGCCGTCGACCACCCGCTGGTCGACCCGCAGGACATCGCCGAACTCAAGGCGAAGGTGCTCGCCTCCGGCCTCACCGTCTCCGAGCTGGTGTCGACGGCCTGGGCGTCCGCGTCCACCTTTCGCGGGTCGGACAAACGCGGCGGCGCCAACGGCGCGCGCATCCGCCTCAGCCCGCAGAAGGACTGGGAGGTCAACCAGCCGGCCCAGCTCGCCAAGGTGCTGGACACGCTGGAAGGCGTGCGCAAGGCATTCAACGACGCCCAGACGGGTGGGCAGACGGGCGGCAAGGCGATCTCGCTGGCCGACCTGATCGTGCTCGGCGGTGCCGCGGCGGTCGAGAAGGCGGCGAAGGCCGCCGGTTATGACGTGAACGTCCCGTTCACCCCCGGCCGCGCCGACGCGTCGCAGGAGCAGACCGACGTCGACACCTTCGACGTGCTGGAGCCGGTCGCTGACGGTTTTCGCAATTACCAGAAGAAGGCGTTCGCCGTCACCGCCGAGGAGCTGCTGGTCGACAGGGCGCAGCTCCTGACGCTGACCGCGCCGGAGATGACCGTGCTGGTCGGCGGCCTGCGCGTCCTCGGCGCCAATGCCGGCGGCTCGCAGCATGGCGTGTTCACCGCGCGGCCGGGCGCGCTGACCACCGACTTCTTCGTCAACCTGCTCGACATGGGCACGGCCTGGAAGGCGACCTCGGAGGCGCAGGACCTGTTCGAGGGCCGCGACCGCAAGACCGGCGAGGTCAAATGGACGGGAACCCGCGTCGACCTGATCTTCGGCTCGCACTCGCAGTTGCGCGCGCTGGCCGAGGTGTACGGGCAGGCCGATGCCGGCGAGAAGTTCGTGCGCGACTTCGTGGCGGCGTGGAACAAGGTGATGGACGCCGACCGTTTCGATCTCGTCTGATCGGAGCCGGGGCACCCGAAACGCAAAGGCCGGGCGGCGACGCCCGGCCTTTTTTTCATTGTCCGGCCGCTTGCTACCCGCTGGCTGCGCCGGCTTCCTTCAGCTTCCGCGCGATGCGCTCACGCGCGTGGTCGGCCGACGTCGAATACCGCACCAGCGGCGGTTTCACGCCATGGGCGAAGAGCGTGCGCCGCACGCCGGCGCTGGCCCCGGCGATGAAGAAGGCGATGCCGTTGCGCCTGGCCTTGTGGGCGAGCGTCTCCAGCACGTTCGCGGCGGTGGAATCGATCAGCGGCACGGCCGACAGGTCGAGCACGAAGGCGGCGCGCGGGTCGGCGATGCGGTCGAGCGCGGTGCCGACGGTCGCGGCCGAGCCGAAGAAGAACGCGCCCGACAGCCGGTAGACCACGATCTGCGGGTCTGACGACTTTTGCGCATCGTACGGGCGTCCCTCGTCCGCCGCGTCGTCGCCGGCGCCCATGGCGTGCGCTTCGAGCGCCGCCTCGCGCGACAGGCGCGAGATGAACAGCAGCGCGCCGAGCGCGGTGCCGACGACGATGCCTTCGGTCAGGTCGCGGAAGATCACCAGCAGGAAGGTGATGACGACCACCGCCGCGTCGCCCCACGAACTGCGCAGCAGCGCGCGCAGCGACGACCACTCGACCATGTTGTACGACACCACGGCCAGCACCCCGGCCAGCGTGGCGAGCGGGATGTAGGCGGCGAGCGGCGCGGCGGCCAGCATGAAGACCAGCAGGAACACGGCATGCAGCATGCCCGAAACCGGGCCGTGCGCGCCCGAGCGGACGTTGGTCGCCGTGCGCGCGATTGTGCCGGTCACGCAGAAGCCGCCGAACAGCGCCGCGCCCATATTGGCGACGCCCTGCGCCACAAGCTCGCAGTTGGAGCGGTGGCGGCGCCCCGACATGCCGTCGGCGACGACGGCCGACAGCAGCGACTCGATCGCCCCGAGCAGGGTGAAGGAGATGGCGGCGGGCAGCACCGCCGCGATCCTGTCGAATGACAGGTCCGGCAGGGCAGGGGCCGGCAGCGTGCGCGGGATGCCGCCGAAGGTCGAGCCGATGGTGGCCACCGGCAGCCCGGCGAGCGCGGCAACCACCGTGCCCAGCCCGACCGCGATCAGCATGCCCGGCCAGCCCGGCCGGTAGCGCCGCAGCGTGAGGATGGTCGCGACGGTCAGCAGCGCGATGCCGATGGCCGCGGGGCTCGCGGTTCCCGCCGCGCCCCACAGCGCTTGCAGCTTGGGGATCAGGTCGGCGGGCGGCCGCCCCTCGGTGGCGAGGCCGAAGAGGTCGCCGATCTGGCTGGCGAAGATGATGACGGCGATGCCGGCCGTGAAGCCGACGGTGACGGGATAGGGGATGAACTTGACGAAGCCGCCGAGCCGCATGAGGCCGAGCGATGCGAGCATCATGCCGGACAGGAAGGTGGCGAGCATCAGCCCTTCGATGCCGTGAAGCTGCACGGTCGCCGCCACCAGCACGATGAAGGCGCCGGCCGGCCCGCCGATCTGGAAGCGGCTGCCGCCCAGCGCCGAGACGAGGAAGCCGCCGACGATGGCCGTATAGAGCCCCCGGTCGGGCGACGTGCCCGAGGCGATGGCGATGGCCATCGACAGCGGCAGCGCCACGATGGCGACGGTCAGCCCGGATATGGCGTCGCGGCGCAGCTCGGCCAGCCCGTAGCCTTCGCGCAGCACGGTCACCAGCTTTGGCGTGAACAGCTCGGCGAAGGTGGGGCGCGGCGGCGTGGGGAGACGGACTGTTGCGGTGGTCATGACCTTCGATCCTGGCCCTGCGATCCTGGGCCCTCGGCGCTCGCCCCGATTCTGGGAAGCGGCGGGATCGTCGGCTGTCTGGGGTCGGCGGTCGCCGTCGCGGCGGGTTGTTCGGTTCAGCCCTGCGGGGGCCGGGGTTGGGGCCGGGGTTGGGATAGCGAGCGCAGGCGCACCCCGCGCCCGCCGGCGTCGCTGCGCTGGCCGTCGCCGATCAGCTCGACCCCGGCCGCCGCGAGCGCGTCGATGACCTTGACCAGCGTGTCGACCACGCCGCGCACATTGCCCTCGCTCGCCTCCATCCGCTGGATGGTGGCGAGCGACACGCCGGAAAGCTCGGCGAGCTTCGCCTGGTCCATGCCCAGCAGCGCGCGCGCGGCCTTGAGCTGGCCTGAGGTCATCATGAGCAATATGCCTGGTTCATCGCTGAAAGATGATATTTCAGCCTGCCATAGTCAAGTATGAAACATCACATCTCTGGCGCAGCATCGGAAGGGCCCGCTTGCGCGCGGCGCGCGGCCCCTGTAGCCACCGGCGTTGAACGGGTTTGCCGGACACGGGGTTCACCGATGCGACTGGGCGGGCGGCTTGCTGCCGCGATCGAAGTGCTGGACGACATGGAGAAGCGGCGCCGGCCGGCCGCCGACGCGCTGAAGGACTGGGGGCTGTCGCATCGCTTCGCCGGCTCGGCCGACCGCTCGGCCATCGGCAACATCGTCTACGACGCCCTGCGCCGCCGCCGCTCGGCCGGCTGGATCCTCGATCAGGAGACGGCGCGGGGTCAGGCTTTTGGCGCGCTGCTGCTCTACGGCCACACGCCGGCCTCGCTGGCGGCCGCGCTGGAGGGCGACCGTTTTGCGCCGCCGGGCCTGACGCGGCAGGAGGAGGCGGCATTCGCGTCGCGCCGGCTGGACGACGCGCCGGAAACCGTGCGCGCCGACGTTCCCGACTGGTGCGCGCCGCTGCTGGAGCGCTCGCTCGGGCCGGACTGGGTTGCCGAGGCCGCGGCGCTGGCGGCGCGCCCGCCGCTCGACCTGCGCGTCAACAGGCTGAAGTCGGACCGGCCGCAGGTGCTGGCGGAACTGGCGGAGGCGGGGGCCTTTGCCGCGCCCTTCCTCGACGAGGCCGTCCGCATCGCGGCCATCGAGGGCGACGGCCGCCACCCCAACGTGCAGGCCGAGCCGGCGTTTCGAAAAGGCTGGTTCGAGGTGCAGGATCTCGGCTCGCAGATGGTGGCGCGGATGGCCGGCGCCGGGCCTGGCATGCAGGTGCTCGACTATTGCGCCGGGGCGGGCGGCAAGACGCTCGCCATGGCCGGCGCCATGGGCAATAGCGGGCAGATCTACGCCTTCGATTCGGAGAAGGCGCGGCTGGCGCCGATCTTCGACCGGCTCGAACGCGCGGGCTGCCGCAACGTGCAGGTCGTGGCGCGGCCGGGCGAGCTCGCCCCGCTGGAGGGGCGCTGCGACCTCGTCCTGGTGGATGCGCCCTGCACCGGCAGCGGGACGTGGCGGCGGCGGCCGGATGCGAAATGGCGGCTGTCGGAGCGCCAGCTCGGCGTGCGCCAGGGGGAGCAGGCGGCGATCCTCGACACCGCCGCGCGTTTCGTCAGGCCCGGCGGCCTGCTCGCCTACGTCACCTGCTCGCTCTTCGACGCGGAGAACGGCGAGCAGGCGGGCGCGTTCCTGTCCCGCATGGGTGGCTTTGCGCCCGTCGACCACGACGAATTGTGGAAGACGCGCCTGCCGGAGGCGCCGGCCGGCGTAAGCCTGCCGGGCAATCCCGGCATCGTGCTGACGCCGCTGCGCACCGGCACCGACGGCTTTTATCTCTGCGCGATGCGCAGGATCTGACTTGGCGGGCCTGATTTCCAGGACTTGACGCCCGGCCGCCCCGCCCCATGTGCACGCCGACGCGGCCGTTCGATCGGGAACGGGACAGGAGAACAGGACGTGCCGAACCGCCTCGCCCTCGCAGCCTTCATCCTGCTGGTCGTGGTCGGCGGCGGGGCGATCGGGACGCTCACCGCGCCGGGCGTCTGGTATGCGGGGCTGGAGAAGCCGCCTTTCAACCCGCCCAACTGGCTGTTCGCCCCGGTCTGGTTCGTCCTCTACGTGATGATCGGCATCGCCGGCTGGCGCGTCTGGCGCGCCCATCACGATACGCCGGCCATGGTGGTCTGGTGGGTGCAGCTCGCGCTGAACTTCCTGTGGAGCCCGGCCTTCTTCGCCGCGCAGAACATCGATCTGGCGCTGGCGGTTATCGCGGCGCTGCTGCTGACCATCGTCACCTTCATCGCGCTGACATGGCGCCGCGACCGCACGGCCGCGCTGCTGTTCCTGCCCTATGCTGCGTGGGTATCCTTCGCCACCCTGCTCAATGGCGCGATCTGGTGGCTCAACTGATCCTCTGCTGCGCTGCACAATCGCGCGTTGCGCAGGGTGTCCCGCTTTGCCATAAACGCCGGCAAAGGAGCCGACGCCCATGGCAGACGCCAGTGCAGACGATTTCGAGGCGCGGGTGCGCGAGAGCTTCGCGCGGCAGAAGATCATGGCCACCTTCGGCGCGGAGCTGACACGCGTGTCGCCCGGCACGGTAGAGATCGAGATGCCCTATGCGGCCGAGCTGACCCAACAGCACGGCTTCCTGCATGCGGGCGTGATTTCCACCGCCCTCGATTCCGCCTGCGGCTACGCCGCCTTTTCGGTCATGCCGCCGGGCGCGGCAGTGCTGACCATCGAGTTCAAGGTCAATTTGCTGGCGCCCGGCCGCGGCGAGCGCTTCCTGTTTCGCGGGTCGGTCACCAAGCCGGGCCGCACCATCATCGTCGCCGACGGGCAGGCTTACGGCATCGGCGCCGACGGCACGGCCAAGCTGGTCGCCACCATGACCGGCACGATGATGACCGTGCTCGGCCGCGAAGGCATGGCCGGATGAGCCTCGCCGCGCCGCCGCTGCGGCGCGCCGGCGGCCGGGCGCTCCTCTACGTCATGGCGGCCGACGCCGAATACGGCCCGCATCTGCGATCGCGGTTCAGGCCGCTGATGTGCGGGGTCGGCCCGGTCGAAAGCGCGGTGGCGGTCACCGCCGCGCTGGCCGCCCTCGCGGCCGCGGGCACGGCGCCCGACCTCGTCGTCTCGCTCGGCTCGGCCGGCAGCCGGACGCTGGAGCAGACCGGAATCTATCAGGCCGTGTCGGTGTCCTATCGCGACATGGACGCGTCGGCGCTGGGCTTCGAGAAGGGCGCGACGCCGCTCCTCGACCTGCCGCCGGTGGTGCCGCTGCCGCTGCGTGTGCCCGGCATCGCCGGGGCGAGCCTGTCGACCGGCGCGAACGTGGTCTCGGGCGCGGCCTATGACGGCATCGCCGCGGACATGGTCGACATGGAGACCTTCGCGGTTCTGCGCGCCTGCCGGCGCTTCGGCGTGCCGCTCGTCGCCCTGCGCGGCATCTCGGACGGCGCTGCCGAGCTGAGCCATGTCGGCGACTGGACCGAATATCTGCATGTGATCGACAAGAAGCTAGCCGCTGCCGTCGACAGGCTGGAAGCCGCCGTTGCCGGCGGCCTCCTCGACGGGACGGGCGACCGCCTTACCTGACCGTGGCGTTCGACCGGTAGTCGGTCGCCGCCTTGGCGAACAGCGGCGCGGGCTGCACCGTGGCGCGGATCTTCACCTGCACATGGTCCTCGACCTGAAGCTTGGACGACGGCGTGTCCTCGCCCCAGTAGAGCGTCACCTCGGTGCCGGGCTTGGCGTAGGCGGCGTCGATCGTCGCCAGCGACAGCATGGCGCGCTCGTTGGCCGAGTAGCCGACCCAGGTCGAGATGCCCACCATCCTGCCGTCCGCCTCGATGCGGTCCGCATGGAACGTGTCGTAGAGCGACATGGGCAGGGCGATGTGCTTGGCGCCGACGCCCGGCTGGAACATGGAGGCATAAGCCTTGCCCACGTCGTCGCCGTTCCACACCAGCGTCACCTTCTTCTTGGCCTCGGCGGTGCCGTCGGCCTTCATCCTCTCCAGCGCCGCGCGGCCGACGAAGTCGTGGTCGAATCCGATGATGCGGCCGTAGTCGAGCTCGAACGGGGTGAAGTAGTAGTCCTCGATATCGTCGGAGTGGAAGCTGCCGCCCAGCGGCGCGGTGGTCTCGTAGGCGTTGGCCGTGAGCCATTCGCGATAGGGCTTCATCTCGTCGCCGGTGTAGATCGCCGGCAGCGGACGCGGCAACCAGCCCGATTCCAGCGCGTTGGTGTGGTAGGCGCGCGCGCCGACCTGCACCATGCCGTGCTTCCTGCCCGCTTCCAGCAGCGCGGCGTGCACCGCGTCATTGTCCTCCCACGGACCCCATATCTCGAAGCCCGGCTCGCCGGCCATGCCGTGGCGCAGCGCGCGCACATGCTTCCCGGCGATGGTGAAGTGGGTCATGTGGAAGAACTTCAGCTTCGGCGGCTCCTGGCCGGTCGCCTCGCGGATGATGTCCATCGCGCCCGGACCCTGGATCTGGTAGCGATAGTTGACCGGGTCGCCCTTGCGCACGGCCGAATTGTCGTCGCGCCACACGCGCACGTCGTAGCCGCCGGTCTCGGCGTGGAAATGCAGCCAGTTGATCGAGGGCGGGATGCCGACCGCCTGGTACTCGTCCTCTTCGAGGTGGAAGAGGATGTTGTCGCCGATGACGTAGCCGTCATGGTTGACCGCCACGAACTGCTTGGCCATGTCGACCGGGAAATTGGCGACGCTGTTGATGGCGAGGTCGCTGATCAGCTTCAGCGCGTCGGGGCCCTTGATGTTCAGGTCGGCCATATGGTGGCACTGGTCGTAGAGCACCGCGGTGCGGCGCCATGCGAGCTGCTCGTCGCGCCAGTTGCGGAATTCGGGCACGACGCGGGGCACGACGGACGGCGCCTGCTGGGACTCCCACAGCAGCTTGACCGGACTGCCGGCCCTGGCGATGGCCTCCTCGAGGTTCTTCACCATTCTCGTTTCCTCCACGGGGTATCGGCGGCGAGAATTTGCCGCGTCGCCCAGTGTCGGCCCATGCAACTTTCCTGTAAAACGTGTTTTTGATAGGTCGTAACCAGGGAAAACCGTGGAATGGCTGCGCTGCCCTTCACGCTTCGCCAGCTCGACTATTTCGAGGCCGTGGCCAGTGAAGGGTCCATCGCGGCCGCCGCACAGCGCTGCAACATCAGCGCCTCGGCGCTGGCGCTGGCGCTCGACGAGCTGGAGGGCCGTCTCGGCGTGCAGCTCATCCTGCGGCGCAAGGGCAAGGGCGTCGCCCTGACCGACGCCGGCACCCGCCTGCTGGCCCATGCGCGGCGCGTTCTCTCCGAGGCCGAATCCTTCGCGGCGGACGCATCGCAGGCCGCCACCAGCCTTGCCGGCCGCTTCGCGATCGGCTGTTTTCCCACGCTCGCGCCCTTCTATCTGCCGGGGATCATGGGGGAATTCCGGGCGCGCCATCCCGGCCTCGATGTCGAGCTGGTCGAGGGGTCCGCCCCCGAGCTCCACGAATTGCTGCTTCAGGGGCGCATCGACGTGGCGCTGCTCTACAGCGCCGACGTCTCGCCGCAACTGGCCTTCGCCCCGGTGCGCGCATACCGGCCCTATGCGATGGTGGCGGAAGATCACCCGCTTGCCGGCAGGGGGGAGGTCGCCCTTGCCGAGCTGGCGGACGAGCCGCTGATCCTGCTCGACGTGCATCCCTCGCGCCAGAACACCGAGCACATCTACGCCGCTTTGGGCCTTGTGCCGCGCATCGGGCACCTGACCGCCAGCTTCGAGCTGGTGCGTTGCCTGGCGGCGCGGGGGCTGGGCTATGCCGTGCTGCTCCAGCGGCCGGCCTTCCCGGTGACCTATGACGGCCGCCGCCTCGCCGTGCTCGACCTCGACCGCGATGCGCCGCGCGCGGTGATGGGGCTGGCGCGGTCGGCCGGCTCGCCGCCCACCGCGCGCTATGCGGCCTTGCTGGACTACCTGACCGCGCAGCAGGAATAGCGGCTCCGGGGTTGCCGGCCTACCAGGCGACGTAGAACATCGCCTTGGCGAGGATCACGATCAGCACCATGTGGATCGCGACGCTGATATGCGTGATCTGGAACCGCGTGGAGGACATGCAGCCCGTATGCGCGGCGCGCAGCGCGGTGACGAAATGCACCAGCACGCTGACCGCCAGCAGGATCTTCGCCGACAGCAGCACGATGAAGGCGTTGCTCCAGCTCAGCTCCGCCCCGGCGAAATGGACGGTGCCCAGATAGATGCCGGTGGCGAACAGCGTGCCCACGATCCACGGCATGATGAAGCGCGCGCGCTTGATGAGGTTGACCTCGACGAGTTCCATCATCTCGGCGCCGACGCGCTTGCGGATGCCCTCCAGCAGCAGCACCTCGAAGAACACGACGCCGATGAAGGCGCTCGCGCACAGGAGGTGGATGGTGACGGCGATGGGATAGGTCATCGTGGCGGCGGCGTCCGGCTTTTGCCCGGCGAGCCCGCCATGACCTGACCGGCGAAGTCAAGTTCAATCGCGGGTGAACAACCCCTGGCGCCGGTTGCGCGGTGCCGCGCGATTCTCTAATGCCTCGCCATGAGCGCCAGCGACTCCATCCTCATCATCGATTTCGGCAGCCAGGTCACCCAGCTCATCGCGCGCCGGGTGCGCGAGGCGGGCGTCTATTGCGAGATCCACCCCTTCAACGCCGCTTCCGAGGCGTTTTCCCGCATGCGGCCGAAGGGCGTCATCCTCTCCGGCGGCCCGGCCTCGG
>CAZVTK010000160.1:0-9960 GCA_964629765.1 uncultured Mesorhizobium sp.
CGGGATAGATCTCGACGCCCAGCGCCTCGGCCTTCGTCGCCAGCCAGCGGCAGACATTGCCCAGCGAGACGATGTAGTTGCCGTGGTTGTTCATCAGCGGCGGCATGATGAAATTGGGGATGCGGATCGAGCCCGCCGGCCCGAGGATCAGGAAGTGGTCGTCCTTCACCTCGGTCTTGAACGGATGGTCGCCCTCCTCGCGCCAGCCGGGCAGCAGCCGGTCGATGCCGATCGGATCGACGACCGCGCCGGAGAGGATGTGGGCGCCGACCTCGCCGCCCTTTTCGAGCACGACGACGGAAAGCTCGGGATTGACCTGCTTGAGCCGGATCGCCGCGGCCAGACCCGCGGGGCCCGCGCCGACGATCACCACGTCGAATTCCATGCTCTCGCGTTCGACTTCGCTCATCATTGTCCTCCGCTCGCCGGTCGCCTCCGGCTGGCTCCATCACTGACGCTTCGGCGTGCTTAGACCATCGTCCATCCGCGCGAAACGCCTTTCATACGTCCGTGCGCACCTGCACGATCGTGTCGCACCGGCTTTCGGCAAGGCATATTATTTTACGCTTACGTAAACGTCAAATAATGAGGGTGAAAGCCATTTGCGGGCGCGGCGGCGGTCCGGCGCCGGCAATCACCGCCCGGCGCGCTGGCAATCGCCGCCCCGGCACGCTTGCAATCGCCGTCCGGGCGCAACATGGTGCCGCCATGTCCACCCTCCCCGCCCCCGCCTCCCTCGAAGAGGTGCTGCGCTTCTATGCCGATGCCGGCCATGACGATGCGATCCTCGAGGCGCCGGTCGACCGCTTCGCCGAAGCCGCGCGGGATGCGGCCGCGCGCGCAACGCCACCAGGAGGCCCCGCAGCGGCGGGCGCGAGGCCGGATGCGCCGGCCCGGCCGGCCGTCCAGCAATCCCGCGACCCGGCGGCAGCGGCGGCGGCGACTACGGTAGCCGTCGCAGGGCGCGCGGCCTCCGCCCCCGTGGTGCCCGACGAGGAGCAGGTGCAGCGGGCCCGCGCGCTGGCGCGCGAGGTCGGTTCGCTGGAGGAGCTGCGCGCGATCGTCGCCGGTTTTGACGGCTGCAACCTCAAATTCACGGCCAAGAACACGGTGTTCGCCGATGGAATGCCGGGCGCGGCGCTGATGCTGGTGGGCGAGGCGCCGGGCAGCGAGGAGGACCGGGCCGGCCTGCCCTTCGTCGGCCGCTCGGGCCAGCTTCTCGACCGCATCCTCGCGGAGATCGGGCTGGAGCGCGCGACGGGCGCCTACATCGCCAATGTGGTGCCGTGGCGGCCGCCCGGCAACCGCGATCCCTCGCCGCTGGAGACCGAGATCTGTCGCCCCTTCATCGAGCGGCAGATCGAGCTCGCCGCGCCGCGCGTGCTGGTCACGCTGGGCAACCCTTCGACCAGGCTGCTGCTGAAGACGCAGACGGGCATCATGCGCATGCGCGGGACATGGTCGACCTACGTCTCGCCGACGGGTTTCAGCGTGCCGGCCATGCCGACGCTGCACCCGGCCTATCTGCTGCGCAACCCGCCGCACAAGAAGCTGGCATGGCGCGACTTCCTCGAGGTGAAGGCGAGGCTGCGCGCGGTGCAGGACGCATAGGGCGCCTTTGGGGGGCGGCCTTTGGGGGGCGGCCTTTTGGGGGTGGCCTTGGGCCCCGCCCTATTGCGGCGGCGTGACCTTGCGCGCCGCGCTGCGCGGCAGGCCCAACCTGTGCTCGCGCCAGATGATGAAGATGCCGGCGCCGATGACGATGGAGCCGCCGACCAGCATGTGCACGGTCGGCATGTCGCCGAACAGCAGGTAGCCGGCGATGATGGCGAACACCATCGAGCTGTACTCGAAGGGCGCTGCGGTCGACACGTCGGCATGGCGGTAGGTTTCGGTCATCAGGATCTGCGCGATGCCGCCGCACAGCCCGGCGCTGATCAGATAGACCGTCTGAAGCGGCGACAGCGGCGACCAGCCGAACGGCAGCGAGCACAGGCCGAGAACCGAAGCCGTGAGCGAGAACCACAGGACGATGGTGGCGGACCGCTCCGTCAGCACGAGGTGGCGGATGAGCAGGACGGCCACGGCGGAAACCGCGGCGCCGACCAGCGCCGCCGTCACGCCGAGCGTCTCGTCCGTGCTCATCGGCTGGTCTCCGGCGAACAGCGTCAGGCGCGGCCAGGCGATGACGATCACGCCCACGAGGCCGATCGCCACGGCGCTCCAGCGATAGGCGCGCACCGCCTCGCCCAGGAAGACGGCGCCGAACACGACGACCAGCATGGGCTGCGCATAGTTGAGCGTCGTCGCTTCCGGCAGCGGCAGGCGCGTCAGCGCGAAGAAGCCGAGGAACATCGACCCCACGCCGATGACGCCGCGGACGAGATGGCTCATCGGGTGCTCGGTCTTCAGCGCGCCGCGCAGCTCCCGCCGCCAGATGAGGAAAAGCAGCACCGGCACGATGGCGAAGAACGACCGGAAGAAGAGGATCTGGCCGGCCGGCAACTGTCCGGCGAGCTTGATGAAGGTGGCCATCGCGACGAAGATCGCCACCGACGTCACCTTCAGGGCGATGCCGAGCAGCGGCCGCCGCGCAAGCTCGACCGTTCCGTCCTGCGAACCGGCGCCCATCAGCCGAGCACCGCGAAAGTCTGAACCATCATTGCGCTTTCGCGGTCTCGATCGCCTGCCAGACGCGCAGCGGCGTCGCGGGCATGTCGATGTGGCCTATGCCGTAAGCGCGCCACAGGGCGTCGGTCACGGCGCTCATGACGGCCGGCGTCGCACCGATGGTGCCTGCCTCGCCGGCGCCCTTCATGCCCATCGCATTGGTGGTGGACGGCACGTTGCGGGTGTCGAAGTCGAGGTCGGGAATGTCGTCGGCGCGCGGCATGGCGTAGTCCATGAAGGTGGCGGCGAGGAGCTGGCCGTCCTCGCCATAGACCGCCTCCTCGCCCAGCGCCTGGCCGATGCCCTGCGCGGCGCCGCCGTGGACCTGCCCCGCGAGCAGCAGCGGGTTCACCACCGCGCCGAAATCGTCGACGATGGTGTAGCGCAGGATCTCGATCCGCCCGGTTTCCGGGTCGATCTCCAGTTCGCAGACATGCGTGCCGTTCGGATAGGTGTTCTCGTCCTGGACGTAGGCGGCGTCGGCCTTCAGATCGTCCGGCCGTTTCGCGGCCCGGTGCAGCGCGGAAAAATCCATGGAACGGTCGGTGCCGACGATGCGGGCCGCGCCGTCGGCCAGCTCGATGTCGTCGGGCGACGCCTCCATCTCGTCGGCCGCCAGCCTCCTGAGCTTCACGGCCAGCGCCTCGCCGGCGCGCGAGGCCGATACGCCGCCGAGCGGCACCGAGCGCGAGCCGCCGGTGCCGCCGCCGCTCGCGAGCTGGTCGGTGTCGCCCTGCGCCAGGCGGACCATCGCGGGGTCCATGTTCAGCTTCTCGGCGATGAACTGCGCATAGGCGGTCCAGTGGCCCTGCCCGTTGGACTGGGTGCCGATCTTCAGCGTCACCGTGCCGTCGGCGTTCAGCTCGACGAAGGCGGGCTCGGAGCCGGCGAAGGCGCAGGCTTCGATATAGGTCGACAGGCCGATGCCGCGGATGCGGCCGGCCTTGCGCGAGGCCATGGCGCGCGCCTCGAAATCCTTCCATCCGGCGCGCTCCAGCGCCGCGTCCATGTGGCGCGAAAAATCGCCGACGTCGTAAAGGCGCCCGCCCGGCGTGCGGTAGGGAAACTGCTGCGGCCGGATGAAATTGCGCCGGCGGATCTCGTGCGGCTCGATGCCGAGGTCGCGCGCGCAGGCGTCGACCAGCTTCTCGATCATGAAGGCGGCTTCCGGGCGGCCCGCGCCGCGATATGCATCGGTCGGCGTGGTGTTGGTGTAGACGCCGGTGACGTGCACGTCCATCAGCGGGATGTCGTAGACCCCGGTCGACATGGTCGCGCCGCCATGCGGGATGTACGGGCCGAACTGGTGGATGTAGGCGCCCATATTGGCGATGGTGCGCAGGCGCAGCGCGAGAAAGCGCCCCTCCGCGTCCATCGCCATCTCGGCCTTCATGTGATTGTCGCGCCCATGCGCGTCGGCGAGGAAATGTTCGGTGCGGCCGGCGGTCCACTTCACCGGCCGGCCGAGACGGCGCGCCGCTTCGAGGACCAGCGGGTATTCGCGGTAGACGAACGTCTTCGGGCCGAAACCGCCACCCACATCCGGGGTCAGCACGCGCAGCCTCTCCTTGCCGATCCCCAGCACGTCGGCGACGATCCTCTGCACCGAGTGCACGCCCTGCGAGCCGCTGGTCAACTGGTATCGGTCCTCGGCGGCGAACCATTCGCCGATGCAGGACCGCGTCTCCATGTAGTTGGAGACGAGGCGGGTGTTGCGGAACTCGATCGTCGTGACGTGCGCCGCCTTCGCGAAGACCGGCGCCACGTCCTTCGGGCTGCCGAACTGGTATTCGAGCGCGCGGTTGGAGCCGAGCTCGGGCCAGACCAGCGGCGTGCCGCGGTCGAGCGCGCCCGCTGTCGCCGCCGCGGCCGGCCCTGCGGCGAAGTCGACCTCGATCAGCTCGGCGGCGTCCTCGGCCTGCGCGCGCGTGTCGGCCACCACGAAGGCGACGGCGTCGCCGACATGGCGCACCCGCTCGCGGCACAGAAGCGGGATGTCGCGCGTCGGCGCCCTGGTGCCGTCGGGCTGGCGCTGCATGGCGCCCGACTTCAGATCCTTCAGATGGGCGATGTCGGCCGCCGTGAGCACGAGGCGGACGCCCGGCGCCGCCTTCGCGGCTTCGACGGAGGCGATGCGGAAGGTGCCGCTCGCCACCGGCGAGCGCAGCACATGGGCATGCAGCAGCCCGCCCGGCGCGATGTCGTCGGTGTAGCGGCCACGACCGGTGATGAAACTGTCGTCTTCGAGCCGGCGAAGGGGGGCGCCCATGCCGAACTTCGGAGTCATCACGTTCATGACGAAACCTTCGGGAAACCGCACGACCAAAACCCGTGCAATCGCTGTTTTGTGCGCTGGGACTTTTCATGTAAAGCCCTGCCGATCGAATTTGGCCGACCGATTTCGGCCGACCGGTTTCGGCAGGCGCCGGGCATCGCGGCGGCAAAGACGAGGACGACGCATGGTTGTGGACAGCGGGCAGGTGTTTCGGCTCGAGGACTACCGGCCGAGCGACTACCTGATACCCGAGACGCGGCTCGCCTTCCGCCTCGCGCCCGACCGCACGCGCATCGTCGCGGAGCTGACGGTGACCCGCCGCCCCGGCGCGCCCCTCGACGCGCCGCTGGCGCTGGACGGCGACGGGCTGGAGCTCGTCTCGCTGGAGATCGACGGCCGCCGCACCAATCTCGACGACGTGGACATCCGGCCCGACCGGCTGGTGCTGAAGACCCCGCCGGCGAAGGACAGCTTCACGCTGCGCATCGAGACGGCGGTGAACCCCGATCGCAACCTCGCCTTCAGCGGGCTCTACCGCTCCAGCGGCGTCTATTGCACGCAATGCGAGGCGGAGGGTTTTCGGCGCATCACCTATTTCCTCGACCGGCCGGACATCCTGTCCACCTATACGGTGCGCGTCGAGGGCGGCGCCGACACGCCGCTGCTGCTCTCCAACGGAAACCTGACGGAGCGCGGCGAGACGCCGGACGGCACGCCCTATGCCGTGTGGCATGACCCGCACCCGAAGCCGTCCTATCTCTTCGCGCTGGTGGCCGGCGACCTCGGCGCGGTGAAGGACGAGTTCGTCACCCTGTCCGGCCGCAAGGTGGAGCTCGGCATCTTTGTCGAGAAGGGCAAGGAGCCCCGCGCCGCCTACGCCATGGACGCGCTGAAGCGTTCGATGAAGTGGGACGAGGAGGCGTTCGGGCGCGAATACGACCTCGACGTCTTCAACATCGTCGCCGTGTCCGATTTCAACATGGGCGCGATGGAGAACAAGGGCCTCAACATCTTCAACGACAAATACGTGCTGGCCGACGAGACCACGGCCACCGACGCCGACTACGCCAATATCGAGGCGATCATCGCCCACGAATATTTCCACAACTGGACCGGCAACCGCATCACCTGCCGCGACTGGTTCCAGCTCTGCCTGAAGGAAGGGCTGACGGTCTTCCGCGACCACGAATTCTCGGCCGACATGCGCTCGCGCGCGGTCAAGCGCATCGCCGAGGTGCGCACGCTGCGCGCGCAGCAGTTCCCCGAGGACCAAGGGCCGCTGGCCCATCCGGTGCGGCCGCGCCGCTACCGCGAGATCAACAATTTCTACACGGCGACCGTCTACGAGAAGGGCTCCGAGGTGGTGCGCATGATCCGCACCATCATCGGCTCCGACGCGTTCCGGCGCGGCATGGACCTCTATTTCGACCGGCATGACGGTGAAGCCGTCACCATCGAGGATTTCATCCGCTGCTTCGCCGAGGCGTCGGGCGAGGACCTGACGCAGTTCGCGCTCTGGTATCATCAGGCCGGCACGCCCAACGTGGCGGTGACGACCGACTGGGACGCGGAAAGCGGCCGCTACACGGTCGAGCTCGAACAGTCGGTGCCGCCGACCCCGTCGGAAAGCCGCAAGCGGCTCATGCACATCCCCCTCGCCTTCGGCCTCATCGGCGCCGACGGGCGCGACATCGCGGCGACGCCAGATGGGACCGGGGGCGGCAGCAGCGAGGGCATCATCCACCTGCGCAAGCGCAAGCAGTCGGTCACCTTCCGCAACCTGCCGGCGCGGCCGGTGCTCTCGATCAATCGCGGCTTCTCCGCGCCGGTCACCCTGTCGGCCGAGCAGAGCGCGGCCGACCGCATGTTCCTCGCCCGTCACGACGGCGACGCCTTCGCGCGCTGGGAAGCGCTGAACGCCCTCTTCACCCGCGCGCTGATCGCCGCGGTCGGCGACGTGCGCGGCGAGCGCACGCCTGCCTTCGATCCCGAGCTTGCGGCGCTGGCCGGCGAGATCGCGGCGGACGAGGCGCTGGAGCCGGCGTTCCGCGCGCTGATGCTGACTTTACCGGGCGAGGCCGACATCGCCCGCGAGATCGGCGCCAATATCGACCCGGACGCGATCCACGCGGCGCGCGAGATGCTGGTGCGCACGGTCGCGGCCGCCAACGCCAGACGCTTCACGCAAGTGCGCGACCGGCACGCGCCCGCCGGCGCGTTCAGCCCGGATGCGGCGAACGCCGGCAAGCGGGCGCTGCGCAACGTGCTGCTCGACTATCTGGCGGCCGCTTCCGGCGACGCGGGCCAGGTGCTGGCGAGCTTCACCCACGCCACCAACATGACCGACCGCGCGGCGGCGCTCACCGTCCTGGCGCACCGCTTCCCGGGGTCGCAGGAGGCCGGTACGGCGCTCTCGGCCTTCGAGGGCCTGTTCGGCGCGGACGCGCTGGTGATGGACAAGTGGTTCCAGATCCAGGCGACGGTGCCCGGCGCCGCCACGGTCGAGCGCGTCGAGGCGCTGATGAGCCATCCCGCCTTTTCCGTCGCCAACCCAAACCGCGTGCGCTCGCTCGTCGGCACCTTCGCCAGCGCCAACCAGACCGGCTTCCACCGGCCGGACGGGCGCGGCTACCGGCTGCATGCCGGCGTCATCCTCGACGTGGAGAAGCGCAACCCGCAGGTCGCGGCGCGGCTCGCCACGGCGTTCCGCTCATGGCGGTCGCTGGAGCAGAAGCGGCGCGAGCTGGCGCGCGCCACGCTCGCCGACATGGCCGGCCGTCCCGGCCTGTCGCGCGACCTCGCCGACATCGTGCAGCGCACGCTGGGGTGAGCCACAGTCCCCTCCGGAGTGAGTCCGAAATGCCACACCGCCGGCAAAAGCGCCCGCGGGCGGGTGGACAGCCGGAATCGTGTCTGATTCCTTAACTGCGATTCGGGCGTGCGGCGTTGCCGGATCGGGCGGACGTACGGGGACATTTCGAGGAGCCTGCAATGGCCAACACGGACGCGCTCGGCGCGACCGGGCGGACACGTTTGCGCATGCGCAAGCCGCAGCGGACGGCACCGTCGCTGCCGGGCAACGCGACGATGATCGCGCGGCCCGCCTATCGGCGGCTGCTCGCCGCCGAGCCCTATCTGCGCCGGTCGATTCCCGCGCTGATCGTGATCTTCCTCGTCGTCGTCGCCGCCTCGCGGGTGCTGTCGCTGATGGCCATGCGCGAGGACATCGACCGCGACGCGCGTGCGCTGGTGGAGCTGAAGGCCGAGCACGCCGCCGCGCGCATCGCGCTCGCGGCGGCGCAGGGCGGCGCGCTGGCCGACACCGCGCAGGCGATCGCGGATTCGCTGAGCGAGGGCGACGGCCATGTCGTGGCGGTCGCCGACGACACGCTGACGCTTCTGGCGGCGGGCCATGACGGCGCGGCCTGGGCGGGCCGCCCGCTCGATACGCTGGTGGCCGGGGGGCAGCCGCTGCTGATGTTCGGCGAGCGCGCCGGGGTGCTCGATGTCGAGGCCGACGGCCGTAGCTGGCTGGCGGCGCTGCACCGCGCGCCCGGCTCCGGCGCCGCCGCGCTGGTGATGGTGCCCAAGGAACGCGTGTTCCTCGCCTGGCAGCGCAACGCCTCGCTGAACGTGACGCTGTTCGTGCTGACCGCGACGGTGCTGATCGTCATCCTCTACGCCTATTTCACGCAGGCGAGCCGCGCGCAGGCCGCGGACCGGCTCTATCTGGAGGCGCACAACCGCATCGACCTCGCGCTGGTGCGCGGCCGCTGCGGCCTGTGGGACTGGGATCTGTCGCGCGGACGCATGTACTGGTCGCGCTCCATGTTCGACATGCTGGGCTACGAGCCCTGCGAGGCGATGCTGTCCTTCGGCGAGGTGGCCCGCATCATCCACGAGGACGACGGCGACCTCTTCCATCTGGCAAACCGCATCGTGGCGCGGGAGGCCGACACGATCGACCAGGTGTTCCGCATGCGCCATGCCGACGGGCGCTGGGTGTGGATGCGCGCGCGCGCGCAGGTGATCGACCGCGAGGCGCCTGAAATCCACCTGATCGGCATTGCCGTCGACGTCACCGAGCAGCGCCATCTGGTGCAGCGCACCGAGGCTGCCGACATGCGCCTGCGCACCGCCATCGAGAGCATCGGCGAGTCTTTCGTCCTGTGGGATCCGCAGGGGCGGCTCGCCATGTGCAACACCAAGTTCCAGGAGGATACGGGCCTGCCCGCCAGCGAGGTGATGCCCGGCGCCGAGCGGCGCGGCGTCGAGGCGCGGATGCAGCCCTACGTCACCGACCGGCGCCAGCCCGCCGGCTCGCGCGGGCAGGACGCGGCGAGCTACGAGCGGCAGCTCGCCGACGGGCGCTGGCTCCAGGTCAACGAGCTGACGACCCGCGACGGCAGCACCGTCTCCGTCGGCACCGACATCACCCAGATCAAGCTGCATCAGGAAAAGCTGCTCGACAGCGAGCGGCGGCTGATGGCGACCATCCACGACCTCTCGCTCGCCCGCAAGGCCGAGGAGGAGCGCTCGGCGCAGCTCGGCGAGCTCAACCGCCGGTACATGCGCGAGACCGAGCGGGCGGAAGCGGCCAACCGGGCCAAGTCGGAATTCCTCGCCAATATGAGCCACGAGCTGCGCACGCCGCTCAATGCCATCATCGGCTTCTCCGAGATCATGCAGACCGAGCTGCACGGCCCGCTCGGCAACGCGAAATACAAGGACTACTCCAACGACATCGGCCGCAGCGCGCGCCATCTGCGCGAGGTGATCCAGAACATCCTCGACGTGGCGCGCATCGAGGAGGGCCGGTTCGACGTCGACCGCGCCCTCGTCGGCATGCCGACCGTGCTCGAGGAAGCGGCGCGCATGATCCGCCCCGAAGCGGAAAAGGCCAAGCTCGCCTTCGACTATGCGGTGCCCGGCGACCTGCCCTATGTGCTCGGCGACAAGACCAAGCTCACCCAGGCTTTCCTCAATTTGTTTTCGAACGCGGTGAAATTCACGCC
>CAZVTK010000161.1:0-9937 GCA_964629765.1 uncultured Mesorhizobium sp.
GTGCGGCGCGACACGACGATGTTGCCGCGGCGGCGATCCATCTTGAGGATCTCGAAGGGCTGCGGGTTGTGCATCAGCGGGGTGACGTCGCGGATCGGGCGGATATCGACCTGGCTGCGCGGCAGGAACGCCACGGCGCCGTCGAGGTCGACCGTAAAGCCGCCCTTGACCTGGTTGAAGATGACGCCCTCGACGCGCTCGCCCTTGTTGAACTTTTCCTCGAGCTTGACCCAGCTCTCCTCGCGGCGCGCCTTCTCGCGCGACAGCATGGCCTCGCCCAGCGCGTTCTCGATGCGCTCGACATAGACCTCGACGGTGTCGCCGGCCTTCAGTTCCTTGGCGCGGACGCCGAATTCCTTCAGTGCGACGCGGCCCTCGACCTTGAGGCCGACGTCCACCACCGCCATGTCCTTCTCGATGGCGGTGACAAGGCCCTTCACGACAGAGCCCTCGGCCGAATGCTCGGCGGAGAAGGACTCGTCGAGCATGCTCTCGAAGTCGCCGCGGGACGGATTCATCTTTGACATTGGTTCTCCTGGAATGGCCCGTCTCTTGCGGGCCGCGCGCCGGCGGGTTGGCGTTGCGTCGTACCTGTCCTTCCGATCCGGGTTTCGATCCCGAAACCTATTCGGACCCTTGCGGGCGTTTCCGGCGCGGCGGCGCGGAAGGCAGGCGGTTCAGCTATTCTTGTTCGCGGCGACCCGGTCGACGATGTCGCGGGCAGCACGGAACGCGGCCTCTATAGACATGTCCGACGTGTCGAGCAAGTGCGCGGCGGCGGCGGGCCGCAGCGGCGAGTCGGCGCGGCCCGTGTCGCGCTCGTCGCGCTTCCTGATGTCGGCGAGGATTTCCGCCAGCTCGGCCTTGCCGCCGCGCCCCTCGATGTCGCGCAGCCGCCGGCCGGCGCGCACCTCGGCGCTCGCCGTCACATAGAGCTTCACGTCGGCGCCGGGGCAGACCACCGTTCCGATGTCGCGGCCGTCGAGCACCGCGCCGCCGGGCCGGGCGGCGAACTCGCGCTGCTTGTCGACGAGGACGCGCCGGACCTGCGATATCACCGCCACGCGGCTCGCCGCGTCGCCGACCTCATGCGCCGACAAAGCCTCGCGGTCGAGATGCGCCAGATCGACCTGCCGCGCCGCCTCGACCGCATGCGCCTCGTCCTCCAGCGGCCAGCCGCGCGCGAGCATGTGCGCGGCGACGGCGCGGTAGGTCAGGCCCGTATCCAGATGCGGCAGGTGGTAATAGTCCGCCAGCCGGCGGGCGAGCGTGCCCTTGCCGGAGGCGGCGGGCCCGTCAATGGCGATGAGGAGGCCGCTCACGTCACCGACCGCATCAGCCCGCCGTCGACGCGCAGGCTCTGGCCGGTGATGTAGCCGGCAGCGTCGGAGGCCAGGAAGGCGACCGTCGCGGCGATCTCTTCCGCTCGGCCGTAGCGTTTCATCGGAACGCTCGCCGCGCGCTCGTCCATCTTCGGCAGGCTGTCGATCCAGCCGGGCAGCACGCTGTTCATCCGCACATTGTCGGCGGCGTGCTGGTCGGCGAACAGCTTCACATAGGCCGCGAGCCCCGCCCGCGCGACGGCCGATGTCGGGAACAGGGCCGACGGCTCGTGCGCCCAGGCGGTGGAGATGTTGACGATGGCGCCGGCCTTCTGCGCGACCATGACCGGCGCGACCAGCCGCACTGCGCGGACAACGTTCATGAAATAGACATCGAAACCCGTCTGCCACTGTTCGTCGGTCATCTCGATCAGAGGCGCGCGCGGGCCGTGGCCGGCGCTGTTGACCAGCACGTCGATGCGGCCGAAGCGCGCCACGGTTGCGTCGGCGAACGCCTTCAGATCCGCGTTCGAGCGGTTCGAGCCGGTGAAGCCCAGCCCGCCCAGCTCCGCGGCCAGCGCCTCGCTCTTGCCGGAGGACGACATGACCGCCACGGCGCAGCCATCGGCCGCCAGCTTGCGCGCGCAGGCGGCGCCCATGCCCGATCCGCCGCCGACGATCATCGCCACTTTGCGCATGGCCCTACTCCAGCGTTGCGCCGAGCCCGCGCATCAGCGCGAAGAAATCGGGAAAGCTGGTGGCGATCGTGTCGCGGTCGTCCACCGTCACCGGCTTTTCGGCCGCAAGCCCCATCACGAGGAAGCTCATGGCGATGCGATGGTCGAGATGCGTGGCGACGGTGGCGCCGCCCAGCCCCTTGCCTTCCGGCCTGCCGCGCACGGTCAGCGACGCCTCGCCTTCCGTGCAGTCCACGCCGTTGGCCTCCAGCCCGCGCGCCACGGCCGCCAGCCGGTCGCTTTCCTTGACGCGCAGCTCGTCCAGCCCGTCCATCACGGTCTCGCCCTCCGCAAAGGCGGCGGCCACCGACAGGACCGGATATTCGTCGATCATCGATGGCGCGCGCCCGGGTGGCACCACCACCCCCTTCAGGGCGGAATGGCGCACGCGCAGATCGGCGGTCTCCTCGCCGCCGGCGTCGCGGCGCCCGACCTCCTCGATGTCGGCGCCCATCTCGCGCAGCGTGGCGATCAGCCCGGTGCGGGTGTCGTTCATCAGCACGTTCTCGACGGTGATGTCGGAGCCCGGCACCAGCAGCGCGGCGACGATGGGGAACGCGGCGGAGGACGGGTCGCCCGGCACGAGGATGGTCTGACCCTTCAGTTCCCCCCTGCCCTCGACGCGGATGATGCGCGCGCCGGCCGCATCGGTCTCCACCTCCAGTCTCGCGCCGAACCCCTTGAGCATGCGCTCGGTGTGGTCGCGCGTCGGGATCGGCTCGATGACGGTGGTCACGCCCGGAACGTTGAGCCCCGCGAGCAGCACGGCGGACTTGACCTGCGCGGAGGCCATCGGCACGCGGTAGACGACCGGCACCGGCCGGCGCGCGCCGCGGATCGTCAGCGGCATGCGGTCGCCCGGCGCCGAATCGAGCACCTGCGTGCCCATGAGGCGCAGCGGGTCCAGCACCCGGCCCATCGGCCGCTTCGACAGCGAGGCGTCGCCGGTGAAGGTGACCGGCATGTCGTAGGTGCCGACGAGGCCCATGGTGAGCCGCGAGCCGGTGCCGGCATTGCCGAAATCGAGGACGCCCTTCGGCTGAAGCAGCGCGCCGTTGCCGGTGCCCTCGACCAGCCATTCGCCGTCGGCCGCGCGCTGCACGCGGGCGCCCATGGCGCGCATCGCCTCGGCCGTGCGCAGGACGTCCTCGCCTTCCAGCAGGCCGCTGATTCGCGTCGTGCCGGAGGCCAGCGCCCCGAACATCAGCGAGCGGTGCGAGATCGACTTGTCGCCGGGCACGCGCGCAACGCCGGACAGCGGGCCCGAGCGCAGGGCGCGCGCCGGCCTGGCTGCCAGTGTGCCCGGCGGTGTGATCTGGGCTGCATGCGCCATGGTCTTCCCCCGGGGTGCGGCGACGGAGCGGCCCGCGGCCGGACGCGCCGGCCTTTCGGGCGGGCGTCTCCTATCATGCGGCGAGGGTTCAGGCCATCGTCAATCCGGCCCCCTGGCCGACCCTTTGGCCCACCCTCTGGCCACCCCGCCGGAGAACACCATGGGACCGCCGAATCGGCTGCGAAAATCGACCTTTCTTTCGCTTTGACAGCGTGTGGACTTGCCGCTAAGGGGTCCGATCATTTTTCAACGCGGCGAACGGTGCCAGCGGCCCGACCGGGGCGCTCCCGCAGCCGCCACCGAGAGGCAAACCGCGTGGCCAAAGCAGAACTCGGCACCAAGCGCATCGACCCGGAGACGGGACGCAAGTTCTACGACCTGAACAAGGACCCGATCGTTTCCCCCTACACGGGCAAGTCCTATCCCCGCAGCTATTTCGAATCGCAGCTCGATTCGAAGGTCGAGGAGGAAGAGGTCGAGGACAAGGAGGCCGACGGCGAGGAGGAAGAGGGCGCCGAGCTGGTCACCCTCGAGGAAGCCGACGACGAGACCTCGGGCGGCAGCGAAGTCGAAATCGACGACGATGAGGACGTCGACCTCGGCGACGACGATGAAGACACCTTCCTCGAGGACGAGGAAGAGGAGGACGACGTCTCCGGCATCATCGACGTCGACGGCGAGGACGACGAGCACTGAGCCTCGCAGGCGGCCGCCGCCGCCGCGGCGTCCACTGCTGCCGGCGCCGCGTCTGGCGGGCACCGGTCCGGCCGTTTCGGACCACCGGTCGCAAATCTGCGGACCTATGCCGCAGAAGCGGGCTTGATCTTCCCGCGGCCTCTGTATAGAAGCCGCCTGCATCCCGGCCGGGCTCCCAGACCCGGCTGGTCAAAATGCCGGAAACGGCATCGGCCGAGGGCCGAGCGTGGGGCCATAGCTCAGTTGGGAGAGCGCTTGAATGGCATTCAAGAGGTCGTCGGTTCGATTCCGATTGGCTCCACCAGCCCTCTCTCATTGACGACCGTTTAGAAGCCCGCGATTGCGGACTTTCTGGCTCCAAGGGCCGAGGATTCCGGCGGTTCGGCAGGCGGGCGGCCCACTAGCTATAGTCCCGGCTCGTCCCAACGTCTCCCACCGGCTCCACCGCGTGAGCGTCTGCACCCGCTTAGGTATGCCGCTCGACGTTCCCGGCAGGCTATGGCCTGGTCCAACGCGAGGAGACCGGCCACACGACCCGAGACCTTACCACCGGCGAAGTCGCGGCGCTGACCGAGAACGGCACGCGCCGCGTGAGCCGCAGCTTGCACCTCCAGATTCGTGGCGGCAACAAATCATGGCTGCTGCGCTACCGCTTCCGGGGTGAGCCCAGGCGGGCTGGAAGAATCCGAAGCACCGATATCAATGGCGAGCCACCATCGAGCAATACGCCGGGCCGCTCAGCCCGCCAGCAGCGAACGCATCAGTTGAACCGCTGCAAGAGGCGCGGCAAGGACCGGGTTCGAGACGCGGGCTGACACGGCTTCGGCGGCACGCGACGTCGAGAAATGCGCCAGCATGATCGCGTCGCAATCGGCGAGCTGCGGCGCGCTTTCGGCCACCAGGCGGTTATGCGCGTCGGCGTCGCCGTTGCGAAGCCGCTCCATCGCATCGGGCACCAACACCGTGCGCAACGTCGCGTCCAGACGTTCGCGCGCCACGTATTCGTTGAATTCGTCCGTCATGGTCGCGACGGACGGGCCGAACGTCGCGAGCATGCCGATGTTCTTGCCGAGGCCAAGCGCATTGCGGAACATGGCCTCGTTGGGTTTCAGGACCGGCACCGGCAGGCTCTCCGCCAGCCGATCGATCGCCGGGCCGAAGGCCGAGCAGGTCACCAGGATGCCTGCCGCCCCGAGTCCGTGGCCGTAATGGCCGAATGCAACGAAGCGGTCGATCATCGCATCGCCGAGTTCGGTCTCGCGCTGCCGATCTGCCGACAGAGCATCGTCGAGCAAATTGACGCACTCGGCCTCCGGCCACGCCGCCCGGAACGCATCGGCCACCGGCGCCATGGCTACGGGCGTCGCGTGAAGAAGAACGATCCGCGGCTTCAGCGGCATGCTCAGTCGCCTTTCGTCGCGGCGAGGGGACGCAACCAGTTCGATGCAAAGATCGCGGCCGCCTCCTTCGAGCGCAGGAAATCGACGAAACGCCGCGCCGCCGCGGAATCGCCTGCCGCGGCGAACACGCCGGCGGAAACAATCGACGTGCTGGCTGCCCCCGCAGGGAACGGGCCGACGATATCGACACCAGGCACGCCGCCGAGCTCGCTCAACTGCTGGACGGCCATCTCTGCGCGCCCGTCGGCGACGAGCTCGCCGGTCAGCCCGCTTTCAATCGTGACCAGCAGCGGAGCAAGCTCCCTATCCAGCTCCAGCCCGGCGATGATCTTGCGGAATGCGATGCCGCTGGCGCCGGCGCGCGACACGGCGATGGAACGTGCGCCGAGCAGTGTCCCGCGGAAAGCCTCCAGCGTCGATATGTCGGGCCGCGGCGCTCCGGCGCGCACCCCAAGCCCCAGAGTCATTTCGGCGACATCGGCGCGCGAAGCGGCATCGATGGTGCCATCGGCCACGAAGCCGTCCATGCCTTCGGCGGTCACGATCAGCACGTCCGCCCTTTCGCCCTTTGCGATACGCTGCGCGAACAGCGTGGTCGGCGCCCAATCTACGGCAGTGCGGATCCCGGTCGACGCCTCGAAGGCGGACAGGATGCCCCGCTCCATCGGCGCCTTCGCCATGAGCCCGCTCATGATGGCTATCCGCCGGTCCGCACCGCCTACGCCTGCCATGTCCGAACTCCTTTTCAGCCGACGGGGGATGCGGCGCAGCCGCCCTGCTGCGGAGCCTCGAAACCCATGCGTTGCGCCATCAACTGCGCCTGCGTCGCCAGGCGCACCGACAGGAAGCTGCGCTTCTGGTTCATCGCGGTTGCCGTGCGGTTGCGGACATCGTCAAGAAAACGCTCGCCGAAGGTGAGCGGCACGTCGCTGACGTCGATGTACCGGGCTCCGTCGCGGTTGATGAGGAACAGGTGCTCCGCGCCGGGCCGGCCAAGCGTGTCGATGTATTTGCGCATCTCCATATGCCCTTCGGTGCCGACGACGAAGAGGCGGATATCGCCGGCTACTCCGAGCTTTGCCGGCGTGTACCAGTCGACGCGGAACCAGCCCGTGCCGCCATCGCCCACGAGCGAAACCTCGCCATAGTCCTCGAACAGCGGCACGTCCGGATTGCCGAAATTTCCTGTCCTCGCATACAGGATCCCGGCGCTCGTCGAGTTGGTGAAGTGGAGGAACTGCTCGATCTGGTGCGTGCCGATGTCGCCGATCACGCCGCCGGAGATGGCGCGGTCGAAAAACCAGGCCGGACGGGTCGGCTTGCGGATGTGATGCGGTCCGATGCCGGTCGTATTGACCACGCGACCGATGGCACCTGCGGCGGCAAGCTGCGCGCCGCGCACCGTGCAGCGGCGCGTGTGGTGTTCGTTGACGTAGAGGCACCAGATCCGGCCGGTCTCGCGCTGGACGCGCTCGATCTCGTCCAACTGCTCGAGGCTGATCACCGCAGGCTTGTCGGCCAGGACGTCCTTGCCGTGCTGCATGGCGCGAACGGATATGCCGGCGCGCTCGGCCGGCATGGCCGCGCCGCCAATGACGTCGATGGTCGGATCCTCAAGGAGCTCTTCCATGGTCTCGACACGGCGCGCATGCGGATAGGTGTCAGCGAATTCTTTCACCAAAGGCTGGCCGGGATCGGTGGTGTAGTAGCCGGCGAACTCCGCATTGGCCTCCAGCAGCAGCTTCGTGTGCAGGTAGACGTGATTGTGGTCGACACCGATGATGCCGAACCTGATCTTGCGTTTCGTCACTCCGTTCTCCTGCGTTCCTGCCCGCATATGCGCGGTCGTCCCGACGCGCCCGGCGCGACCATTCCCGCCGGGCGCATGTCGGGTGGGCGGCTCAGTTCACCCGGCCATCGCCTTCTCGTATTCGGCGCGTATCTGGTCTCCGCCGGCGCGCCGCCATTCGGCGATCAGCACGTCGAGATCGCTCATCGGGTTGCGGCCCGCTGCGATACCGGAAACGCGATCAAAGATAAGGCGATTGAGCTGGGCGCCCTTGGCCGCGTCCAGAGGCGAGTAGTGGCCCTGCGTGGGATCGGTGATGCCCGCTTCCAGCAGCCTGCCCTCGTCCTCGGTCGCGTACCGGGCGAAATCGCGGTCGACCGGGGAGAACAGCCAGTGCGGAGGTGCAGCCAGCCGTTCCCAGGCAAGTTGCGGGGTGCGCGACATGTTGGCCTCGCCCTGCTCGGTAAGCTGCGGCGTTCCGTCGGCGTCGTAGTTCCAGTCCTGCCCCGGCACGCCGTACTTCGTGACCATGAACTCCTCGCTGCCGAAAGGAGCGGCGATATAGTCCAGCACGCGCAGAAGTTCCTGCACGCGCTCAGGGCTGGACTTCCTGATGGTGACCCAGCCGAAATTGCCCGGCGCAAGCGCGTTGGTGCCGCCTTTCCCGTCGTGGCCGAAAGGCGGCAGGATGCGATAGGTCTGGCCGAGCTTCTTGCCGGGGAACACATAGGACGGCGCAAAGCCGTTCCACGAATTCGCCCGCATGACGATCTTGCTGGAGAACAGGTCGTTTTGCAGGTCGGCGTTCGATTTCACGTCCGGCGAGACGTAGCCGGAGGCGATGAGATCGCGCACATATTCGAGCGCGGCGCGGAACTCGTCGGTCTCGAGATCCTTCAGGAGACCGCCATTGGGATTGAGACGCCAGTTGTTGGCGCCGCGGAAGATCCCCTGGAACCAGTTGATGGAATACGGGCCGACGGTCGCATCGTTGCTCATGCCGAAAGCCCAACGGCCCTGCGCCGGATTGGTCAGCGCCTTGCAGAACGCCTTGAAGTCGTCGGCCGTCGTCGGATAGGCGCCGGCCATGCCGAGCTTTTCCAGAAGCGACGTCTGGATGTAGACCGGGAAGCCGGCAATGGGCCTCGCAATCGGCACGCCCCAGAGCTGCCCGTCGATCATGCAGACGTTCCATGAAGCAGACGGCAGGTTGGCAAGGTTCGGATAGTCCTTGATCTTGTCGCCGCCGAGATAGGGCGACAGGTCGGCGCAGGCGGAGCGCACGAAGGCGGCGACGTTCGGCAACACCGGCACGATCGAGATATACATCAGGTCGGGCAGGTCGCCGCTGGCGGTGATCGTGCCCCATTTTGCCGCATAATCGGCCTGCAGCACGATGTTGAGCTTCAGCGTGGCACCCAGCTCTCTGTTGAGCTGCTGCCAGCCGCTGTTGCGCTCCATCGGCGTCGGCAGCGCGCCGGCGGCCCAGAACACCAAGCCGTTGACCTCGCCGCCCTCTGCCGGCTTGCGGGCCACCGATTTCACCAGGTTCCTGGGAAAGGTGAAATAGCCGGGCGAGCCGCCGAGCGGGTTCGCAGGGATGTCGGGCGTGGCGACGCTGGCCGGATAAAAGTTCGGGAAGTTGGGCGAGCGGCCCTGCGCCACCGCGCTGCCCAGAGACAGCGGAGATGCGCCGAGCGCGGCGGCGCCCACCCCGGCGGCGGACAGCTTCAAGAATTCGCGGCGGTCGATGCCTTCGCCGGCATCAGGATGTCGATGCATAGGTCTCCTCCTCTTCGACGGCTCTGTTCGTTTCTCGGAACACCCCTTGATCGTCGCGCCAGCGCACTTGTGCACGGCGGCCGATCCCATCTACTGTATCCTAACTACGTCCTTTTCCAATAAATATCGGCCATGCCAGCGCTAACATGTATCCCAAATGGAGTCCATCTGTGACAGATCAGGTCAAAATGGTTTTGATGTCACTGCGCGACGAGATCGCCACGGGAAAGCTGCCGCCGGGCGCCCGCCTGGTGGAGGCACGGCTGTCCGAGCAGCTCGGCGTGTCGCGCACACCCATTCGTCCAGCGCTGCGGCTGCTTGCGGCCGAAGGACTGCTCGAGGTCGCCGGAGCACGCGGCTTCCGCGTCAAGGATGTGGATGAAGAGCGGATTCGGACCGCCATCCTCGCGCGCGGAGCGATCGAGGGACTTGCCGCTCGCGAGCTGGCCCTGAAGGGTGCGGGCGGCGAGACGCTGGAGCGCCTTCGATCCTGCCTGTCCGATGGCGACAGGATCCTCGAAGCCGGCACGATCACGGAGGAGCGGGCGCTCGAATACATCCAGATGAACACGCTTTTTCATGCCACCATCGTGGCGGGAACCGGGAGCGAAGTTCTACTGTCGCTGCTGGAGCAGTGCTCCAACGTGCCCTTCGCCGGCGCCAACTACCTCGCCTACGACCGCAGCAACCTGGAGCGGGAGCACCTGCGTTTCGAAATCTCGAACGCGCAGCACCACTCGATCGTGTCAGCCATCGCCAGCCGCGATACGGGTCGCGCCGATTGGCTGATGCGCGAGCATGCCAACATCTCGCTCAGATATGTTAGAGCAACGTGCGTTCTGATTGAATCGAAAGGGATTCCAGAGACTGTGCTTTCG
>CAZVTK010000162.1:0-9912 GCA_964629765.1 uncultured Mesorhizobium sp.
CGCCACCCCGCCCGCCCAGCGCGCCGACCGCCCGGCGAGCGCCCGCCCGGCCGAGCCGGAGCGCGCCGGCAGCCTCAACGGCTCGCCGCTCGACGGACGCTACACCTTCGCCTCCTTCGTCGAGGGGCCGTCGAACCGCGTCGCTTTCGCCGCCGCCCGCGCCGTGGCCGAGCAGGCGTCCAACGCCGTGCGCTTCAACCCGCTCTTCCTCCATGCCTCGGTGGGGCTCGGCAAGACCCACCTGCTTCAGGCCATTGCCAACGAGGCGCTGCGCACCCGCGCCCAGTCGCGCGTCGTCTACCTGACAGCCGAATATTTCATGTTCCGCTTCGCCAGCGCCATCCGCGACAACAGCGCGCTGGCGCTCAAGGAGCAGTTGCGCGACATCGACCTCCTCATCATCGACGACATGCAGTTCCTGCAAGGCAAGTCGATCCAGAACGAGTTCTGCCACCTGATCAACATGCTGCTCGACAGCGCCCGGCAGGTGGTCGTGGCGGCCGACCGCCCGCCGTCGGAGCTGGAATCGCTGGAGCCGCGCGTGCGCTCGCGCCTCAACGGGGGCGTGGCGCTGGAGATGGGCGCGCCGGACTATGCGATGCGCCTGTCCATCCTCCAGCAGCGGCTCGCCGCCGCGCGCGCCGAGGACAAGTCCATCGTCATCGCCGACGAGATCATCGACTACATCGCCCGCACCGTCTCGGGCAGCGGCCGCGACCTCGAAGGCGCGTTCAACCAGCTCCTCTTCCGGCGCAATTTCGAGCCGCAACTGACGCTGGAGAACGTGGACGAGATGCTCGGCCACATCGTGCGCTCGGGCGAGCCCAAGCGCGTGCGCATCGAGGACATCCAGCGCATCGTCGCGCGCCACTACAACGTGTCCAAGACCGAGCTCCTGTCCAACCGCCGCACGCGCACCATCGTCAAGCCGCGGCAGATCGCCATGTACCTGTCCAAGGTCATGACGCCGCGCTCGCTGCCGGAGATCGGCCGGCGCTTCGGCGGCCGCGACCACACCACGGTGCTGCACGCGGTGCGCAAGATCGAGGATCTGGCCGGCGGCGACACCACGCTGGCTCAGGAGCTGGAGCTCCTGAAGCGGCTGATCGCCGAGCAGTCGAGCTGACGGGGGTCGCCGCTGCCTTCCGGCGAGGGGCCGGTATGGGGCGGCGGCGCGCAATCCACATCTGATGGCCCTGCGCGGCCGCTCCCGGCTTGCCTTTGAGGCCCCTATCGGGTCAAATCCGGTCGATCCCGGTCCGCTGCGGGCCTGCCCGGGGCGCGCCTCGCCGAGGCCGCTTCCTTTCTACGAGATCCCGAGTATGCGCGTCATCATCGAACGCTCCAACCTGCTCAAGTCGCTCAACCACGTCCACCGCGTCGTGGAGCGCCGCAACACGATCCCGATCCTGTCGAACGTGCTCCTGTCGGCGCAGGGCGCCAGCCTGGAGATGAAGGCGACCGACCTCGACCTCGAGATCACCGAGGCCACCGCCGCCGCCGTCGAGCAGGGCGGCGCCACCACCGTGCCCGCCCACCTGCTCTACGACATCGTGCGCAAGCTCTCCGACGGCGCCGAGGTCATGCTCAGGACCGACGACAGCGGCAACGCCATGTCGGTCATGTCGGGACGGTCGAGCTTCAGGCTCCAGTGCCTGCCGCAGGCCGACTTCCCCGAGCTGACCGCCGGCTCGCTGTCGCACATCTTCCGGCTCGAATCGGCCGCGCTGAAGCTGCTGATCGAGAAGACGCAGTTCGCCATCTCCACCGAGGAGACGCGCTACTATCTCAACGGCATCTACCTGCACACGGTCGAGACGGGTGGCAAGCTGCGCCTGCGCGCCGTCGCCACCGACGGCCACCGCCTCGCCCGCGCCGAGGTCGACGCGCCGGCGGGCTCGGAGGGCATGCCGGGCATCATCATCCCGCGCAAGACCGTCAGCGAATTGCAGAAGCTGGTCGACGACCCCGACGTCGCGGTCACGGTCGAGCTGTCGGAGACCAAGATCCGCCTCACCATCGGCTCCGTGGTGCTGACCTCGAAGCTGATCGACGGCACCTTCCCCGACTATGAGCGCGTCATCCCGTCCGGCAACGACAAGAAGCTGACCATCGACCGCCAGACCTTCGCGGCGGCCGTCGACCGCGTCTCCACCATCTCGTCGGAGCGCGGCCGCGCGGTGAAGCTGTCCATCGCCGACGGGCAGGTGACGCTCGCCGTCAACAACCCCGATTCGGGCAGCGCCACCGAGGAGATCCCGGCCGAGTACGACGCCGATCCGATCGAGATCGGCTTCAACGCCCGCTATCTGCTCGACGTCGCCGCCCAGCTCTCCGGCAGCGAGGCGCGCTTCATGCTCGCCGACGCCGGCTCGCCGACGCTGATCCGCGACGCGGCCGACGAGGATACGCTCTACGTGCTGATGCCGATGCGGGTGTGATGGGCGCTGCCAATGGACGCAGCCGGCGGCCAGCGACGGGAGGCTCCCGCCGCGGTCCATATCAGTAAGCTGTCGCTTACGAATTTCCGCAACTATTCCACGCTGTCGCTGGCGCTGTCGCCGGGCGCGGTGGTGCTCGCGGGCGAGAACGGCGCCGGCAAGACCAACCTCCTCGAAGCCGTCTCCTTCCTCTCCCCCGGCCGCGGCCTGCGCCGCGCCCAGTTCGAGGAGGTCACGCGCGCCGGCGCGCCCGGCTTCGCCGTCCATGCCCGGCTCGAAGGCCCGTTCGGCGATGTCGAGATCGGCACGGGGCTGGACCCGTCCGATCCCGCCGCCGGGCGCCGCCTGCGCGTCAACGGCGCGCCGGCGCGCAATGCCGACGCCCTGCTGGAATGGGTGCGCGTGCTGTGGCTCACGCCGGCCATGGACGCGCTGTTCACCGGTCCGGCCGCCGAGCGCCGCCGCTTCCTCGACCGGCTGGTGCTCGCCATCGACCCGCAGCACGGGCGCCGCGCGGCCGATTTCGACAAGGCCATGCGCGCGCGCAACCGCCTGCTGGCGGAAGAGAGCCGCGACGCCCGCTGGTTCGACGCGGTGGAGACCCAGCTTGCCGAGCTCGGCGTTGCCATGGCCGCCGCGCGCATGGAGCTGGTGCGCCTGATCGCCGCCATGATCGAGCGCCAGCCTGCGCAGGGCCCTTTTCCGCGCGCCTCGCTCGCCCTTTCCGGCACGCTGGAGGTGATGGTGGCCGATGCGCCCGCCGTCGAGGTGGAGGAGCGCTACCGGGCGATGCTGGCGCAGGGCCGCGGCCGCGACGCAGCGGCCGGCCGCACCCTCGAAGGCCCCCACCGCAGCGACCTCAAGGTGCGCCATGTGCCCAAGGACATGCCGGCCGACCTGTGCTCCACCGGCGAGCAGAAGGCGCTGCTGATCGGCATCGTGCTCAGCCAGGCGCGGCTCACCGCCGAGATCGCCGGCACGACGCCGATCCTGCTGCTGGACGAGATCGCCGCCCATCTCGACGCCGGCCGCCGCGCCGCGCTGTTCGAGATTCTGGACGATCTCGGCGGTCAGTATTTCTGCACGGGCACCGAGGCGCAGCTCTTCTCCAGCCTCGCGGGGCGCGCGCAATTCCTCAGCGTCGCGGCGGGGACGATCTCGCCCGCCGACCACCCATGACAGGCGCCGCGCGGCGGCCTATCCTGACGCGATGAACGCGCCTGCCCTTTCCGACCTCGAGCTCGAACGCTACGCCCGCCACATCGTGCTCCCCGAGATCGGCGGCGCCGGCCAGCAGAAGCTCAAGCGCGCCCGCGTCCTCGTGGTCGGCGCAGGGGGCCTCGGCGCGCCGATGCTCGCCTGCCTCGCCTCGGCCGGCGTCGGCACGCTCGGCATCGTCGACGACGACACGGTGTCGCTGTCCAATTTGCAACGCCAGTTCATCCATGACACCGATACGGTGGGCATCGCCAAGGTCGACAGCGCCAAGGCCGCCATCGGCCGCATCAACCCGCATGTGACGGTCGAGACGCACCCGGTGCGCCTCACCGGCGCCAACGCGCCGGCGCTCGTCTCCCGCTACGACATCGTCGCCGACGGCTCCGACAATTTCGACACGCGCTATCTGGTCGCCGATGCCTGCGCCGAGGCGGGCAAGCCGCTGGTCGCCGCCGCTGTTGGCCGCTTCGACGGCACGCTCACCGTGCTGAAGCCGTTCGAGGCCGGGCCGGATGGACGGCAGAACCCGTCATATCGCGACCTCTTCCCCGAGCCGCCGCCGCGCGGCATGGTGCCCTCCTGCGCCGAGGCCGGCGTGCTGGGCGCGCTGACGGGCGTCATGGGCACGCTTCAGGCGATGGAGGTGGTCAAGCTGATCGCTGGCATCGGCGAGCCGCTCATTGGCCGGCTGCTGATGTACGATTCGCTCGCCGCCCGCTTCGACACGATCCGCTACGGCCGCGACGAGGACTGATTGACGCTCGCGCTCTCCCCCGAGGAACGGGCCATCGCGGCGGGCGCCCAGGGCGAGGGCGCGGCGACGGCCATGCGCATCGTCGCCGAGAGCGCGCGCCTGCTCGGGGCGCCGCGCCTCATTCCGGTCGCCTCCGCCCACATCGACGGGGCGCTCTATCACGGCGATTCGGGCACGCTGTTCGCCGAGCGGCTGGTGGCCGGCGGCGCGAAAACCACGGTGCGCGCCACGCTCAATGTCGGCGCGCTCGACCTCACCGGCTGCGCGCAGGTGCGCCTCGTCGGACCGGAACGCGCCATGGCGCGGCGCATGATGGACGCCTACCGGACGCTCGGCTGCGAGCCGAGCTGGACCTGCGCGCCCTATCAGGCCGGCCACCGCCCCGCTTTCGGCACGGACGTTGCGTGGGGCGAGAGCAACGCCGTCGCCTTCTGCAACTCGGTGCTCGGCGCGCGCACCAACCGCTACGGCGACTTCCTCGACATCGCCTGCGCCATCGCCGGCCGCGCGCCTGATTGCGGCCTGCACCGCCCGGAAAACCGGCGCGCGAGCATGGTGTTCGACGTTTCAATGTTGGGATTGGCTTACCTTCTGGACGAAACCGCGTGGCCGGTGCTCGGCAGCCTGTTCGGACGCACGGTCGGCACCGCCGTCGGCGTGGTCGCCGGTGTTCAAGCCCATCCGGGCGAGGACGCGCTCAAGGCGTTCGGCGCCGCTGCCGCATCCTCCGGCGCGGTCGGCCTGTTCCACATCGCCGGCGTCACGCCCGAGGCGCCCGACCTCGCGACAGCGCTCGGCAACCGGCCGCCGGCCGAGACCGTCCGCGTGACGCCGGCCATGGAGGCCGACGCCCGCGCGCGCCTGTCGACCGCCGAGAGGCCCGATCGCATCGACGCCGTCGCCGTCGGCAGCCCGCATCTGTCACTGGGCGAGCTGCGCGCCTTGCACACGCTGCTGCACGGCCGCCGGCTCGCCGTGCCCTTCTACGCCTGCACCGGCCGCCACGCGCTCGACGCCGCCGGTCCCGACCTGCGCGCCGGGCTTGAAAGCCTCGGCGTCACGCTGGTCGCCGACACCTGCGTCGTCGTCACGCCGATCATGCGCGACCTTCCGGGCGGCGTGCTGATGACCAATTCGGGCAAGTTCGCCCACTACGCGCCGGGCAACACCGGCTATGCGGTGCTCTACGGCTCGCTGGCCGATTGCGTGGAAAGCGCCGTCGCCGGCCGGCCGGTTTTCGCCGGAGCGCGGCGATGAGCGCGGCCACCGTCGCCGCGGGAAGCATAAGCGAGCCGGCCGTCATCCTGGTCGCGGGTGCGCCCGGCACAGGGCCGGCGCTCGTGCTTTCCGCGCCCATCAGCTTCTGGGGCGGGGTCGACCCGCGCAGCGGCGACATCATCGACGCGCGCCACCCTGAGCGCGGCCGCAGTGTCGCCGGCACGGTGCTGTTCCTGCCCGGCACCATCGGCTCGTCCTCGGCTTCCGCCGTGCTGCTGGAACTCGTCCATGCCGGCCGCGCGCCCGCCGCGCTCGTGCTGCACGAGCCCGACGCGATCCTGCTGCTCGGCCTGATCGTCGCGCGCGAGATGCAATGGCTCCTGCCATCTGCTGTCAGGATGGACCGCGATCTGCATCGCCGGTTCACTGGCCAGACCGTGACCGTCATGTTCTAACTCTGTTCGTACAGGGCCAACACGGGCCAACATGGAGAGACGACGTATGACCGGACAGATGCAGAAGAAGGCGATCAACCCCAAGACCTTGCCGGTCTCCCCCTTCTACAGCCATGGCATGGAGGTCACCGGCGCCAGCCGCATGCTCTTCGTCGCCGGCCAGGTCGGCATGCGGCCCGACGGCACGCCCGGCGACGGGATCGAGGAGCAGGCGAAGCTCGCCATCGACGCGCTTTTGTCCGTGCTGGCCGAGGCAGGCATGAACGCCGCCAACATCGTCAAGACGACGCTCTACCTCACCGACGCCTCGCTCATGGAAGGGTTTTCGAAATCGGCGGCGGGCGCGCTCGCCTCGCCGCCCGCGCCGATCACGCTCATCATCGTCAAGGCGCTGGCCTCGCCCGCCCTGCTGGTGGAAATCGAGGCGATCGCCGCTGCGTAAGCGTTTGCTTACATCCGGCTCGGCAGGACCCGATCCGGCGGCCGGTGACCGTCGATGAAGGTGCGGATGTTCACAATCACCTTCTCGCCCATCTCGATCCGCCCCTCGATGGTGGCCGAGCTGATATGCGGCAGGAGGACGACCTTGTTCTTCTGGGCGAGCTTGACCAGCTTGGGGTTCACCTTCGGCTCGTTCTCGAACACGTCGAGGCCCGCCCCCGCGATCCTGTCGTCCTGAAGCAGCCTGATCAGCGCCTCCTCGTCGATGACGCCGCCGCGCGCGGCGTTGACGAGGTAGGCGGTGGGCTGCATCAGCGCCAGCCGCCGCGCCGACAGCAGATGGTAGGTCGCCGGGGTCGACGGGCAGTTGACCGAGATGAAATCCATGCGGGCGAGCATCTGGTCGAGGCTCTCCCAATAGGTCGCCTCCAGCTCGTCCTCGATCTGCGGCGCCGCCTTCTTGCGGTTGTGATAGTGGATCGACAGGCCGAACGCCTTGGCACGCCGCGCCACCGCCGTGCCGATGCGGCCCATGCCGACGATGCCCAGCCGCTTGCCCCAGATGCGCCGGCCGAGCATCCATGTCGGCGACCAGCCCGCCCATTTCTGGCCCGAGCGCAGGAACTCCGCGCCCTCCGTCAGCCGGCGCGGGCCGGCGAGGATCAGCGCCATGGTCAGGTCGGCCGTGTCCTCCGTCAGCACGTTGGGCGTGTTGGTGACGGTGATGCCCCTGGCGCCCGCCGCCTCGATGTCGATATTGTCGATGCCGTTGCCGAAACTGGCGATCAGCTTCAGGTTCGGGCCGGCCTGCGCGATCACCGCCTCGTCGATGCGGTCGGTCACCGTCGGCACCAGCACGTCGGCCTCGCGCATGGCGGCCACGAGCTGCGGCTGCGTCATCGGCTGGTCGTCGACGTTCAGCCGCGCGTCGAACAGCTCGCGCATGCGCGTCTCCACCGGGTCCGGCAGCTTGCGCGTGATGACGACGAGGGGCTTCCTGCGACCTGCCATCGTTTCCTCGACACCGGGTCTTTTTCAGACCTCTTTAACCAAGTCCGGCCAAACTCCATGCTGGAGCGCCGACCGAACGATGCAGCCTTTTGTCTAGCAACACGGCCGGCCGAAAACAAAGAAAAAGGCCGCGCCGGGCGGCCGCGCATCGGGTTCCGCGTACCATGCCGAGAGTATTTTCTGCGCATGCCTATCTGGCCGCCGCACTCGCGGCCGCGAGCCTGTCGGCCGCTCCTGCCGCGGCGCAGACCACCGACCCCGCCGTCACCGGCTCGGTCGGGCCGAGCGGCCTGCCGCTGCCGCGCTTCGTCAGCCTGAAATCGGCGAAGGTGAACCTGCGCATCGGCCCCGGCCTCAACTACCGCGTCGACTGGATGTATCTGAAGGCCGGCCTGCCGATGGAGATCATCCAGGAGTACGACAACTGGCGCAAGGTGCGCGACGCCGACGGCACGGAGGGCTGGGTCAACCAGTCGCTGCTGTCGGGCAAGCGCACCGCCATCGTCACGCCCTGGCAGCGCGGCAAGGACGCGCGTCTGGCGCTGCGCCGTGAGGCGCGCGACGATTCGGCGCTGGTGGCGGAAGTCGAGCCCGGCGTCATCGGCACCATCCGCGCCTGCAACGGCAACTGGTGCGAGATGGACTTCGCCGGCGGCACGCGCGGCTGGATCAGCCAGTCGCAGGTATGGGGCGCCTATCCCAGCGAGGCGGTGGCCGACTGAGCCAAAGCCGCCGGCACCTTTCCGCCGGCTCTCGTCTTTTCCCGTCAGTGATAGTTGGCGACGCGCTTGCCCTCTTCCGGCTGGGCGAACATCAGCGGCTGCGGCCTGCCGTACAAATAGCCCTGCACCACGTCGCAGCCGGCCGCCTTCAGCAGCGTCGCCTGCGTCTCGTTCTCCACGCCCTCGGCGATGGTGTGCACGCCCAGCGCCCGCGACAGGCCGACGATGGTGGAAACCACCGCGCCGGAGGAGGCGTCCTGCTCCATGCGGGCGACGAAGGACTTGTCGATCTTGAGCTTGTGGAAGGGGAAGTCGATCAGGTAGCTCAGGTTGGAATAGCCGGTGCCGAAATCGTCGACCGCCACCGAGATGCCCATGCCGGACAGTTCCTTCAGGATCGCGGCGGCGCGCTCCTTGTCCTGCATCATCGCCGTCTCGGTCACTTCGAGCTCCAGCCGGCGCGGCGCGATGCCGGTCTCCTGGATCACGTTGCGCACCAGTTGCAGGAACTCCCTGGTCATGAACTGGACGGTGGAGATGTTGACCGCGACGTAGCAGTCGTCGGGAATGGCGCGGGCGTCGGCGCAGGCGCGGCGCAGCACCCATTCGCCGATCGGCCCGATCATGCCGGTCTCCTCGGCGATCGGCACGAACTCCATCGGCGGGATCATGCCGCGCTCCGGGTGGCGCCAGCGCAGCAGCGCCTCATAGCCGACGATCCTGCCGCTCATCAGGTCGGTCTGCGGCTGGTAGTGCAGCTCGAAATCGCCGCGCACGAAGGCCGTGTGCAGCTCCGATTCGATCCACTGGCGATGGTCGGCGACCTTGCCCATATGCGGCTGGAACACCGCCCAGTTGCCGATGCCGCCGGCGCGCGCATGTTGCAGCGCAAGGTTCGAGCGGCGCAGCAGCAGCACCGGGTCGGTGCCGTCCTTGGGCATCGCCACGATGCCGACCGACAGGTTGACCGACTGGAGATGCGTCGAGAGCTGGTAGGGCTGCATCAGGATCTCGATCAGCCGCTCCACCGTCGTGTCGATCGCCTCGCCGGCCCCGTCGTCCGAGATCAGCACGGCGAATTCGCCGGCGCCGATGCGCCCGATCACCACGCCCTGCGGCAGGTTCTCGCGCAGCCGCGCCGCGATCGACCTGATGAGCTCGTCGCCCTGCGTGTAGCCGATGGCGTCGTTGATGTGCTTGAAGCGGTCGATGTCGATGTCGACCATGAACACCGGCTCGCCGGTGCGCGACGTCGCCACCGCGGCCTCGGCGATCTTGCCGATCATCGCGGCGCGGCCGAACAGCCCGGTCAGCTTGTCGACCTGGGTCTCGCGGAACACGTAGCCGGCCGATTCGTCGACGCCGGCAAAGAAGGAGAGCGACGAGCCTGCCGCCGCGAGCGCGCACAACGCGGCGATGATGCCGCCGATCACCTCGCCGGGCAGGAACTCGAGATGGGCGCCCATGCCGAGCCGCAGGCCCCACAGGCCGATGATGAAGCTGCCCACCCCGGCGGCCGTGATGGTCAGCAGCCGGAACAGCGGAGTGCGGATCGGATTACGCGTGTCTTGCATGAGACGACCTCAATCAGACACGGTTCTAGGCTGTGGTGACGATTTAACTATTTGAGCCATAGCATGATGCTTGCGAGC
>CAZVTK010000163.1:0-9906 GCA_964629765.1 uncultured Mesorhizobium sp.
CGAGCAGGATCTGGCCGAGGCAGTTGTTGATCTTGTGCGAGCCGGTGTGGTTCAGGTCCTCGCGCTTGAAGAACACTTTGGCGCCGCCCCCGAGGCCCTTCGCCGAGGAAACGTCGCGAAGATGCTTCGTGAGCCCCTCGGCGAAATAGAGTTTCGACGGCCGGCCGGCATAGAAGGTCGAGAGCTGCTGGAGCTCGGCGCGAAACGCCGGGTCGTCCTTGGCCCTGTTCCAGTGGTCCTCGAGGTCGAGGATCAGCGGCATCAGCGTCTCGGCGACGAAACGGCCGCCGAAAATCCCGAACATGCCCTGCTCGTCGGGTCCGGTGCGGAAGGAATTGGGCAGGACCGGCTTGTTCATCGAAATCCCGTCTGGTTGCGCGCGCCCGCGCCTGTCGCGCAGGCTTATGCCTTACCAGCCGGGAAAAGCAAAACCGATTCGATTCAGGCCGGCCTCAACAGGCGCAGCAAGGCCAGCAGCCAGCGGCGTGGTGCCGTGCGGCGCTCGGCGGTGCGCAGGGACGAGGCCCGGCGGGCGTAGAAACCGGTGTCGATGGAACCATCGGCGTGGCGGCGGATGATGTCGGTGTGCAGGGTCATGGTGGGCTCCCTTGTCTGGATGCTCCCACCTTGCGCTTGCCTCGCGCCCGCCGCTTGAAGGCCGCCTTGCCTTCGGCTTGTGATTTCCTTGCATTTTCACGGGCGCGTTCCCGCCGTAGAGCGGCGGTGCTAGTTTCGGCGCATGCGCTACCGCTTCGGCGAGTTCGAGCTCAATACGGACATGCGTGAGCTGCGCGCCGAAGGGCGGCCGGCGGCGGTCGAGCCGCAGGTATTCGACCTGATCGTGCTGCTGATCGAGAACCGCGACCGCGTGGTGTCGGCCGCCGAGCTGATCGAAGCCGTCTGGCGCGGCCGCATCGTGTCGGATTCGGCCATCGCCGCCCGCGTCAGCGCGGCGCGCGCGGCAATAGGCGACGACGGCGCGCGCCAGCGCTGGATCAAGACCGTGCCGCGCCGCGGCTTCCGCTTCGCCGGGGAGGTGGAGGTCGCCGACCGTCAGCCGCCGCCTGCGTCCGTGCCGGCGCCGGCATCTACGCCGCCGGATCGCCAGCGCGTCGCCTTCTGCCGGTCGGTCGACGGCACGCGCATCGCCTACGCCGTCTCGGGTCACGGCGCGCCGCTGGTGCGCGCGGGCCATTGGCTCACCCATCTGGAGCACGACTGGGCGAGCCCGGTCTGGCAGCCGCATCTGGAGCGGCTCGGCCGCAGTTTTCGCCTCGTCCGCTACGACCAGCGCGGCAACGGCCTGTCGGACCGGGAAGCCGGCGATCTCGCCCTCGACCGTTTCGTCGAGGATCTCGAGGCGGTGGTCGACGCGGCGGGCCTCGACCGCTTCGCGCTCTACGGCGCCTCGCAGGGCGCCCCGATCGCCATCGCCTACGCGCACCGCCATCCCGGCCGCGTCGGCCGTCTCATCCTGCATGGCGGCTACGAGCGCGGCCGGCTGCTGCGCAACACCGAGAGCGAGCGCGCGCAGGGCGAGGCGATCCTGACCCTCATCCGCCACGGCTGGGGCCAGCCGGGCAGCGCCTTCAACACGGCCTTCGCCACGCTGTTCATGCCGGGCGGCAGCCGCGAGCAGATCGACTCGCTCGCCGAGCTCCAGCGCACGACCACGACGCCCGCCAACGCCGCCGCCCTGCGCGCCGCGGTCGACGGTTTCGACGTGAGCGCCCTTCTGGGCGCCGTCGCGGCGCCGACGCTGGTGCTGCATGCGCGCGACGACGGTGTGCAGCCGCTGGACCAGGGGCGCGCGCTGGCCGCCGGCATTCCCGGCGCGGAGTTCGTCATGCTGGAAAGCCGCAACCATGTGATGACGCCGCAGGAGCCGGCGTGGGAGGTCGCGTTCGGTGCGATCGAGCGGTTTGCCGCCGAAAACTAGCGCCTCGCCTTCGCCGCAGCGAAGAAATCGCGGATAAGCCGCACGTCCTTGACGCCCGGCGCGCTTTCGACGCCCGACGACACGTCGAGCCCGGGCGGGTCGGCGAGGCGCAGCGCCTCGGCCACGTTGCCGGCGCTGAGGCCGCCTGAGAGCATGTAGTCGATGCCGGCCGGCAGCGCCCTGAGCAGCGTCCAGTCGAAGGAGACGCCGTTGCCGCCCGGCAGGTCGGAGCCTTTCGGCGGCTTGGCGTCGAACAGCAGCCGGTCGGCGATGCCGGCGAAGGCCGTCGCCTTCTCCAGATCCGCGGCCTGCGAGACCGAAAGCGCCTTCATCACCGGCAGGCGGTAGCGCGCCTTCACGGCGGCGACGCGCTCCGGCGTCTCCGCGCCGTGCAGTTGCAGCATGTCCGGCGCCATCGCGGCGACGATCGCGTCGAGGAAGGCGTCGTCGGCATCGATCGTGACGGCCACCGCCCGCGCCTTGCCGCGCGCGGCCGGGCGCAGGGCTCCTGCCGCCGCGGGCTCGATGTTGCGCGGACTTTTCGCGAAGAAGATGAAGCCGACATGCGAGGCGCCGCCATCGAGCGCGGCGTCCAGCGCCTCGGGTGTCTTCAGGCCGCAGATCTTGATGTCGAGAGGCATGGCCAGCGCGTCTTGCACGAAAGCGGGGGCGTGTCGAGAACGCCTTGATATCGATCACGGCAGGTAATACCTTCATCGTAGCAGGTATTACAGGAGCGGCCTATGTCCACGGTGACATCCAAGGGACAGGTGACGATACCGAAGGCGGTGCGCGATCTGTTGGGAATACAGGCCGGCACCGAGATCGAATTCCGGCTCTCCAAGAGCGGAGAGGTCATCGTGGAACGCGCCGATAAAAAGCGGCCTCCCAGCCGGATTGCCGCTTTTCGCGGCCACGCCGGGCCCGGCATGTCCACCGACGAGATCATGGCGCTGTTGCGCGGCGAACCGTGACCATATTCGTCGACACGAACGTCTTGCTGGACATTGTCGTGGATGACACGGACTGGGGTGCCTGGTCCACGGCAGCGCTCGAAACAGCGATGGCCGCAGGGCCAGTCCTGATAAACGATATTGTCTACGCGGAATTGGCAGCTAGGTATGCCCGCATCGAGGATGTCGACGCGTTCGTCACGGGAGTTGGCTTGCAGTGGGCGGCGATGCCGAAGGGCGCCTTGTTCCTGGCTGCGAAAGCCTACACGAACTACCGGCGCGCAGGAGGTCTCCGTACGGGCGTGCTTTCGGATTTCTTCATCGGCGCGCATGCGGCGACGCTGGGCGTCCCGCTGCTCACGCGGGACATGGGGCGCTTTCGCACCTACTTCCCGCGCCTTGAGGTGATTGCGCCCCAATAGCTCACTCGAAACCGATGGCCTGGAGCGCCCCGCCATTCTTCTTCAGCCACGCTCGCGCTTCTTCCGTGCGCGGGCAGAGCTCCCTGCACAGCCTCCAGAATTTCGGGCCGTGGTTCATCTCCTTCAGATGCGCGACCTCGTGGGCGACGAGGTAGTCGATCACCGGCCGCGGCGCCATCATGATGCGCCAGGAGAAGGAGAGCGTGCCGTCGGCGGTGCAGGAGCCCCAGCGGCTGGACGTGTCCTTGAAGCGGACGGCCTTCGCCCGCCGGCCGACGGCGGCCGTGTGCTTTTCCACCAGCGCCTCGATGTCGCGCTTCGCCTCCCGCTTCAGGAAATCGGCGAGGCGGCGCGGCAGATGCCGCCGGTCGCCGTGGACGATCAGCGCCGGCTCGCCGCCTTCCTCGCCAACTGTCACGGTGCCGCGCGTGCCGGGCTCGTGCACGATCAGGTGCGGCACGCCGCGCAGCGGCAGCTTCACGCCGGGACGCACGGTCGGCTGGTCCGGCACCTTGGCGAGCCGCTGCTCCAGCCAGCCCTCGTGGCGGGCGAGGAAGCCGTCGACCTCGCGGGCCGGGACGCCGGGCGGAACGGTCACGCGCAGTCCCTGTCCGCCCGCATCGATGCGCAGGGTCAGCCGCCGGGCGCGCTCGTTCTCGACGATGCGCAGCGGCAGCAGCCGCCCCGCCACCGCGTGCTCGCGCAGCACGGGCGCGGCCGGGGAGGGGGAAAGGCTGCGCGAGGCGCGGCGCAGGAGGGCAAAGACCATGGTGCGATTCTAGCCGATTCGGCCGGGCATGCGATTCCACAACCGTCGCGGGAACCGCCGCCGCGTTGAGCCGTTACACCGACCGAAGCGGCACCGCGCCGCGACCGCCCGGACAGGGCCCGGACAGGGCCCGGACAGAAAGGAGTTTGCGATGAACTGGAATCAGGTGGAAGGCAACTGGGAGCAATTCAAGGGCAAGGTGCAGCAGCAGTGGGGCAAGCTGACCAACGACGATCTCGACGTCATCAAGGGCAAGCGCAAGGAACTCGCCGGCCGCATCCAGGAGCGCTACGGCAGCGCGCAGGAGCAGGCCGAGCGCGACATCGATACCTGGCTGCAGCAGCACTGACGCCGTTCCGCGCGTCCGCTCCGTGAGGCGCGCAGGACAGGAAAGCCCGGCACGGCCCAGCCGTTGCCGGGCTTTCTCGCATGAGATGCTTTCCGGCGTGAAGTGCGGGGCGGCGACGGGTCAGTTGGTGTCCCAGCCGAACAGGCCGACGATCTCCGAGCAGGCGCGCGGGTCTGCGCGGTCGACGCGGAAGATGCGGTCGTCGGTGCCGAGCGGATAGAAGCCCGCCGGCGCGTCGCGGTTGAACTCCAGCCAGGCAGCAATCTCGTCCCCGGTATGGATGGTCATCGACTTGCCGTCGCGCATGTCGATGGCGAAGCGGCCGCCGTCCTTGATCTCGTCTTCCCACGCCCAGTCGGGGTTGGCCCGCGCGGTGCAGTCGAGGCCCGGCCCCGCCTTGAACGTGGCCGTATAGGGCTTCCCATCGTCGCCGAGCCCCGCCTTGGCCTTCCAGAAGCATTCGCCGATGGAATAAACCTCTCCCTCGGCGTCCATGATCGTCAGCCGCGCAATCGCGCCGCGCGCCTCGGGGTGCGGCGCCAGCGAAAGCTGGATCGCATGCGTCATCTGGTCGGGGTTCCTGGCCAGATGCTCGGCGCTGTAGGTGCGTTCGTAGCAGATGCCCTGCGCCTTGCCGCCCACCGCGTCCGTCAAGGGATCGGCCATCGCGGCCGCGCCCGCCGCGAGCATCATCGCCATTCCAGCCGCAAGCCGCATGTGCAGTCCCTCGTTTGACCGGACCGAACGTGCCGCGCCTTGATCGCGGATGCAAGAAGCCGGGCGATGTGCGCCCGGCTTCGTGTCGAAAGGCATCCGCCTCCGGTCGGTCGTGCCCCTCAGTCGTGGTGGGCGCCCGAACCGGCCACCGCGACGATGTTGAACGGCTTGCCGGCGACCGCGATCTCGCGCGTCTTGGCAAAGCCGTCCGCGTCGAGCACATGGATGCGGCCGGCCAGCGGATCGGTGACGAAGATCTCGTCGCCGCCCACCGCGACGCGCGGCCGCGGGTCGCTCCAGTGGCCGTCCATCGAATAGGCCCCGGTCAGCGCCAGCGTGTCCGTGATCCGGCCCGACAGCACGTTGAGCCGGTGCAGCCTGCCGTCCTCGGTGAAGATGTAGGCGAACTTCGCCCGCACCGGGTCGATAGCGAAATGCACGCGCCGCATCGGCAGCTCGACGAGCCTGAAGGCGTCCTCGTCCTCGGGGTCGATCAGCACGACGGCGGAAGGCCCGAAATTGCCGAGGAAATATTGCAGTCCCGCGCCGCCGAGCAGCGTCGACACCTTGGTGTCGCGCGGCAGGCCGGCGGCGTAGGGCAGCAGCGTGATCGCCGGCTTGCCGCCCTTGGCCTCCACCATCAGCAGCCCCGTCTGGCAGGCGATGGCCAGCAGATTGCCGGACGAGGCCTCGCCATGCAGGTTCGGGCATTCGACATCGGCTCCGACCTGCGCGCCGGACGCGTCGAGGACGCGCACGCCGTCGGGATTCTTGCTCGGGTCGGTGCGGTTGGGCCAGGTCACGACCACATGGTCCCCGTAGGAGATCGCCACGCCGTGGTGCGGTGCGTCGGTGCCGACCTCGCGGGCCGTTGCCTTGCCGTCGAGCACGTCGCCTTCGCGGAGGATGCGCGCCACGCCGTCGCCGTCGAAGAACAGGGCGATGTTGCCGTGATGGTCGACGAAATGGACGGGACGCGGGCCCTCGATGTCGACGCCGAGCGCCCGCGGCGCCTCGATCTCGATGTCGCCGTGGTCGCCATGGTCGTCGACCGCGATGCCGCTGGTGAAGGCGCTGACGCGATTTCCGTTCCCCTGCACGGCATAGACCGAACGCCCGCTCTCCGACGCGAACAGGGTGGCGGGGCTCGCCACCTCGAAGCGCGCCAGCGTCGTGCCCGTCGCGGCGTCCACCGCCTGCACCACCGCGTCGGTATGGTCGGCCACGAACAGATGTACCGCGCTGCGCTCCTCGGCGCTGGCCGCCGGGACGGCGAGCAGAGCCGCCGAGGCCAGCAGCATCGACAGGGATTTCAACATGCTTCTCTCCTTGATGTTATATCGTAACAGTTGATGGCCGAAGAAAAGGCGGCAGCGCCGCCTCTTTGCGAGCTTGATGCCGGGGCTTGATGCCGGGGCTTGATGCCCGGCCCGGCGTCCGGTTCTGCCTCGGGCCTTACGCCCGACGCGTCACTGGCCGGACAGGCAGCTCCGCAGGTTGCGGGCGATGCCGCGCATGAGCGTGAAATAGAGCTCCGGCCCCTCTTCGATGGCCCCGCCCTCCGGGTCGAGCATGCCCGAACGCGCCGGCGTGCCCTCGATCAGCGTGTCCACCAGCCGCGGCTCGAATTGCGGCTCGGCGAAGACGCAGGCCGCGCCGGCTTCCACGATGCGGGCGCGGATGGCCGACAGCCGCTCGGCGCCCGGCATCACCTCCGGGCTGACGGTGATGGAGCCTGCCGCCGGCATGCCGAAGCGCTGCTCGAAATACTGGTAGGCGTCGTGGAAGACGATGAACGGCTTCCCGCGCACCGGCGCGACCTCCGTCTCGATCTCCCCCGACAGCGCCGCCAGCCGGCCGCGCAGCGCCTCGGCATTGGTCCTGTAGGCATCGGCGTTGGCCGGGTCGGCCTTCGCCAGCTCGGCCTCGATCACGCTGACCACCGCCGCGGCGTTCTGCGGGTCGAGCCACAGATGCATGTCGAAATGCCCGGCGCCGTGCCCATGCTCCCCATGCCCATGATCGTCCTCCCCGGCCGCATGATCGTCGTCGTCATGGTCGTCATCGTGATCGTGCCCATGGTCATGATCATGCTCGTCGCCGTGCGAATGCGCCTCGAACGGACCGCCCTCGCGCTGCGGCAGCAGCGTCACCGGCCTTTGCCCGGCGATCTCGACGCTGGTCGCGCCGGCCGCCAGCGCCGCCAGCGGCTTTTCGAGGAAGGTCTCCAGCCCCGGCCCGATCCAGAACACCAGCTCCGCCGCCTCCAGCGCGGCCGCGTCGGACGGGCGCATCGCATAGGTGTGCGGCGAGTTCGCCCCCTTCACCAGCAGCGCCGGACTGCCCGTGTCGCCCATCACGCCGGCTACCAGCGAATGCAGCGGCTTGATCGACACGACAACGTCGAGCGCGGCGGCGGGGGTGGCCGCCAGCGCGCCGAGCGCTGTCGCCCCGAGCGCCGTGGCCACCAGAAGGGAGCGCAACCGAAAGACCGTCATCATCGTCCTCTTGCATCAATACGTAATAACATTACATGCGATTGCGTTACGCTATAACGTGTGCGATAGGGCGACGCAAGAGGCGATGCGAAACATGCTGGATGTCGTGAAACCCGACGGAACGCGCCCCGACGGAGTGCTGGTGGCGCTGGCCGGTGCCGGCGTGCGCCGCGGCGGGCGCTGGCTCGTGCGCGGCGTCGACCTCACCTTGCGCGCCGGCGAGATCGTCACGCTCATCGGCCCCAACGGCTCGGGCAAGAGCACCACGGCCAAGATGGTGACGGGGGTGCTCGGGGCCGACGCCGGCAAGGTCGTGCGCCGGCCGGCGCTGACCGTCGGCTACGTGCCGCAGAAGCTGGCCATCGACTGGACCTTGCCGCTCACCGTGGCGCGGCTGATGCGCCTGACCGGGCGCGCGCCGCAGGCGGACGTCGACGCGGCGCTCGCGGAAACCGGCATCCCGCATCTCGCCGCCGCGCCCGTGCAAGGGCTTTCCGGCGGCGAGTTCCAGCGGGCGCTGCTGGCGCGCGCCATCCTGCGCCGGCCCGATCTGCTGGTGCTGGACGAGCCGGTGCAGGGCGTCGACTTTTCCGGCGAGGTGGCGATGTACGATCTCATCCGCCGCGTGCGCGACCGCACCGGCTGCGCGGTCCTGCTGATCTCGCACGACCTGCACATCGTCATGGCGGGCACCGACACGGTGGTCTGCCTCAACGGCCATGTCTGCTGCTCCGGTTCACCGGAGACGGTGGCCGCCAGCCCCGAATATCTGGACCTGTTCGGCCCGCGCGCGGCCGGCAGCCTCGCCGTCTATCGCCACGACCACGACCACACGCATCTGCCGGACGGCCGCGTGCGCCATGCCGACGGCTCGGTGACCGACCACTGCCATCCGGGCGACGGGCACCACGGGCATGACCATGGCCACGGGCACCAAGACCACGAGCACCATGGTCACGACCATGCGCACGAGGCCGGGGAGCATCGCCATGCTCGATGATTTCTTCACCCGCGCACTGGTTGCCGGCATCGGCGTGGCGCTGGTTGCCGGCCCGCTGGGCTGCTTCATCCTGTGGCGACGCATGGCCTATTTCGGCGACACCATGGCCCATTCGGCCTTGCTCGGCGTCGCGGTCGCCTATCTCCTTGGCGTCAGCCTCGTCGCCGGCGTGTTCGCCGTCGCCGCGCTGGTGGCGGTGGCGCTGCTGCTGCTCCAGCGCGGCGGCTCGCTGTCGACCGACGCGCTGCTCGGCATCCTCTCCCACTCGGCGCTGGCGCTCGGGCTGGTCACGCTCGCCTTCATGTCGTGGGTGCGGGTCGACATCACCGGCTTCCTGTTCGGCGACATCCTGTCCGTCACCCGGGCCGACATCGCCGCCATCTGGGCCGGCGGCGCGGCGGTGCTGGGCGCGCTGGCGCTGCTTTGGCGTCCGCTGCTCGCCGCCACCGTCAGCCCCGATATCGCCGAAGCCGAGGGGCAGCGGCCCGAGCGCGCGCGCATCGCCTTCATGCTCCTGATGGCGGCGGTCATCGCCATCGCCATGAAGGTCGTCGGCATCCTGCTGATCACCTCGCTGCTCATCATCCCCGCCGCCACGGCGCGCCGCTTCGCGCCGACGCCGGAGGCGATGGCGGTGATCGCCGCGCTGCTCGGCGTCGCCGCCGTCGCCGGCGGCCTGTTCGGCTCGCTGCGCTGGGACACGCCGTCGGGGCCGTCCATCGTGGTCGCCGCGCTCGCCGTCTTCATCGTCAGCCTCGCCGTGCCCGCGCATCTTGCCGGCGGCGGCGCGACGGGCGATGGTCGGCCATGACCTCCGCCCGCGACCTCACCCGCAACCAGAGCCTCGTGCTCGGCACGCTGGAGCGCGCCGACGCGCCGCTGTCGGCCTATACGATCCTCGACCGGCTGCGCGACGAGGGGTTCCGCGCGCCCTTGCAGGTCTACCGGGCGCTGGAGAAGCTCACGGAATTCGGCCTGGTGCACCGGCTCGAAAGCCTCAACGCCTTCGTTGCCTGTGCCCATGGCCACGACGACGGCCACGGCCACCGGCACGGCCTCGTCGCCTTCGCCATCTGCGAGAGCTGCGGCAAGGTGGACGAGTTCTCCGACGACGAGATCAGCGCCCGCCTGTCCGGCTGGGCGCGCGACCACGGGTTCCGTGCCGCCAAGACCACGATCGAGCTGCGCGGCGAATGCGCCGCCTGCCTAGAGCAACGTGCGTTCTGATTGAATCGAAAGGGATTCCAGAGACTGTGCTT